>PBIQ01000030.1 GCA_002720485.1 Acidimicrobiaceae bacterium
TCGATTACTTCGCTTCAAGCAGTTTATGTTCCAGCTGATGACTACACAGACCCTGCCCCATTCACGTCCTTTACCCACTTTGATGGCACAACGGAATTAAGCAGGGATATTGCATCGCTTGGAATCTATCCAGCTGTTGACCCGCTAGCTTCTACTTCAACTATCCTCTCCCCAGAGGTTGTCGGTGATCGCCACTATGCTGTGGCCAGACGAGTGCAGGAAATTCTCCAACGTTATAAAGAACTCCAAGACATTATTGCAATTCTCGGCCTCGATGAATTATCAGAAGAAGACCGAGTAACGGTTGACCGAGCAAGAAAAGTTGAAAGATTCCTATCCCAGCCGATGTTCGTCGCTGAGATCTTTACCGGCCAACCCGGAGTCTTCACTGGTATCGAAGATACCATTTCTTCATTTGAGGCTCTGGTTCAAGGTGATCTCGATCATGTCCCAGAACAAGCCTTTTATATGGTTGGTGGCGCAGAAGAGGTTGAGCGGAAAGCTGCTGAATTAGAGGCTAGTTCATAATGAAATTATGTTTTACTTGTGCAAGGGAACCATATGTCATTGCGCGTTGAATTAGTTTCTCCAGAACGCATAGTCTATGAAGGAGAAGCTGAATTAGTCATAGCTCGAACAACTGACGGCGAAATCGGATTTCAACCTGGGCACGTCCCATTCGTGGGAAATCTTGTTTCGTCAGTGATCCGAATAGCCTTAAGCGATGGAGGAGTTCAACGCATAGCAGTTCACAGTGGATTTGTTGAAGTTTCAGATAATCATGTTGCTTTACTATCCGACGTAGCAGAGCTTGCTGAGGATATCGATATAGAACGCGCGAAAAACGCTCTGGACCGAGCCAACGAGATTCTTGCAGGGGACAGTGAAAACGAAGAAGCCTCAATGGCTTTGCAGCGAGCAGAGGTTCGTTTACTAGCAGCTGACGTGGCTTAAGCTAGATCGCCTCTAATTGTTTGGGCCAAATCCAGGTTTCACTATCTCGGAGTATGCTTCATCACCTAATCTTGCTCTGATAGCCGGCTCAAAATCTGGAGCTCTTCGAAGTGTGTGCCCTCCATCGACAGCAATATTTTGCCCAGTGACCCACGAGCTTGCATCACTTGCTAACCAAACGACAGCATCTCCTACTTCCTCTGGTTCTCCGACTCTCCCTAAAGCCATGTTCTTTCGATAGTCATCGATCATGTTAGGCATATGATCGAACATCGCAGCAGTTGCCTCAGATCTAACAATCCCAGGGCGAATCGAATTGATTCGGATTCCAAATCCTCCAAGTTCATCTGCTGCACTTTTCACAAGCATGTCCAGTCCTGCTTTACTAGCAGAGTAAGCAGCCCGGAATCGTCCTCCTAGTGCCCCAGCTATAGAAGAAATAGCAACTATAGATCCTCCGAATTCACGCATATGTTCGGCGGAGATTTGAATCGTATTAAATGCACCAACGACATTGACTTCTAAGACGGATCTGAGGGTTTCAGCGTCCATAGCTAGAAAAGCTCCTCCAGATCCGATCCCAGCATTTGCAACTGAAATATCAAGCGCCCCGTTTTTACTGGAAGCATCTTGTACGGAAGCTCTTACCTGATCCGGAGAGGTTACGTCACAAACTGAAATACTGATTGATTTTGCGTCAGCTCCATCTGCTTCGAACTGTTTTTTGGCATTGTGAAGGACTTCTTCTCTTCTGCCAGAAATTGTTACAGAGGCGCCTGCTTTCAATAGTTGACGCGCGATCCCAAGACCTATACCTGTCCCGCCGCCTGTAACCAGAGCATGTTTACCACTTAGTTCAGTCATTTCATTTCCTTCGCTTAGAGTTGCCCAAAGTCCTATTTGTAGTCAATGTCACTAATAGCGTTGAGCTTTTCTTGGACGTGTTGGGCGTTTACTAAACGTACCGTCCCAGATTTAGATCTCATAACTAAGGATTGGGTATGTGCCATGTTCGACTCGTAACGGACGCCGTGAAGAAGATCGCCGTCTGTGATTCCCGTAGCTGCGAAAAAACAGTTATCTCCATCTACAAGGTCATCGATAGATAGTGGCTGAGAAAGGTCGTACCCCTCTTTCGAAGCTGCTTCTCTTTCCTTGTCATCTCTTGGCCATAATTTTCCTTGGAGGTCGCCTCCCATGCACTTTAAAGCCGCCGCCGCAATGACGCCTTCAGGTGTTCCACCTATTCCGAAAAGAATATCTGCCCCAGAGTTCGGCCACGCTGTGGAGATCGCTCCGGCGACATCGCCATCTGGAATAAGTCGAATACGTGCACCTGACTCACGAAGTTCACTGATGAGGTCATCATGTCTGGGGCGGTCTAGGACTACAGCGGTCAGGTCTCTAACCGGCACTCCCTTCGCTTCGGAAACTGCCAGAAGGTTATCACTTGGACTGGCATTAATATCGACCCTTCCTTTCGCCGCAGGCCCAACAGCTATTTTTTCCATATAAACGCAAGGACCTGGATCAAACATAGTTCCTTGTTCGCTTACTGCGATCACTGCTATTGCGTTACCTCTGCCGAGTGAAGTTAGGGTAGTGCCATCGATAGGATCAACCGCTACATCACATTTAGGAAGCGACCCATCGCCTACGTGTTCACCGTTATAGAGCATCGGGGCCTCATCTTTCTCGCCTTCACCAATGATCACAACCCCATCCATCTGCACGCTTCCAAGGACTACCCGCATGGCATCAACAGCAGCTCCATCTGCACCTTCCTTATCTCCTCGTCCCATCCACCTAGCAGCTGCCATAGCAGCTGCCTCGGTAACACGAACGAGTTCCATGGCAAGATTACGGTCTGGGGATTCAACAGAAGGCATAGCAACTCCAAAAGAAAATTGTCTTCGATTTCACACTAATCTAAAACGCTACATTTTCTGGAACCCTCCTGCAGACAAATAAGAAATAATTCTTTTGTGTGGCGTTTGTCTCTTTTGCAGAAGAAACAAATCCGGTATTGTTATTGGGTGCTACTGGCTGAACTCGAGTTCTACCACTCAAGAAAAATCGCTCCAACTCTGCGTTTAAGTCTAGGAAAGTCATACTTGCCCCTCCATCCTCCTCCAGGTAATGGGTCGCTTCTCTTGGCAGGAATAGTTTGCCGGTACTTGAGGCAAGTTGATCTTGATTTTCACGATGACTATTTTGGAATCCTAACCAAGGTACAAAGAGGGGAGAAGGTGGGGCAGCCACGCCTTCGCCACCGCCTTCAAAGAGACAAAGTTGGTTTGTCACGAACGTGCCATCAGCTCTCTTCAGTGAATGGAAAATTTAGGTTCCTCTTTGATGATGGGGATATGGCTCCGGAGCAAAATGTACTTGCTGCGGCATATGCCATCAAAGATTTCTCCTATAGCGACCGGCCAGCGACGATGAATTTACTTCGGAAGGCAGCAAAGTGGAATGGGGACGTCGGAGATGACTTTCTTTCCTATCTCTTAGGTCAGCACAAGAATTACATGGGGCGTATCGGTCATAGTGATGCGACTAGTTGGGCCCTGCACGTTCTTGAGATCAAGAACCCATCCCCAAGTCGTAGCGAGGTCAAGCAGCGGTTCCGAGAGCTTCTTAGAACCGCTCACCCTGATACGGGAGACCCTAAACGCAACCATGATGCAGCGAAGCGTATTTCTGACTTAACTGAGGCTCGGAGGGTCCTGCTTAGATGATGAAAGAAACTACTGACAATGCCCTGCGGAATCTGATAGCCGCATTAGTCAATGGTTAAGCCTAAAGCCCTGTTGCTCTTTCACGGTGCCGGTGGCAACAAAGACCACCCTATTTTCCGCAGGATCGAGGAAGCTATACAAATTCCTGTTCATACAGTAAATTTTTCCTACCGTGATGAGAGTCCCCGAAGACCTCCGCCAAAAGTAGAGAAACTAACGAGTGAGGTCATCGAAGCGGCGAGAGACTACTCCGAGCGTCTTGGAGTTCCTCCCAGTCACCTACTTATTGGTGGACGTTCGATGGGAGGTCGTGTGGCATCTATGGCGGTAGCGAATGGGCTTAAAACAAGGGGATTAGTTCTACTAAGTTACCCACTTCATCCTGTAGGGAAACCCGAAAACCTTAGAACTGGGCACTTTGACGCAATATCTCGGCCGTGCATCTTTCTTTCAGGAGATAAAGACCCATTTGGAACTCCGGAGCTTTTTGCCCAAAATGTTCGATCAATAAAAGGTGAAGTATCGATGATCTGGCTTAATGGTCAGGGGCATGATCCGAAAAAGGGGATAGAAATCTTGACGAAATCTCTAAACGAATGGATTGTCAGTCTTCGTTAACGCCTATTTGAAGGAAGATCCTCAGGGTTGAGATCCTCTAACTCTCTATTCCGTGACTCAGGGAAAAAAACTAAAACCAATATAACTACAAGAATTGGGCAGATCGACAAAAGACTAAATGCTTTACCAAAGCTTCCGAAGCGCTCAGAAAAATCGCCGATAAGAAGTAAGCCGCATGCACTTCCAAGTACAGCAAAGATTGATATAGCTCCGTTGCTTTGGCCTCGCCGTCCTGTGCTGAACATCTCAGCACCATAAACTCCCAAGGAAGGTCCAGCACCGGCTGAAATGATTCCTGCGATCATCGCAGTGAACCACATTCCGACTCCTGAGAAGCTATATGCGAGAACGGTAAACAGGGACCCTACTCCTACTGCAAATGCTGCAACAGGCTTTCTCCCTCTTAAGTCTGATACCTTAGCTGCTATAGCTACACCAATGATCTGTGGAGTATGCGAAGCTAAAATAAATAAGCTTATTTGAGCCGCCGAAAACCCTCGTTCGTCTCTTAGGAACTCATTCCTGAATTGACTTGCGGGAGCTGCAAACATGAGAATCAGAAATGCTACCGCTGCGAGAGCTAGGAATCTTGACCAAACAACGGGAGCTAAAGAACCAGGTTCATCAGAACTGTGAGTTTCCTGATGAGAGTGAAACCGTTCACTTTCATTGAGCTGCCCCTTCAACCATGCGATGACAGGGAAGAAGGCGAAAGAAATAAGGAATAGCAAACGCCAACCCTTTGCATGGATATCGGCCAGAGAAAGGAGCCACACGGGAATTCCAGCCCCCAAGCCCGCAGTTAACGTCAAAATTCCAGCAATGTAAGCTCGGCTGCCCTTCGGAGCAGCTTCGGCAGCCATGATTCCGATTAGAATGCTGATCGCAGTAGCAAATCCCCTCGCTGCAGCTTGTGAAATACCTAGAAGGGCAATATTTGGAGATGCTGCACTTAATAACGTCATGAGGCAACCGCTCCAGAGCGAGAAAATTAACAACCGCTTTCGTCCATGTTTATCTGCAAGGCCAGCAACAAGAACTGTAATTAGTGTTCCGATTCGTACCAATGCTAGAAGAACCCCCTGCGCTCTATCGCTTGCCCCAAATTCTTCTGCAGCGAACGTAGCTGTTTGACCAAGTAGGGCACCTAAATAGCCAGTAATAACTGCTGCTATGCAAAGAAGGCTTAAGGTTCTCGCTGTATCGCTATCGAATATTTCAGGTGGAGCCCACCAAAGGTTCTCTTCAGGTGCCCCTCCTCTCTTTAAAAATCTGCGAATAGGGAATCCTAAAAGTAAACGCCAGACCGGGGACGCTATTTTGTAGGTGAAGGTCTCAGTAACGTAAATTCCGGAAGGCGACGGAGCAACTTCAACAGATCTCTCATAAAAGACAAAGGGGCCCTTAGCTAGTGAAAAATTTGAATCGTCGATAGCTTTTTCTTGTAATAGTGCATCATTTCGCGGAATTAGCAGCTGCCGAGCAGCATCTTCTTCGAGGAAACGTGAGTGTCGGAAATGAGGCATGTTAGTAATCTAGGGCTGTAAATCTAATAAAGATTGCCATAAAGTGGGGACTATTCGTCCCCTCAGAGCATAATTGAAAGATGGACCGCATCCTCGTTAGGCCAAGTGGCCCGTTGTCTGGAGATATAAAAATCAACGGAGCTAAGAATTCTGCCCTGAAACTTATGGCAGCATGCACACTCGCACAAGGAACATACCTCCTGAATGATGTCCCAGACATTACCGATGTTCAGTCGATGACCGAACTCCTACGATCCATGGGGCTGACAGTTAATAACCTGCAAAAAAATCAAATTCAGATAACGAATTCCGGAGATATCACACCTGAAGCTCCTTATGAACTAGTGGAGAAGATGCGAGCTTCGATAGTTGTTTTAGGGCCGCTGGTAGCAACATATGGAAAAGCAAGAGTGGCCTTGCCCGGCGGAGATGACTTTGGTCCTCGCCCCATCGATATGCATCTTAAGGGACTTGAAGCCCTTGGTGTGCGCTTTAATTCTGAACATGGATATATAGAAGCTGAGGCTGAGAAGCTAGTCGGATCTCGAATAGTTCTCGATTTTCCAAGTGTAGGGGCTACAGAAAATATCATGATGGCAGCAGTTCGCGCTGAAGGAGAAACAATAATCGAGAACGCCGCAAGAGAACCTGAGATTGCAGACCTAGCAGCGTTCCTGAATCGAATGGGAGCGAAAGTACTCGGAGCAGGTTCGCCAACAATAACTATCGAAGGTGTCAGTGACTTGGTTGCAGTTGAACATACCGTTATCCCAGACCGAATTGAAGTTGCAACGTACTTAGCTGCAGTGGGGATTGCCGGAGGGGAGATAAATCTTCTAGGGGCTCGGGCAGACCACATGGACATGCTGTCTCAGAAACTTGGCGAAATGGGTATGCGGATTTCCTCAAATTCAACTGGTCTATGGGCTATGTCAGGGGAAACTCTGCAATCTGTTGACCTAGCGACGCTGCCTTATCCAGGTCTGGCAACTGATTACAAGCCATTTCTAGTCGCAATGCTGTCGGTAGCTGATGGAGTAGGTATCGTAACTGAGAATTTGTTTAGCGGCAGGTTCCGATATGTAGACGAACTTATCAGAATGGGAGCTGAGATCCGGACGGAGGGGCATCATGCGGTTATTCGAGGAGTGGATAGCCTCTCCGGAGCTCCGGTTCGCGCACACGACATACGGGCTGGAGCTGCGCTGGTGACAGCAGCTTTAAAGGCTGATGGCGAAACGGAAATACGAGATCCGCACCATATAGATAGGGGCTATGAAGATCTGGTTGGGAATCTTAAGAGCTTAGGAGCTGATATAGATCGATCGCTCTAGTGAGGCCGTTGATCAAAACTTTCGTTACGTCTTTTCGCCCGCTTGTTCGCCGTCGCAAGTATCACCCAGATGACAGCAATTGGCGCTAGGACCATAAGAATTTCGTCCCACCCCCCCTGATGGCCAAGAATAGGAAGTCCAAACATTTAGAAGATACTAATGGGCCTCACGTAAAAATGCCTTATTGATATCCAGATAACTGGCTCGTCGCTAGGATGACAAGGTGGACAGGTTAGAAGATTTTGGATCAGAACACTTTGAACTCTCGGGCGTTATTGGTGAAAGTATGGAGTTCGTTTCCGCTAACCCTCTCAACTACGCTCAAGCTATCTCTAATCCCTCAAAATGCGAACAGGTTCCTATACATGGAAAGATGTTCCTGCCAGAAAGTTCTCAGCCATTACCAGCTGTAATTATTGTTCCAGGCAGTCTAGGAGTTAGCGAGAACCATCTCTCGCATGCGGAAACTCTTCTTAACGAGGAAATAGCTGTAGTTGTTTTAGACCCCTTTTCTACCAGAGGTATTGCCTCTACGGTTTCCAACCAGACTCAGTATTCGTTTGCTGCTAGCGCTTTTGATGTCCTCGCTGCTTTACGAGCCCTGTATAGCTTCTCACAAATAGACTCAACGCGGATTTCCGCTCAAGGGCACAGCAGAGGCGGTTCGGCTGTTCTGACTGCCGCAATAAGGGCATTTGCTGATCCGATAATAGGGCCAGAGTATGTATTCAAAAGCGTGTATGCGGTTTACCCATGGTGTGGGCACCAGTTCGTAACACCATACGTTGGGACAACCACGGTCCGTGCAATTGTCGGTGAACTTGACGACTGGGTTTCGACTCAACAAGTTCAGTCACAGATTCAAGCGATCAATCTTTCCGGTGGAAACGCTTCAATACGAATTGTGCCAAAAGCAGCTCACAGCTTCGACAAAGAAGAGCAGCTTCATACAATACCTGAAGCAAGTGTCTCTCCAAATGCTCCCACGGTGTATTTGGAAGATGACGGATCGATGATAGACCCTTACAGCGACTCCAGTTCATCCGAAGCGACAGATAGAACCTACTTTCTCAAAGCTGTAGAAGCGGGCCATGGAAGGCGAGGAGCAAAAATCGGCGGCACTAAAGAGCAGCAGCAAGCCTTTCGAACTGACATGCTCGCATTTTACAAATCTAATTTCTCGTAAGATCCGAAATTTGATTTCATCCAAAAAGATTTGCGGAAATCAGCCACAAAGGTATAGGAGATTCCTAGCATTGGGGTTGCTATGACCTCAAAGAATCCAATCCCTGAGAACAAAACCTGTTATAGGCACCCTGGCCGGCAGGGTGGTGTTCGATGCCAGAGGTGCGAGAGGTATATATGTCCTGATTGTATGATCACAGCATCTGTTGGCTTTCATTGCCCAGAGTGTGTAGGTAACGCCAGAAGACCTACCAGAATTGAACGAAACCCCTTTTCTTTTGACCCACTAGTAGTCAAAATCCTTATCGTCGCAAATGTAATTCTTTTCGTCGTTGGGGTTGGGATGGGGGATGGAATTCAGGGACAAATTAGTTCTGAAGGAATAATCATCCGTGGAGGCCTATTCTCTGGATTCCCAGAATGGTATCGAGTAATAACGTCCGGATTCTTACACTATGGTTTTGTTCACTTAGCGTTTAATATGTACGCCTTATGGCTTCTAGGTCCTGCGTTCGAACGTACGCTGGGCCGCTCCCGTTTCTCTCTTTTCTACTTCTCAGCAGTAATAAGTGGTTCATTTGGAGCCATGCTTTGGAGCCCCAATAGTCTTACCGTAGGAGCAAGCGGGGCAATATTCGGCCTTTTAGGTCTTGCGACTGTTGCACAGCGCTCAAGCGGATACTCCATTTGGAGAAGCGGATTAGGAATGATCTTGCTACTCAATTTCGTTTTGACCTTTACAGTCTCATCTATATCTGTCGGTGGTCATCTCGGTGGTTTCGCTGCGGGGCTCATTATTGGATGGCTGGTATTTGATTTACCTAAAAGAGTGCAGATCCCCACCTACCTTCCGGAAGCGGTGATAATTCTCCTCTCGGGGGCTTCCTATCTAGGGACTTTAGCTATTTCCTGAACACGAAATGAGAGCATCCTTGTTTATTGGTAAAGTATGGGCATGGCACAGATATTTATTCTCGTAATGATTGTTTGCCTTATTCTGCATTTTCGAACTCTCGCAAAGCGTAGGCAGCAGTAACTTTAAGAAGCGCTAGACGAAGAGCTGCCGTTTTCAATCAGATCTTTCAGGTTCTTTAAGTTCTGTTTCCATACAGACTCAAGGATCCTTTTACCTATCGGGTTTCTGAGAGGCCCGCCCATCCAAAATGGAAAAACCAGAGACTCCTCCCAAGTGAACGTCGTCCTTTTAGGGTCTAACTGAAGTAGGGTAAATCTGCCACTTCCACTTACTAGCCCCTTATGAGAAACTCCTATAGTCTTTCTCTCTACCCATTCAGTGATTTCTATCCGGTCCGTTAATTTAAAAGGTCCTATTTGGGTTTCGCAATCGAACGTCGTACCAACTCCTTGCTGTCTAGCCCCAACAAAATGTATTGAAACTGCGTCATCCATCCAGTTCACATGGCTTTGGATGTCTTCTACAGATTTCCATACCTCTTCAAGGGGAGTTTCGATTATTGTTTCCACAGAGATGTCAGGCACAACCTCATGATAATTCTTGTTTTCGACCATTGCCCTATCGGAGTATCCTTACTATGTGAGTGAGAAGATAATTTATCTTGATAACGCTGCTTCTACGCCTATACGGCAGGAGGCAATTGACGTCATGGTTTCTGTGTTAGAAAATTGTTTCGGGAATCCATCTGGCGCGCATAAAATGGCTAGAGAGGCTCGGCGTCTCATAGACGATGCCCGCGATACGCTTTCGATTGGCTTAGGGTGCGACCCGAAAGAAATTATCTTTACTGCAGGCGGGACGGAAGCAGATAATCTTGCAATATTTGGGTCGCACAGCGCACGCCAAGGAACCGTTCTTGCTTCCATAACGGATCATCATGCAGTTGTGGCTCCGGTAGAGCAGCTAGGCGGAAAGCTCATCCAAGTCAGTGAAGACGGTTTACTTGATTTAGACCACCTAGATTACCTTCTAGACGAAAATGTGATCTTGGTTTCTGTCGGCCTAGTCAATGGAGAAACGGGTGTGATCCAAGATCTAGAGAGCATTGTAGAAATAGTTCGCCAGAAAGCGCCAGAGGCGTTTATTCATACTGATGCTGTTCAAGCTTTTCCTTGGTTAGATGTTGCATCACTAGCTCAATCGGCAGATTTAATTAGTATTGCCGGTCATAAGTTCGGAGCTCCGAAGGGGGTTGGGGCGCTTGTTATTCGTGACGGAATTCAAATTTCCCCAATGCAGCTCGGAGGTGGCCAGGAGCTAGGGGTTCGAAGTGGAACACAAAACACAGCTGCTATCACAGCTATGGCCGCAGCCGCAGACGTCACAGTGAAGGAACGTGACGTGACAGTCGAGCGTGTAGCTGCGTTACGAAATGAGCTGGCAGACAAATTGCAGGAGGTGCCTCAGAGCTATGAAACAGGAGTGGCCTTACACAACGGAATCGTAGATCGTGAAAACAAAATTGCTGGTTCTTGCCATTTCTGTTTTGAGGGGATAGAAAGTGAGGCATTATTGTTCATGCTTGAGCAAGAAAACATCGTAGCTTCAGCAGCTTCTTCTTGTTCCAGTGGAGCGCAGGACCCCTCTCACGTTCTAGCAGCAATGGGCTATTCAAGAGATTTAGCTGGAGGATCTTTGCGGCTTTCACTTGGGCATGCAACCACATGGGAGGATATATCGATAGCAATGGAAGCTGTGCCAAAATTGATAGGGAATTTAAGAAGGACCGGTTCATGAGTTCAAAGGGGAAAATCCTAGTCGCGATGTCTGGAGGGGTTGATTCGTCTGTTGCTGCAGGCCTACTGCAGAGGGAAGGCTATGAAGTCACCGGTGTAACTCTAAAACTTTGGGGAGGGCCATCGGATACTGGATGTTGTTCAGTTTCAGATGTAACCGATGCTCGGCGTGTTGCCGACTCTTTAGGGATAGAGCACCATGTTTTTAATTTTGGTGACGAGTTTGAAGACCATGTTGTAGGGCCCTACGTACGTTCCCACGCCGAAGGCCTTACCCCTAACCCGTGCATTGAATGTAACCGCCATCTTAAATTCGATAAGTTGATACGGAGGGCAAAGGCTTTAGGGTTTAACCTCATAGCCACTGGGCATCACGCAAGAATTGTAGAGTTTAACAACGGGCTATGTATTGCGCGTGGGGCAGACTTTTCAAAGGATCAGTCATATGTGCTTCACATGTTGGAGCAGCGACAATTGCAGCAGATCAAACTTCCTCTGGGTGAGATGACCAAAACAGAAGTTCGAAAAATAGCAGCATCACTTGATCTTCGCGTAGCTGATAAACCTGATAGCCAAGATGTTTGTTTTATCAGCAATGTAAAAGGTTCACGAAAAAAGTTTCTTGAGCAACGCATAGATCTAAGACCCGCGAAGGTTCTGGATAAAAATCAGCGGACAGTTGGCGAGGTGGAATCCATAGAGATGGTCACTATAGGTCAAAGAAAAGGATTGGGGTTATCCGGTCAGGGGGCTCCAAAATACGCGATAGAGGTAGATGCAGAAAAAGCCACTGTTACGGTTGGGGAGAAACCAGACCTTTACTGTTCAACTACAGAGATTAAAGATTTGAACTGGGTAGATGCGCCGTATCCTAGCACGGTGGAAGTTCAGACTAGCGCTCATGGACGAACTGCTTCTGCTACTGTTACCTCTTCAGTCGAATGGATCGAACCACACATGAAAGTGGCACCTGGCCAGTCATTAGTTTTCTATGACGGTGACTTAGTTGTCGGTTCAGCAATAGCTAGGTAGGTCTTTCCTCGCTTTACGCCGTCGATATTGCTCGACGTTGCGCTTCTGAAAAAACGCTACTTAGTAGCGAAGCAGAAACTGTAAATGATGAGACATTTAAAATTGTGGATTCAGCTTTAGACCCCTTACGGACAGCAATCTCAGCCTCTTGATTTAGTTCTACCTCTATCGAGTGGCCGAGACTACTCATCGTCAGATCTTCAGCGTTCGAACCGACAAGAGCCAGGTGGATAGACCTTATTCCATTTCTCTTAACAAGAAACGGGTCACTGAGAAGCAGAGGATCATGGACAACTACCCCAGCTGGAACGAACACTAACCACCTTTGCGTCAGTACATGTAGGGAACGGAAAGCTACGAAACTACAAACCCCCCCAAATCCTGCAATCAGACTCCCAGCAAGTCACTGTTTATCAGCAAGGAGAATAGGGCTGCTAACAAGAGTTACGACAATGCCAGATGCCGCTATAGGTATCGGCCCTAGAAGCATTACACCTGGCGGCTTTAAAGGGATACGTACCTCATTGCCATACGACGACCCGTTAACATGCCAAAATCCGACTTGAGGTGTAAGCGCTAAAACAAAAAAACTTCCACTGAGGCACCGCGTGACAATACCGAGCAGAGATGATGGTGATTCAATCGCTCCCCAAATAGCGATGACGACGTTCATAGCCGCCAAGATGCGAAAGGGAGTGAGTAAACTAGATAGAGGAACAAGAGACATAAGAAGACCTAAAGCCCACAAAAACCACAGCCCTATGACCGCTGTGATTTGGACAGAACGAGTTGAGGTGCTCAGTGCACTATCAAACATATTTCCAGCAGTAAATGGAAGAGCCAACCATGCCACCCTTAAAGCCCATATACGGTAGTCCTTCGTCACATACTGATGTTTGCAGCCACACGGCAGGTTATGCCAATCGAATAGAAGACTTACCGGCGGAGGACTTGTGACTACTGAACAAGAAAAACGTGCCGAAGAGCTTCGGGCTTTGATTAAAGCTCACAATGTCGCCTATTACGACAATGACAGTCCAACAATCTCGGACGCCGAATGGGACATGCTGATGAGAGAATTGATTGGATTAGAAGACCAGTACCCCCATTTACGAACAGCGGATTCGCCTACCCAAAATGTTGGCGGAACGCCTTCCAAGATTTTTTCCCCTGTGACTCACAGAGTTCCCATGATGTCTCTTGACAATGCCTTTGAGGTCGAAGCACTTCACCAGTGGCAATCAAAGCTTGAAAGGAAATTGGCAGAAGGCACAAAGATCGGTGATTTAGTATGTGAACTCAAATTTGATGGACTGGCCATCTCAGTTCGTTACGAGCAAGGACGGCTAGTGCAGGCTGCAACTCGTGGAGATGGCGTCGTTGGAGAGGATGTCACTCACAACGTTCTGACAATTTCTGACCTTCCGCATGTGCTTCGGGGTGCACCACCCATACTTGAAGTCCGCGGCGAGGTATACCTTCGACGAAGCGAATTTCAGAAACTTAATAGAGAAGCAAAAAAGAGCGATGGAAAAGAATACGTAAACCCACGAAATGCTGCAGCAGGGTCTTTGCGTCAAAAGGACTCAAGTATTGCTGCGACTCGGAACCTTTCTTTCTGGGCATATCAGCTAGGCGAAGTCAAGGAAGGCCCAGACCTTGTTTCACACTATGAAACATTAGAGTTCCTTTCATCCTTGGAGCTTCCAGTAAATAAAAATGCAAAATTAGTAAAAGATATAGCAGGCGCTCTTGAATATATTCAAGAATTCCAAGAAGCGAGAGATTCACTGGATTATGAATTTGACGGCATCGTTATCAAAGTAGATTCGTTGCCTCTACAGCAAGAATTAGGAAACACCGCCAAAGCTCCGAGGTGGGCAGTGGCCTATAAACTCCCGGCAGAGGAACAGGTAACGACTCTTTTAGATATAGAGGTATCAATAGGCGCAGCGGGATCTGCTACTCCATTTGCAAGACTCGAACCAGTTTTTGTGGGAGGAGTAACAGTCTCAACAGCGACGCTTCATAACGAGGATCAAATACAAGAAAAGGATGTTCGTCCTGGAGATAAGGTAATTGTTCGGCGCGCCGGAGAGGTTATTCCCGAAGTGGTTAGGCCTGTTCTCTCTGAGCGTCCAGAAAACTTACCCAAGTGGGAGTTTCCAAAGAACTGTCCATCTTGCGGTTCAAAACTTGAACGGCCCTCAGGTGAAGCGCGCCACCGATGCAATAACTACAATTGTCCTAGGCAAGTTCGCGGTCGGATTGAGCATTTCTCCCAACGAACAGCAATGGACATAGAACATATGGGGGAGCAGAGCATCGATTTGTTCGTCTCAGAAGGTTTAGTTCAAGACGTCGGCGACATATATAGCATTGATTTTCAATTAGTTAGATCATTCGAAGGGTTCGGAGATCTCTCAGTTACTAATTTGCAAAAGGCAATTGAAGAATCGAAATCCAGATCATTAGGTAATCTAATTTTCGGATTGTCTATTCCTCATGTCGGAAGAACCAACGCAGACTTACTTGCTACTACATTCGGGTCAATGGATAAACTGAAAGAAACCAGCTACGAAGAACTGCAAGCTGTCGAAGGTTTGGGTCCAGTCATAGCTACCAGTGTGCATCAATTTTTCAGATCCCCAGACACCATGAAAGTTCTTGCAAAACTGGAATCTGCCGGCGTTAATTTCCAAGGGCCAGAAAAAATTGAACTAGCTCAAACTCTCACTGGAAAATCAATAGTTGTAACTGGAACGCTAGAAAGCTATAACCGAGACGAGGCCGCTTCGGCAATCAAAGACAGAGGGGGGAAATCCCCAGGAAGCGTATCGAAAAAAACTGATGCTCTTGTCGTTGGAGTTAATCCAGGCGGCTCAAAAATCAGCAAAGCAGAAGAACTGGACGTACCTATCATCAATGAGGAAGCATTCGAGCAACTACTTGAAACAGGAGAAATTCCAAATTGAAGCCCAAGTCAAAAGACACGAGAAAAATTGAGACAGTACTCTGGGATTTTGGAGGAATCTTTACTGGCTCTCCGTTCTATGGAAGAAACGAATATGCCGCAAGCCTTGGTATGACTGTTGAAAGTATAACCAAACTAGTCCTTGGCTATGGGCTTCCAAATGGTGATCATCCATGGCATAAACTAGAGCGGGGTGAGGTCACCATGGAGGAAGCAGCCCGTGAAGTTCTTCAGTCAGTGGAGAATACAGGCATCGCTGGATTTGACTTTGAAAAGTTCTTTAAATCAATGAGTGGCCGTCCAGAGCACAGCGACAAAATGTACGAAGGTGTTCGGAGATTAAAGGATCGAGGAATATGTCAGATAATTGTTTCCAACAATTTTCGTGAGTTCCAAAGTATTTGGAAGTCCATGGTCCCAGAAAACTTATTTGACGAAATCGTAGACAGCAGTCAAGTAGGGGTTCGTAAACCTGACCCAGCTATCTTCCACATCGCCTTAGATCTAGCTAACGCTTCTCCGGAAACAACTGTTTTTCTCGATGACTACGAAGAACATATCCAAGTTGCAAATTCAATGGGCATCAAAGGGATACTTGTCGGAGAAGACCCAACGGAAGCACTGTCAGAGTTGGAATCACTGGTAAGTTAAACATGCCTCAGAGAGCGGTAAAACACCACTTGATTCTATTTCGAGCGGAAGGATCCGATAGAGGCCAGTATTCAGCAACAACACAATTCCTTCCTCCCAGTAATTCTGGTACAGCCCTCCCATCAAGGGGCTGGAACACAAAACGGTTTAGAGTTGACCCGAAAGAGCCACCTGTGCCGGCGCTCTCACGGGGGTTTTCCTCACTGCGAAGAACATTTATTTGATCAGGTGGAATCGGAACGTCATTTATTGTCAGTTCCGCGTTATACCCAGGTGCGAGGTCAATACCTACAGCGCTTTGTCTTAAGACCTCAGAATTCTCCTCGGGTATCAAAGCTTCAATAGCTGGATTTCCTTCAACGCGGATATCCTCCGACCCTTGAGTCGAAAGAACTAAAGCGAAAATTACCAGAACTACTCCAATCGTAATCAAGACAGGCCCCACTACGCGAGACAAATTAGGCTTTGAGAATCCGGAACTTGGATACTTGGTTTTCATACTCATATTGTGCCCCATGCAGTCAAGTTTTAAGACGATTTCCGAAGTTTGATGCAAATTCGTCAGAGTCTGAATACGCTTTGACAGTGGCAGATTCACTACCAACTGACTCCGGAATCGTTATCGATGGCCGTTACCGCTTGATTACCCCTCTGGGTACTGGATCAGGCGGCCAAGTGTATTTGGCTGACGATATTCGTCTTCGAAGGCAGGTCGCCGTTAGAGTCCTTCGAAGAGCCTATGCAGATGACGCATTATTTTTAGAAGAATTCCGTTCGGAGATAAAGAAAGCATCCACTTTGGATCACCCAAATCTTGTACCTGTACATGATTGGGGGGAGAAAGAGCTCCCGTATGTTGTTAAAGAGTACCTTTCAGGTGGCAGTTTACGCGATCTATTGGACGCTACTGGGGGCATTAGTTCCTCACAAGCGTTACTCATAGGAATCGAAGTTGCTAAAGGACTTGAGTATGCACATAAGCGGGGAGTAGCACACCTTGCACTTAAGCCAGAGAACATTATGTTTGACTTTGAATCAAATGTTCGGGTGGCAGATTTTGGAATAGCAAAAACTGTGGCGAATTTCTCGGCGACAGAACCGAGAACTCCCGAAGATGGCGACTATCTCTCTCCTGAACAGGTTCATGGGCGTCGAAGCGACCAAAGGAGCGACGTGTACTCGCTAGCTTCCGTGCTTTATGAATGTGTGATCTGTCGACAAAAGAAAGGGAAAACCGGAGTTGCTGATGAGCCAAGCTCGCTAAGCGAGCAAATCGAATCGAATCAAGAATCATTTGGCAGTCTGGCGTCCCCACTGCTGCAAGCTGGCTCGACAGATCCGAATGAACGCCCTAACGCTGGAGAGTTTCTTGAACTCCTGATGAAAGCCACATCTGACCAGAACAGGCCGGAGCCTCTCCCGGTTATGACGGGATTAGAGATTGAGAACCCGATTTCCTTGCATGATGACCCGACACTTATCGATCTTGCTAAAGCTCCGAACAACGATGGAGCAATTTTACGTCTACTTAAAAAAATACGAAGCCGAATCAATCGTTGGATTTGGTTGATACTTATGTTTGTCATCGTTCTAGCGACAGTAGGGGCCATATACCTAGGGTCACAAGATGATGACGAATTGACCACACGAATAATCCCTGAGACAGCTGGGATGACTGTCGAAGAGTTTAATGAAACCATTGGCGATTACTGGAACCTTCTAGAAGCACTAGACCGGCTCGATGGAACTCTTTCAGGGACTATTCTTCGAACAGATCCAGAAGCAGGAGAAGAACTCGAAGAGGGGCAGACAATAACCTACTTCATTTCCCAAGGGCCAGAGTTAAGGCTCGTGCCCAGGAATCTCATAGGAATCAGGCTCGGTGATGCCGAATCACTCCTCTTAGGCGCTGAACTCACCCTCGGAGAAGTCACTGAAGAATTAAACGAAGACTTTCCCGCAGGGATTGTCATCTCCGTCTCCAACAGCGAAGAACAAATCCCAACAGGTTCCCCTGTGGACCTAGTAGTAAGTCTCGGTCCAACTATAAGAACAATCCCAGCGGATCTTGTTGGAGCAAAGGCCGAGGATGCCCAAACGCAACTCACTCTCGAAGGCCTCCAATACCAATTAGTTGAACTCTACGATGAAAATGTGCCACAAGGTACTGTTATCTCTCTGGATCCTGAACCACTCACACAAGTTATCCGCGACACTGTTGTTGAACTTCGAGTTTCGCTCGGGCCACCTCCTGAAGAATAATTGCTGACCCAACGCGACAAACTGATCCCCGAGTCGTTTCGCTTGTAGAATAAATTTAATGACTGAACCTATCTCAGAAAAAGAAGTTTCCCACGTAGCTCACCTTGCTCGACTTCGACTATCCCAAGAAGAACTCCAACGATTCACCAAACAGTTGGGCGCAGTTCTAGAGCACGCGAAAGACGTCGAGGCACTTCAACTTGATGGGGTAGAGCCGATGTCCCATCCACTACCAATGGAAAATGTGACCCGAAAAGATGAAGTACATGAAATGCTAGACAGGGAAGATATTCTTGCCCAGGCACCTGCCGCAGAAGACGGTAGATTTCAAGTACCTCAGATCCTCGGAGAGCAACCATGAACTCCATAGTTCCTGATTCGTCTCTCACTGCCCGAAGTATCGCTGAGAACGTTCAAAGTGGTGAATGGTCAGCGCTAGAGGTTTTAGAGGGGTACTTGTCTCAGATAACCCAACATGAATCAGAAATCAATGCATTTACCACGGTCCTTGAAGAAGAAGCAAGAGCCACGGCAAGAGAAACGGACAAAGATATCGCCGCAGGGAAAACATTAGGGCCATTAGCAGGTGTTCCTGTAGCCCTGAAGGACAATTTGTGTACCAATGGGATCCGAACAACAGCGGGTTCACGAATTTTAGAAAACTGGAAACCTCCATATGATGCGACAGTTGTCGAAAGACTCTCAGCAGCAGGCGCCACAGTTATTGGGAAAACCAATATGGATGAATTCGCGATGGGCAGTTCAACAGAAAACTCTGCATTCGGACCGACGCTCAATCCACACGACCTTTCCTGTGTGCCAGGGGGGTCAAGTGGAGGGAGCGCAGCAGCCGTCGCCGCAGGATTCGCTCCAATTTCGATTGGTTCGGACACAGGCGGGTCCATTCGCCAACCAGCGTCACTTTGTGGCGTTGTAGGCGTAAA
>PBIQ01000031.1 GCA_002720485.1 Acidimicrobiaceae bacterium
CCAGCCAATGTGGGAAAGGTCGAGTCCTGACACTTGGGCATAGTGTTCAACGATTTCTGACCGTTTCGGAAGCCCAACTGAGCCGAGACCATCATGGCCTCCTCGGGTAACCTCAGGGTCATCGTCGGGGTCAGGCCAGTAATTTAAGAGTGTTCCAAGGTCGATGAGCGGATCTCCAAGCGTTGTCATATCCCAGTCAAAGATTGCTTCTACTTCATCGGGGTTGTCCGGTCGAAACATGCAATTATCTAGCTTGAGGTCGTTATGGACGAATGAAACCCGTTGAGGTGTAGGGATCGAATCTGAAAGCTTTCTATGGATTTCATCCATTATTGCGTCGTATCTCTCGTCGCTCACTAGGTTCCAGCGTTTTTTCCACCCTCTAACTTGTCGTTCAGCAAAACCGTCTGGTTTCCCAAGATTTTCTAGACCGACATCAGATGGGTCGAGTAGATGGAATTCGCTAATTGCGTCAGTTAACGCAAATCCGATACGCCTACCTAAATCAGTATGATGACGCATCGAATGAGGAATAACGCCTCGAATGACTTCTCCGTTTCTCCGTTCCATTACAAACATGTCTGACCCTGCAATAGTCGCGTCGTCGGTAAACACGTAGGCTCGGGGAGCTTTAGGAAAAATTTTCCACAAACGCGAAAGAACCCTGTATTCTCTGGCCATGTCGTGGGCTCCTGGCGCCAGCGTTCCAAATGGGGGACGTCTCAGGACGAGTTCCGTTTCGCCGAAAGAGATGAGATACGTGAGGTTTGCAGCACCGTTCGGGAATTGCTGGACCATGAAAGGGCCTGAAGTGTCTACGTTGTTCAGTAGTTCTCGACGGAGAAAGTCTTCGATAACTTCCCAGTTAAGATCTTCGCCGCTCCTTACTGGGGCCGTTTCCGGAGCAGGGTCGTCCCCATATGGATCAACGGGATTTGGTGAGGTCACAAGTCAGATCGTAGATGGTCATTTTATTTCTTGCGAACTATTCTTAAGGTATGCAACTACGAAGTGCGGTTGAAAATCGCTACAAGGTGAATAGTGGATCTTATTGACCAGCCTTTAGAATTCGTTCCTCTAGAAGGACTGCGGTTCGATAACCGGTTTTCATCGCAACTTCCCGCTGATCCTGAAATAGAGAATAAGGTCAGGCAGGTTCAAAGATCTTTCTTCTCGAGAGTGCACCCAACGAGAACTGCTAATCCCAAGCTCCTTGCGACCTCTAAGGAGGTACTCGACATGGTAGGTATAAGCGAGGCGGAAGCTTCGTCAGAATATTTCTCTCAGGTCTTCTCAGGGAATGCTCTTACGGATGGAATGGATCCACATGCTGCATGCTACGGGGGTCACCAGTTCGGTAATTGGGCCGGCCAATTGGGTGACGGAAGAGCCATCAACCTTGGTGAAGTGCTGGGAACCGAGGGCGACCATCTGATGCTTCAACTCAAAGGAGCTGGCCGAACCCCGTACTCTCGAAGTGGAGATGGTCGGGCTGTTCTTCGGTCCTCTATCCGTGAGTTTCTTTGTAGCGAGGCTATGTATCACCTCGGTGTTCCGACGACTCGGGCTCTGAGTTTATGCACTACCGGTGATCAGGTGATGCGAGATATGTTTTATGACGGTAACCCAGCGTATGAAATAGGTGCCGTTGTTTGTCGCGTTGCTCCTTCATTTATCAGGTTTGGAAATTTTGAAATCTTCACATCGCGAGGGCAAATCGAAGAACTTGAATCGCTATTAAAGTTTGTAATCGAAAACTATTACCCGCACCTTGGGGAACCATCACCTGAAACATATGTGGAATTTTTTCGTAGGGTCGTCGACGCTACTGCGGAAATGATCGCCCATTGGCAAAGAGTCGGGTACGTACATGGGGTGATGAACACCGATAATATGTCGATCCATGGATTGACGATTGATTACGGCCCATATGGGTGGATCGATAATTTTGATGCCGACTGGACCCCAAACACGACTGATCGGGCCCATAAAAGATACAGATTCGGTAATCAGCCAGCAGTGGCCCATTGGAATCTCGCCCAGTTAGCGAACGCTCTCGTCCCAGCAGTTCATGAAGTAGATCCGCTACAAGCTGCCCTTGACGAATTTATGCCTTCCTTTAATTCCTATTGGGCAGAAATGATGGCATCTAAGCTCGGGCTTGCTTCATTGGCATCTGATCCTGCCAATGAGTTGGTTGCTGAACTGTTCGACCTGTTACATGCCACCGAGACCGACATGACTATTTTCTTCCGACGACTTGTCGACATCGATATCTCTACTGAGCCTGAGTTAGCGACCGTTGAAACGATACTTCCACTGGAGGAAGCCTATTACGTGCCTTCTGATTTTCATGGAAATAGTCAGGGTCGCCTTTTGAGCTGGGTCAAAAACTATCTACATGTAAGTCAACTCTCCGGAGTTGAAGCTGCTGAACGATCCTTAATGATGAAGGCCGCAAATCCTAAATTCGTTCTTCGCAACTATTTAGCCCAATTGGTAATTGACGCAGCAGAGAATGAAGACATTTCAATGATTCATGAAGTGCTCGACGTACTCCGGAACCCATACGATGAACAACCCGACTATGACCACTGGGCAGCCAAGCGGCCTGATTGGGCCCGCCATCGACCCGGCTGCTCAATGCTTAGCTGCAGCAGTTAACCTTCTATAGCACTAACCCTGCTTATTCGGGCCGAGGTTCTTTCGGTAATCCGAGGATACGTTCTCCGATTATGTTTCGCTGGACCTGCGATGTCCCACCTGCGATTCTTGCTCCAGGCGCAGCAAGGAGACTTCCAGACCCCGAACCCACAAGCATGGCTTCTAAATCAGCTATGTCGGCTCGGAGATTAGCTGTGTCAAACATCAATTCAGTTATCCCTAATTTATTCAATGATGATGCGACGGACGCGCCAGGACCTTGACGCAACCCGAGATAATGGTAGCTTCGCCCTTTGGATAAAAGCTGAACGAGTCGTTGCCGGTTTATAGGGTCAAGATCTTTCGCTGCCAATGCTTTGAGGGCATCATGTCTCCGCTGCATTGTTATCGCTCCAGCCCCAATCGAACCTCGTTCTTTTGTCAAAATATCCATCCCGACAGCCCAACCACTATTTTCTGGCCCAAGCAATGAGGTTTCTGGAAGTTCAACATCGGTAAAGAAAACTTCATCAAATTCTGCTTCACCTGTCATTTGACGGAGAGGCCTCGTTTCTATCCCTTCAGATCGCATATCGACGAGGAAAAAACTAATTCCTCTATGTTTCGGCATCTGTGGGTCAGTTCTCGCCATGAGAATTCCCCAATCGCTGTATCTCCCTCCGCTGCACCAAACTTTTTGACCATTCACAATCCATGTTGGGCCATCGCGAAGAGCAATCGTTCGAAGCGCCCCGAGGTCTGATCCCGCTTCTGGTTCTGAAAATAGCTGGCACCACAGTTGTTCAGCCGTGAGTATTGAGCGCAGGTGTTGATTCTTCTGGTCTGTAGTGCCATAAATCTGCACACCTTGGCCTGCCAAAATACAGCCAACCATATTCACATACGGTGGGACATCGGCTCTTGCGCACTCTTCTAGCCAGATCGCCTGGTGGTCAGGGGTAAGACCCTTCCCACCGTATTCTGTCGGCCAATGAATCCCGGCCCATCCATTTTCGAAGAGCTTTTCTTGCCAAGTAACGCCCTGATCGACCATGGTGGGTGGCAGGATCGCGCCGTAATTCGGCGGAGCACTGGACTGGTTATCTTTCAACCATGTTGATGCTTCTGTCCTGAATTCTTCAAGGGATTGCATTTCACGACGATAGTGCACAGGATTTCGAATAAGAAGTGCAATGGGAATTCTTTTACTTCACGAATGAATTCTTAGCTGATTATGTTTTTCAGGGTCTCTACTATCCGTATCTGCTCTTCTGGTGACCCCATTGGGCCGATGTTCAGGTATGTCACTCCTGATTCGGCAAACTCGGCGACACGTTCACGGACATACCCTTCTGGCCCTACAAGGTTCATACCTTCTAGCAGTTCTGTCGGCACTGCCGCTTCTGCTTCTTTTTTCTTTCCTGACAGGTACAGTTCCTGAATTTCTAGGGCTTCACGTTCGTATCCATAGCGTTGCACCAAAGAGTTGTAGAAGTTTTTCCCTTTCGCTCCCATACCACCGACATATAGGGCTGTTTGTGGGCGCCCGTAGTCCAGAAGATGTTTCACATCATCTCCAATCGCGACCATGCCTCCAGCCACGACATCGAGCGGCGGAAGGGCTGCATCTCTTTTGGAAAGTCCGATTTTTAGAGCATCGCCAAAAGCCAGATCAGCCTTGGATGGCATATAGAGAGTCGGGAGCCACCCTTCTGCTATCTCAGCGGTCAGCTCAACGTTCTTCGGACCTAAGGAAGCAATATGGATAGGAATATTTGAGCGCAAGGGATGCGTGATGATTTTAAGCGGCTTACCCAAACCAGTTCCTTGATCTTCGGGAAGAGGAAGCGTGTAATACTTCCCGTCGTAGGTAAGTTTTTCTTCGCGTGCCCACACTTTTCTGCAGATGTCAATTGCTTCGCGTGTATGGCCGAGCGGAGCCTTATATGGAATTCCATGAAAGCCTTCAATGACTTGAGGTCCTGAGGCTCCTAAACCGAGGACGAATCTCCCTCCAGATATTTCATCCATGCCGACAGCAGTCATAGCTAGCAAGGTCGGAGTTCGACTGTAAATCGGAAGGATCCCAGACCCTATCTGAACATTCGTAGTTTTTGCAGCAAGGTATCCCATTGCTGATACAGCGTCAGCCGCATAGGCTTCCGGCACGTATATAAGGTCCAATCCCGCCTTTTCTAGTTCGACTACTCTATCGACTGCCTCTGAGAACCTATTCGCATAAGGCAATAGCATCGCTAACTTCATATTTTCATCTCCTCAATCGAGAAAGGTTCTAGGTTCCTGTCCAATTTGGGGAACGTTTTTCAGCGAAAGAAGCTGGACCTTCCCTTGCATCGTTTGATCTGAACACTGAAGCCATATACGGCTTTTGTAGTTCCCAGAATTCCTCTTCTGTTATTCCCTGTTGGGCTTGTATCAAAGCTTTTGACGCAGCAACAGCCAACGGGGCGTTCTCGGCAATTGCTTCTGCAAGTTCCAAAGCTGCTTGGACTGTTCCCCCCTTTTCAGTGACCCGCGAAACTAAACCATAATTTTTTGAGTCGTCTGCAGAGATTGGGTTCCCGGTGAGCGCCATTTCCATAGCTACAGCGTATGGAAGACGACGGGGCAGTCGCAGAAGCGCTCCGCCTGCCGCGAAGAGGCCTACTTTAACTTCTCGTATGCCAATCTTTGCATCTTCAGCCGCTACGAGAAGGTCACAAGTCAGGGCTATTTCTAATCCTCCGGCTAATGCAAATCCCTCAATTGCCGCTATGAGCGGCTTGCGTGATCCGTTTTCAAGAAACTGATCAAAGCCTTGAGGAGGCCCGCCGGTTGCAAATGCTTTGAGGTCCATGCCGGAACAGAAACCACGCCCGCTTCCTGTGAGCACTCCGGCGGTCAATCCATCATTTGAATCAAGCTCTTCGACTGCCGCTAGAAGGCCTTGGGCAAGATCCGTATTCACGGCGTTCATCGCTTCAGGCCGATTCAATGTTATGAGAAGAACTCTGCCTCTCGTTTCAGTAAGTACTGCTTTGTTCTCTGCCATTATCAGCTCCTATTTCGGCGGTAGACGGACTCCGCCATCAACTCTGATGGTCTCTCCGTTCATGTAGTCATTGGTGATGCATTCGACAACCATCGATGCAAGTTCGCTCGCATAGCCGAGCCTTTTAGGAAAGAGAACGCTCTGACCAAGGTGGGCTTTAAATTGATCGGATGCTTCTCCCGTCCCATAGATCGGGGTATCAATTAACCCCGGCGCTACAGTGTTGATGCGGATACCCAGCGGGACTAGATCGCGGGCAATAGGTAAAGTCATACCGACGACGCCTCCCTTGGATGCTGAATAAGCGTTCTGGCCTGTCTGTCCGTCGAAAGCTGCTACGGAAGCCATATTGACTATTGCTCCGCGCTGTCCATCTGCATCTACAGGGTCTGTTTTTGCCATTGCTGCCGCGGCGAGTCGGGTGCAATTGAATGTTCCTATTAGGTTAACGCGGACAACAAATTCGAACTGTGCCAGAGGCATAGGGTCACCGTTGCGGTCAACTGTCCTACCGGCGCTTCCGATACCTGCCCCGTTTACAAGAGCTCGGAGCGGACCCATTTCCGATGCTGCATCAACAGCAGCTTGTACTTGTTCTTCATCTGCGACATCGGCTTTGGCATAAAGGCCGCCGATTTCTTTTGCGACCTCCTCACCCTTGTCTTCTTGTAAGTCGACAATGACGCAGCGGGCTCCTAATGCCGCAAGTTTTCGGGCGCTCGCTTCGCCGAGTCCCGATGCTCCACCAGTAACAACTGCTGATGCTCCTGTCAGATCCATAATTTTCTCCTTTTTGGTAACTCTATGTTGTTTCGATTTCTTCAGCTAGCACAGATGCAAGGTTGTTTCCTAAGCGCACGAGCACCGCAGCTAATTGTTGCCGTTCTTCACGGGTTATTCCAGCGCGAAGCTGTTTTCGCAAGACCTGGTCGCTTTCATATACTTGTTCGACGAGCTCTTTGCCGGCGATGGTAACTTCAACAAGCCAGACTCTTCGGTCATCAGGGTCTGTCTCGCGCCGGACAAGTTCACGTTCTTGCAGCGCATCAACAAGAGCGCCAGTTGCTGCTCGTCCAAGGCCAAGTGATTTCGCTATCTGAGTTTGCGATAAAGAACCATGTTCAGCGACATAAGCCAGAAGGCTTGCTTCCGATAGGTTCAGGCCAAGACCTTCGAATCGCTTATCGTATGATTGGCGGATAGCGCGCGCCGTTGCCATGATCGTAGATTCAACTCGGAGCCATGGGGGCGCATCAAGTTCGTGGGAAGACATAGACATCGTATGATCCTGACTACTAGGACCGGCGTATCAGTGTTCCTGTTCCTAGTCCCCCTCCGCAGCACATGGTCACTATCGCATATTCTTTATCAGCTCGATGGAGTTCGTGAACTGCTTTGGTTAATAGAATGGCTCCTGTTCCCCCAAGTGGGTGTCCGATTGCGATAGCCCCGCCATTGGGGTTCACAGTTTCCATGTCTGGTTGAAGTTCTTTCTCCCAAGCGAGGACAACCGAGGCGAATGCTTCATTGATTTCAACAACATCAATATCGTCCATCGTGAGCCCATTATCGTCGAGCAGTTTCTGGGTGGCGTATATAGGGCCGGTGAGCATCAGAACGGGGTCGGACCCGACGAGACATGAATCAACGATTGTCGCCATGGGCTTAACACCTAGTTCATCAGCTTTTTCTTTGGTCATCAGGAGAACCGCAGCTGCCCCATCAGAAATTTGGGATGAGGTACCGGCTGTGTGAACTCCTTCGGGCATATTTGTTCTTAGCCCCGCCAACGCCTCGAGATTGGTCTCTCGGAGTCCTTCGTCTCGAGACACGTTGTGTGTTGTGTCGGCGAGTTTGCCATCTTCTCCAAGGTCCGGTGCATCAATTGGAAGTATTTGGGATCCGAAACGATCTTCTTCCCAAGCTCTGATGGCCCGGTCTTGGGATAACTTACCGAAGGCATCTAGTTCCTCTCTACTGAGATCCCACTGTTTGGCAATTCTTTCTGCTCCTTCAAATTGGGAAGTGAGTTCATACCGTTCCCAATATCCTCTGTTGACTGGCTTTCCTACTTCTGAATCTCCTCTTGGAACAGTTGCTCCCATGGGGACACCGCTCATAAGTTCAACACCACAGCCGACAGCTACATCAACGACTCCTCCGGCCACAAGGGCATAAGCGAGGTTTGTTGCCTGTTGTGATGATCCACATTGGGCATCGACGGTGGTTGCTGCAACTTCGAGAGGAAGTCCGGATGTTAACCAAGCATTTCGTGTGACGTTCATTGTTTGCATACCTACCTGGCCGACACAACCGCCTACAACTTGGCCGACTTCGGCAGGGTCCACACCACTTCTCTTGAATAGCTCTGATTGCACAGAACCTAGGAGGTCAATGGCATGCATCGTGGATAATCCACCATTCCGCTTACCTAGTGGAGTTCGAACTGCTTCAACAATAACTACTTCTCGCATTTTTTCCCTTTCGGACATAAAAACTGGCGTACCACTTGACTAACGGTGGTTTTCTGCCGCCATACTGTATGGAGACATACTAACTAGGTTTTGTCTTACCGCCAAACCTTACCGGCGACATAACGAAAGAATGAGGATTTCAGTGGCTATCACCGACGACGAACTCAAACAGCGAACAGAAGCTCTAATAGAAGAAGTAGATCCGCATGCGACCGACCAATACACCTTCCGAGGAGCACAGTACGACGCCGGTTTAGCTTTTGTTCATTTCCCAGAGGGGAAAGGCGGGCTAGGCCTTAGTAGAAGCAAGCAAGCCGTAGTGGATCAGGTTTTGAGAGATGCCAAGGTCCCTTACCACGACTTGATGGTAAACCCAATTGGCATTGGCATGGGTGCTCCTGTGGTCTTGAATCATGGGACTGAAGAAATGCACGAGAAGCATCTGAAAAAGATCTTCACAGGAGAAGATATTTGGTGCCAGCTTTTCTCTGAACCTACACATGGGTCAGATGTAGCCGGAATTCCCAGCCGGGCGATCCGCGACGGTGACGAATGGCTGGTAAACGGGCAGAAAGTCTGGACAACCCTCGCCCACTTATCCAACTATGGCATGTTACTGACGCGAACCAATCCAGATACGCCCAAACATAAGGGTTTATCGTACTTCATTCTCGACATGCACTCCCCTGGGGTGGAAGTTAGACCCTTGTACCAAATCACCGGCGAAGCTGAATTTAACGAAGTGTTTCTGACTGATGTACGAATCGCAGATAACCAACGCCTAGGGGACGAAGGCGATGGATGGCGCGTAGCGATCACCACCTTGATGAATGAACGCGTCGCTCTCGGTGGCGGAAGCGGCGGAAAAGGCGGAGGGCCTATCCGAACTCTCATCAATCTCTGGAACACGAAAAAGGACGAATTAGGGGAACACGACCGGAAAGTCATGAGAGATCAGGTCGCAGATCTTTGGATTCGCGCTGAAATTCTTCGCCTAACGAACCAAAGAGCGAAAGTGTTGGCGAAAAGTGGAGATGCCGGACCTGGTGGTTCAGTCGGAAAGCTCTTTAGCGCGGAACTTAACCAAAAGATTTTTGAAGCCTGCATGAGCTTAGAAGGCGCCGAAGGGATGCTCCACCCTGCCGGTTACCCGATGGTACGAAGCGAAGAAGCACATGGGGGTTCATCGGTATCAGGGCAGTTCCTTCGATCTCGTGCGAACACAATTGAAGGCGGAACAAGCGAGATTATGAGAAATATCCTTGGGGAACGTGTACTCGGCCTCCCAGGAGATGTTCGTGTAGATAAGGATGTTGCTTGGAGTGAAATCCCCCGATAGAGGGACCACCTACTCTTCTAGAACTGTTACGACTCCAGAGTCCCCATTGACTTGGACAAGTGCACCATTGGGGATTTTTCTTGTTGCGTCGGTCGCTGAGACAACGCAGGGAATCCCTAATTCTCTGCTGACAATAATGGCATGAGATAATGGGGCGCCTACATCCACTACTACGGCGGCTGCGGGAACAAAGAGCGGCGTCCAAGAAGGGTCAGTGATCGGAGCTACAAGAATATCTCCGGGCTCAAGTTCTGTTGGGTCGTTACTATCGAGGATCACGCGAGCGCGACCCTCTGCTAGCCCCGGGCAGCCTGGCATTCCCTGAAGCGCATTGCCCGGTTCTAGCTTGTCGTCAGCTGCTTCATCTCGACGCCTCCAAGTTTCGGGAGGATCAGCCTCACCGTGAAAGAGGAATTGTGCTTCTCTCTCAAGGAGCCCGTAATATTCCTCTCTCCTTGTCCTGATCGTTTCTAACATACTTAAAGGATCTGCGAAAAGGTCAGAGTATTCAGCTTCTTCGAGGAATCCGAAATCTTCAATTTCGTCAAACGCTCCGATAGCAACCATCCGTTCACCTATCATTCGCATTCGAACCCGTATTTCATGAATGAGACGAATATTGTTGGTTTTAGTCCGCTCACGGCCCGGCAACCATGCCATGGAAGCAGCTATTCCTGCTGACAATTCACCATGGACTTCTGGATCGGCTTCGACCATGGCAAGTAGCTGTGCTGCTGCCTCTTCGCGCTGAGCGGACCGTTGTGCGTGTTGCTTTTTTGGAGCTGCTTCATCTGGAGCTAGTCGCATTCTTTCAATAGCACTCAGGGCGAGTTCTGGGCGAGTCTCCCACGTAGGTGATCTGACTTCCCATTCATTCGGCCCTCGTGAACCATACGAGTAAACGAAAGCCTCAAAATCTTCAAGAAACGATCGAGCATCAGCCTCACCGCTCTCACCTAACCGATCAAGCAACCCTTCGACACCATTATCGAAAGCTTCAGTGAGTCCGGAGGATGAACGCACAAGCCTTCCCATCTCCCACAATGCATGCGAAGGCTCAGCGGAGTCAACTTCACCTATTCCGGCAATAATATGCATGAAGAGATCTGGGCGCTCTACCGCGGCGGCTACTCCCGAGATAATCCCGACGGGAACCGTCGCCATATAGGTAGTGAAGATATGCTGACAGAAATATTTCCTATGCTCCTGCATGAGCTGTTGGAACTGGGCGAATAGTTCTTCATTGCTCAATTCTGTAAGGTCAGGCCGTCCAGCTCGAAGATCTTCCGTAGCTTTTTTATCTGCCGTGAGCTCATCGAGGTCCTCAAGTCGTGTTTTGCTCAACACCCATTGGAACACTTCTCCAATCGCTGCTGTTTTTTCCAAATCCTCATCTCCGGGTTGCTCTTCGTAAGTTGGCACTCCAGGCAAGGCGCCGAAAAACTGCTCATCCATGTCTTGCCATGAAAGTCCCGGAGCGCGGACGCCGAAGAGGCGAATGAGTGAGGCATTAAGGTAGCAATAGCCCGCTACAACACCTAACTGGGAGAACTGATCTGGCGGGAATTCGCTCGCGTCAAAGGCCCCGATACGCTCCCAAGCATCTCGCCAACCAAGCTCCCCCTGCCAGAGACCAGTACTGCTTGTTAACGGAGTGACGGGGTCTGGGAAAACTTCGCCGACGTTTGCACGGGTGTATAGAGGGAACCGTTCTGATAGGTCAGTGTCGGTAACGTAGTACTTTGTAGCCATTCTCGTCTCCTTTTTTCTATGTGCAGATTAGAACAAGCAAGGTCGGTAGCATAATTGGGTTTAGGATTTCAGAAGTTCTTGGACTTCTTTAATGGCTTCTGCGTGGTCGCTGACATGAATGGCATGTATACCTACCTGTTGTGCGCCTTTGACCATAGGTTCAAAGTCATCTAAAAAAACAGCTTCGTCAGGGGAAATCTGCAGCCGCTCTAGTGCGAGGGTATACATTGCTGGATTCGGTTTCCGAAGTCCCACTTCTGAAGAAAGAATAACGGTGTCAAAAATACTTCTATCAGGGATGGCGGTTTCCCAAGCTGGCATCCATTCCTTCACACTGTTGGAGACAATCGCTGTCATGCATTCTGTTGTTGCTAACTCGTTAGCGAATCCCATCATTTCGCGATTAGGACTAAAGGCATGGCCGAAGAAATGCGGTGAGTCGGGATGGAGCAACGATCGTGCGTCTTCTGCGACAGGGCCAAGCGATTCTAGGAATTCGTCAAGGGTTACTTCTCCACGTTCTAGTTTGTGACCCATTTCGTCTGTATCTTCTTCGCCAAGAAAAACCGGAATAAGTGCTTCTGCCAGTAAGTCAATATTCGCATCGATAGCTACAGCCGTTTCGAGGATAATGTGTCCGTAACTTTCTGTGAGGACGCCTGCGACGTCGAAAAGAACTGCTTTCACCACCTCTGGAGAATAGCCTATTTCGAGGTGTCCGGAAATTCTTACCGTCTAGCTATCGAAGAATTGGTAAATTGCCAGCTCACCGCTCTGGCCAGGTTCTCGGCTACGCTTAAGAGATGGATGCAACAGCTGAACAGTTAGATGAATTGATTCTCTTTGAAATCGTTGATCAGGTCGCTTGGATAACCATCAACAATCCCGATAAGGCGAACGCTATCTCTCCTCAGATGCGTGACAGAATGGCTGAAATCTTTGAATCGTTGAATGGGCAATTTGATGCGAGAGCAGTCGTACTGATGGCAACAGGTGACAGGTTTTTCTGCACGGGGGCTGATATCTCTGTTGGGCGTGAATACGCTCCTAGACCAGAAGATGCACCACAGGTAGCTGTCGGTGAACCTAGAAGGATGATGCTTCGGGGCCAACATCCCCTGATGGCTTCAATTCTTGACTGTGAACTACCTGTCATTGCCGCTGTGAATGGAACGGCCGCTGGCGTGGGAGCGCATCTGGCTTTTATGTGCGACCTGGTAATCATGTCGGAGAGCGCAAAATTTATCGAGGTCTTTGCCCGACGCGGGCTTGTACCTGACGCACTAGGTACATGGATCCTCCCAAGATTGATCGGGCCTATGCGAACAAAAGAACTGATGTTCTTCGCTGATGATGTTCCCTCAGAGCGCGCACTAGAACTGGGATTGTGTAACAAAGTCGTTCCAAGTGGTGACCTTAAAGATGCAGCTGAAGCATGGGCGGAACGATTAGCTTCAGGCCCGACAAAAGCCCACATGTTTACCAAATGGCTGGTTAATAGGGCGTTAGATACCGACCGGCATACTATCGCTGAGGAAGAAAGCTGGGCTGTTGAACTCAATAGTGGAACTGCCGACTCCAAAGAAGGAATCGCTAGTTTTCAAGAGCGGCGAGACCCTGAATGGCGAGGGTTCTAACCGGCTAGTTTGCAGCGTTCCTCGGATCATTGTCTGGAATTGATGCCTCAGGAGATCGTGCCCACATGAGTTTGCTATCAAAGGTCAACGAGTAATCCGGTGTGAATTCAATGATGACTCGCTCTGGGGAATCAAGAAACTTTTGGAACACCGCTGCTGCTTCGGGCTCTGGGCGCAGGCGGCGGGCAAAAATAGGATAGAACCAGTCTTTTATTTCTCGACTGTCATGAATTACGCATTCTCCTTTATAGGTAACGGTCTTTCCAGTTCCCATCGAGGTACCAGTACTGTTAATGCATATTGATGCCCTCGGAAACCGGCGGAGAGCTGGCACTCGAGCTCTGCGTTCTGCGCAGGTCAGCCATATCTTTCCGCCACTGGGAAGGTATGACATAATCACCCCGAATGCTTCGTTTTTTTTGTTTGTCCACATGAACGTGCATTCCCGTTGGACCTCTAGCAGCTCCTGTTCGAGTTCGGAGTCAAGGCCACATTGGGTGAGATCCTCATAATTGTCATCTTGTTCAGTCATTTTTTCCTTTCAGTTTCCAGGTGTTGTCTGGGCATGGTTGATGATCTCGTCCGTGATGTCCGCCCACAGCACTTCAGGGAGGTCGTGGCCCATATCGTCGAAGACAACCAATTTGCTGTTCGGTACCGCTGATGCCGTGGCTTCCCCACCGCTTATCTGGACCAGTGGATCTAAACGACCGTGGATTACCAATGTGGGGATTTCGACAGTGCGTAAAGCTTCGGTACGGTCTCCAGATGCAAAAATCGCTGCAATTTGAAAGCCCTGAGCGTTCGGATTCCAGTTCCTGTCATAAGTTTCCGCTGTTTCATTTGCATGATCTTCTGGGTCAAAGTGCGGTCCGGAAATCAACCGGAACGTTTCCACTGAGTTTGCTATCGCTTCTTCCTTCGATGTTGGGACAGACAAGGGCATCTTCATCATCAATTCTGGTTTGGCCGCTCCAACTTCTGGATTTCCCGTAGTAGACATAATCGACGTAAGAGATAAAATTCGTTCAGGATGTTCAATGACAATGGTTTGAGCGATCATTCCGCCCATTGAAACGCCGACAAGATGTGCCTTGTCGACGCCGATGGCATCCAGAACTGCTATTGCATCATCTGACATGTCAGAAAGCACATAGGGCACATTCAAATCTGATGGGTCTTGCCCTTGGGCGCCTAATAGTTCCTGTAACGCTGGAGGAGTACCGGATGTTTTGGAAGAAAGACCGACATCACGATTGTCAAAACGAACGATATGAAATCCTGCATCGACAAGAAGTTGACAAAACTCTTCGCGAAATGCCACCATCTGAGCGCCTAAACCCATGATGAGAAGAATCGTTGGATTATCCGAAGAACCCATGGTGTCGTAGTACAGCGTCGTGTCTCCATTAGATGCTTCGGGCATGTCACTCCTTCGTTGTGTTAATAAGCAAAGCAACAGAATAGTACGTCTGGGGTATTTCTGCGACTCGACCTATTCTAAGCCGGAGTGCTCTCCGACGATCTGCGCCATGAGTTCTATCGTTGCGACATCGGTTGAGCGAATGATATGTCCCGTCGTCCCTTCATGGATTGTGAGTGGATACCGTTCACGGATGCGCTCGACTGTCCCAAAAAGTCCACCCATGTCGATGTATTCATCCGGTACGGCCTCTGCTGCGCCTTCTTTATCGCCAGCCAGCCAGCGTTCTTGTATCGTCTTCGCTTGATCAGCGAAACCTCTACGCGCCATGGAGTCACGGTGGAAGTTGTGTTGTTCGCTTCCCATTCCACCGACGTACATCGCCGACATGGGATTTCGTCTATTGATCGCTTCGTGAAGATTGTCTGTGATCTCCACCGTGAGGTTCGTAAATAGTTGGAATTCAGACCGTGGTACAGTATTTTCGGCCCTTTTGGAGAACCCTTTCTCTAGATTCTCTCCGTGGATCTTCCACCCGTGGGGGCCATATCCCATGGGAAGCCAGCCGTCTGCGACTTCGGCTGCGAGCGCTGTGTTCATCGGTGCCCCTGATGCTATCCATATCTGGATTCCTTCAGTGGGGTGTAAGATAGATTTGAGGGCTTTCCCTTCGCCTATTGATCCGGTTCCGGTGAAGGGGAGGCTGAGTTGTGCTCCGTCATGTTCAAGTGGGTGTTCGCGTTCAAATACTTTTCGCATTATCGCTACGTAGTCCCGTAGCCAATGATGGGGGCTTCCCCAGGGTTGTCCATACCATCCTTCGACAATTTGCGGTCCTGATACGCCAAGGCCGATGATGGTCCGGTTTCCTCCGGCTAGGGCGTCGATGGTCATTGCATGCATCGCAGTCGCAGCTGGAGTTCTTGCAGCCACCTGTACAACGGCGGTTCCGAGTTTTATCCGGTCCGTTACCGCAGCGAGGTACGCCAAAGGCGATAAGGCATCCGAGCCGTATGCCTCTGCGGTCCATACGGAATGATAGCCGCATGCTTCTGCTGCTTGTATCGCTTCAAGGGGCAGGTTGAGTTCAGCTTTGTTATAAACCTCTAACCCAAGTGCTAACTTCATGTTTTCCCTTACTAGGTGATCTTAGCGTGGGTTACCTGTTTGGGCCGTGAAGAACGCCGGTCAGCATATCTGTGAGCGCTTCCACATATTCGTCATGAGTGTTGGGGAGTTTACGTCCAACTGAAACTTGTTGAGCTCGGCTAGCTGTCATTGCTGTCATGAGCATAATCATGCCGAGTATACGTTGGCCGTCGGTTTCTTTCTGTAGAAGGTCGAGGATATATCGAAGATGTTCATGGACATTATCATCTTCAAAGGAAGCGATAAATTCCCAATCGGTCATCCAACCTCGTAACTGATCTACGATCCGAAGGTAGTGGCATCCGTTCTCAGTGTGGAGGCAGCTGGCATAAACTTCAACGAGCAGCTGCACGAGCTCACGGGTTGTCGGGTTATCTCCCATCTGTGCGAGTCGTTCTGCGCGAGCAGTATCCAGTTCTCTACCTCTTCGGGTCAGTAGCGCGATAATGAGTTCGTTGCGAGTTCCGAAATGATAATTTAGGGCTGATTCGTTCTTCTGTCCGGCAGCTTCGGTGATCTGCCGGTTTGTTACCGCGTAGACACCGTCTTCAGCGAACATTCTCTCAGCGTGATCAAGTAGCCGTGTTTTCGTATCTGTACTGTTGCGTGGCATGAGATGAGTTGATGTCCTATTTGCCTACGCACTTAACGGCAAGATTGCTGAATCAGGTATAACGGTGACTTCATTTACTTCATCGGGAAGATCATGGTTGAAGGCTGCGTATTTCGGTTGTGCGGTGTCACGCATACGGGTTGTGCTATGCATGGGGTCCTTATCAAACTCTGGGATGACTTGGTCGCCGAAGATTTCTAGCATCTCCTGGATTTCTTCATGTTGCATTCCTTCAATTGGTAACCCGAACACAACCTGGTCACATCCCACAGTCTGGTATGCCTGAAGTTGTTCAAAGACTTCTTCTGGATTCCCGCAGAGCATGTATCCCGCTTCAATGATCTGGTCAAGCATTTCGTCGGTCCATTCAATGAGCGTGCTTGCAGGGGCATTCGGCCAGGTAATTCCATCTGGTGATTTCGGCATGGTGTCGTGGTAGAGGTTCACCATGGTGACAAGGTATCCCCTTCCTCGTGCCTTGGCTATTTCACGGGCACGTTCGCGATCCTCCAGGCAGATGACACCGTTTGTCATCATGACATTGTTGTTTTGGAATTGTCCGATGATCTCATTAGGGCTCTCTGCTGCTTCTTTGTATGCTTCCAGTCTTCCTTTGAGGTTGTGAATGGGTTCGAAGTTGAATGCTATGGCTCCTATTCCGAGGGACCCTGCTTTCTGGAAAGTCTCTGGATTCCCGCATGCCACCCAGATAGGTGGGTGTCCCTTCCCGTATGGTTTAGGAAGGATGTTGTGCGGTCCGGGGACAGACCATCCAGTACCTTCGAATGAATAGTCTTTTTGTTCCCACATTCGGGGAATTTCCCGTATTACCTCATCCCACATAGCTTTTGTTTGTGAAGGCAGCGTGCCACTGAATGTTTTGAGTTCATGGCTTCCTGCACCGCGTCCGGTCCCGAATTCGAAACGATTATTGGTGACATGGTCTAGCATGGCCGCCCGTTCTGCTATTCGGACTGGGTGTTCTTTGGTGGTCGGAAGACTGGTAATTGCTGAACCGATATGAATTCTCTCAGTTTGAGCGGCGACCCATCCCATGAGTGGTGCCGGGGCTGACATGTGACTGTATTCGACTAGAGCATGGTGTTCTCCGTACCAGATATATTTCCAGTTGTTCTTGTCAGCGATAACTGCATATTCTGATTCGCGCATGAGTTCTGTATGTTCTGATTCGGTATCATGTGCGGCTGGTCCGGGAATATACCCATTACTAAAAATTCCGAATTCCATTGTTCCTCCATATTAACGGCAGCACGACTTGTATTTAATGTATGACATTAGAACTGGGAAGTCAACTCTGTTGGCCAAAACATGATTTTTTCGCTATTTTGACTGTGCCTATGAAAAGGAAGTCATTATGGAAATTGGTGTTGTATATCCGCAAACGGAACTCGAAGGTGACCCAGAAGCTGTGCGGGCCATTGGTCTAGCAACTGAGGACCTTGGGTATGATTATTTACTCGCATATGATCATGTCGTCGGAGCGGACCATAGTGACCGCGATCCTGAACTCTGGGGTCCTTACACCGATAAAGATCCGTTCCATTGCCCGTTTACAATGTTCAGCTATCTTGCTGCAATCACTGAACGTATCGAATTCGCCACCGGAGTGATCATACTCCCCCAGCGACAAACAGCGCTTGTAGCGAAGCAGGCTACCGATGTTGACTTACTATCAGGCGAACGGTTGCGTCTCGGAGTTGGCACGGGGTGGAACTACGTTGAGTACGACGCCCTGGGTGAGGATTTTCCTTCGCGCGGGAAAAGATTAACAGAACAGATCGAGCTCCTCCGACGCTATTGGGAGGAACCTCTTTTCAGCTTTGAAGGAGAATTCGATCAGCTTGATAGAGGCAATATTAATCTTCGACCGAACCGGCAGATCCCAATCTGGCTGGGGGGTTTCAGCGAAGTGGCTTTCCGGCGGGCCGGAAAGATTGGCGACGGATTCATGTTTGCCGGAGATTTCGAAAGGTGCAATGAAGGGCGCGCACGTGTCGAACATTACCTGAAGGAAAACGGCCGCTCTCCAGATGATTTTGGATTTGAACTTATCGCTTTACGTGGGCGAACACCAGCGGAAGCTGCGGATGCCATGAAACGATGGGAGGACCAGGGTGGCACCCACGCCTGCGTTGTGACGATGAATTGCGGGTTGACGAATCTTCAAGAGCATCTTGATTTCATTGCCGAAACTAGGGATCTCCTATCCTAGAACAGGCCCGAACATTTCCGTAAACACGTGTACTGATAGCGGTCAATGGGAAAGACTCGTCCCGTTTATACAACCTCGCGGAAGCGCTCAACAACTCCAGAGAGGTAGTCGGTTGCTTCCTCAACCCCCGTTGGTATAGGAAGATAGGCACGAAAGTCCGTCACTCCGCTGGCAACCAGAGACGGAACGCTTTCCATTGTCGCCGATATATTAATTCCGTCTTCCTCTCGAACTATTGGGAGAGTCCCGACTACTGCTATCGATGAAGGATCCCGACCCAATGCGGAGACCTCATTTCTCATTGCTTCGATACCTTTGGAAATATTGACAGCATCCTGACCCCATGGAATCCAGCCGCTTCCGAATTTTGCCAAACGAGCCATCGAGTGCTTATTCACGGTTCCACTGACCCATAAGGGAACTCCCGGTTTCTGAAGTGGTTTTGGCATAGCGTGGATGGATGAAAAAGTAAGCTCAGGGGTGTCATAATCAGCTTTTTCTTCAGCCCATATCAACTGGCATACCTCAAGCGTGTGATCGAGCAGGCGTCCACGAGAGGAAAAATCTAATCCACATGCCTCGTATTCCTCTTTTTGCCAACCAACTCCTACACCTAGGTCAACTCTTCCTCTTGAAAGAACATCGAGAGTCGCTACGGATTTCGCTAGTACTGCAGGCCGACGCAAAGCGGCTAGAAGAATATTTGTACCCAACCGGATTTTAGAAGTACGACCGGCAATGACAGAAAGAACAGTGAGAGGATCTAACCATAATCCATCTGGACCAGTTGGTTGTTTCCCTCCAGCAACTCCCCCGAGGGTGGGGTCTGCATATGCATCAAGATTCTCCCCGAAAACAACATGATCAGAAACGACAACTTTCCCAATTCCTGCCCGATCAGCAGCAACAGCTTGATCAATCATAGGACTCCACGACTCGGGTTCTTCGGAAGCGAAAGTCCTAAGCTGCAAAGAGAGATACGGTTTGTCTTTCATAACGGTGTCCTTATAGGTCGAGATTAACCTATGGACGGGCCTGAACAATCTCTAGAAGAAATATCTTCAACGCGATATGAGACGGCTAGTTCGTCGTCGAATAGTTTCGCGACTAAAAATAAGGTATGCGTCTTCTCTATATCGACATCGATACCCTTCGATCAGATCATCTCGGGTGCGCAGGCTACCATCGGGATACCACGCCGAACATCGACTCTATTGCAAGCCAAGGCATTCATTTTCAGAACGTGTACGCATCAGACGTCCCGTGCCTCCCGAGTCGTACTGCTTTTATAACTGGCATGTTCGGGATCCGCAACGGTGTGGTCAATCATGGAGGACTTGCAGCTGACTTACGGCCAGAAGGACCGAATCGAAATTTCTTCGGACGATTTTCGCTCGGTTCATGGGCCTCAGTGTTTTTTCTCTCTGGGTGGCGGACTGCCTCAATTTCATCGTTCCCTTTCCGCCATGGTGCAAGTTGGTGGAACAGTGGATTTATGGAAGCAATGAATTCAATGCGGGGATTTGGCGGCGAACGCGCCGATGAGGTTCTGCCGAACGCAATCGATTGGCTTGACCGAAAAGGAAAAGATGATGATTGGCTTCTCCACGTGCACCTTTGGGACCCCCATACGCCCTATACAACCCCAGACCATTACGGAAACCCTTTTGCGAATGACCCGATTCCTGATTGGCATACTGAAGAGGTCCGTTTGACGAACTGGGAGCTGTCCGGACCGCACTCGGCTCAGGAACCCTGGGGATTCCGTCCCGACGAATGGGGCGACCCTCCTCCACGGCAACCTTGGGATGCATCGTCAATGGATGCCCTGAAGCAGATTTTTGACGGCTACGATGTCGGCGTCAGGTATGCCGATGACGCAGTTGGAGTGCTGCTGAACAAACTCGAAGATCTCGGGGTCCGCGATGAAACCGCAATA
>PBIQ01000032.1 GCA_002720485.1 Acidimicrobiaceae bacterium
GTTGAGTTACCTGCTGGGCAAGACCCTGGCGATTTCCATGCAAATGGTATGTGTGATGCCCTCACCAACCTCACAGAGAGCACCACCCGGTTCCTCAGATGGCGGATTGAACGAATATGGGGGTTAGCTGACCCTAACGATATTGAAGGCCGCAGCATGACTGCAGAAACCATGCTGCAAATTGTAAAAGACCACCACAATGGAATGATCCATGATGATTACATTCGGCAAATCGCAGAAATCACTGAGCTCTCCTACAGCCATCTAGTAGAGAAATTTAAAGGCATTGAGAAAACGCCCAAACGTAAAGCTCCGATGCCAGCGCCACAAGAGCCACCAGATGACGATTACCGAAGAGTTTTTGATCAGCCCCCACCAGATCTTCATGAACGCCCTCGGCGAGTTATCGAGGAACCAAAGGGAAGGCAGAGTGATGAAAATCTAGATAGTGCAGAATGCAGAGCACTTTCCTTAATACTTCATAACCAACAAGCACTAGAAAACCTTAATTTGTGGCCTGATCGAATTTCAGAGCAATTCTTCTTCGAAGGAGTTCACCGAGAAATCTTCAATTCCTTGATAGGTTCTACAACCTTTGAAGAGGCAAAGGGCCGTTTAGAGCACGACGAGCGTGCATCTAGCCTTCTACAGAAACTCCATCAGGAGGGACCACTGCAGAATCTTGATGATGGTAAAGTAACGGCAACGATTGCTGAAGTTCTCTACTGGACAGCGAAACACTGGCATGACGAAATTGCTAGTGAGGCTACAAAGAATAGCGATCTTAAAGCAGCGCAAGAACTTGCTGGAATTCATCAGCTTCTTAGTGACCTAATCGATTCTCTCGACCCATTCTCTAAAGCCGCCGAACAACTTCTCGAATGGCTTCAATCATTAGGGAAAGGGGAGAGCTGATGTCGACAGAAAGCCCTCACCCGTCCCCCTTTCCCTCTGTTTTGGACTCAGACTGGGAAGCATTAATTAAACGAGGGACGGCACAAGGGTCTTTAACCATTGACGATGTCGTTCGCCGCCTACAGAATGTCGAATTAAGCGAAGACCTTATCCAGTCGATCAGCGATGGTTTAGCTGAACGCGGAATCTACCTTGATGAAGGAGAACCACTTGACCACGAAGATGAGCCGCCTCAGAATCACCAGAGAAAAACCTTATTGAAGAAGCAAAAGTTCCTTCGGAAGCCTTCAGCGTCGATGGCTGATTCGACAACGCTCTACCTACAGGAGATAGGGCAAGTTGATCTGCTGACAGCAGAAGAGGAAGTTCGTTTAGCGAAAAAAATCCAAGCCGGAATGGAAGCATCAAAGGAACTTGCCCGACTCCGGCACGCAAGTAACACAAGTGGATCCGAAGTGGATGAGAAACTAACCCAAGAATTGATGAGAAAAGTCCGACAAGGAGAAAAAGCAAAAAAACATCTAACCGAAGCAAATCTTCGCCTTGTTGTATCGATAGCAAAAAGAAAATCAGGGTTCGGTATGGATATCAGCGACCTTATCCAAGAGGGAAGTTTCGGGCTTATGAGGGCCGTTGAAAAATTCGACTACAGCAAAGGATTCAAATTCTCCACATACGCAACCTGGTGGATCCGCCAATCAGTCTCACGATGCATAGCTGACCAATCGCAAAACATTCGTATCCCCGTGCATATGCGAGAGACAATGAACAAAATCCGAGTAACACGATTTGAACTCTTCCAAAAACTAGGGCGCGAACCGCTCGCAGAAGAAATCTCGGCTCATTGCCACATAGATATCGCCAAAGTAGAAGAGATTCTTCGCCTTGACACGAAAACCATCTCATTGGACATGCCAATAGGGAACGAAGAAGCTAATTTCGGCGATTTCATTAAAGACAAAGACGGGAAAACGCCGGAACATGAAACGACCGCTGCGATGCTCGCCGGTGATATGGATGCGCTGCTGGACGAGCTCGACGAACGAGAAAAAAAGATTCTCCAAATGCGGTTCGGCCTAAATGGCGAACAGCCGTTGACGCTCGAAGAAGTCGGGCAAAGGATCGGGTTGACACGCGAACGTGTCCGTCAGATTGAATCTAAAGCGACGTTTAAACTCAAACGATCAGGGCAACGTGACAGTCTACGTGTTTACCTCGAAGACCAGTAAGCTATGAATAGAGAGATGCCTCTAGGGTTGTCTCTCTTATGCAAAAAGGAGCTAGTGTTTAAGCTGGTATCCTCACGGACATCCCTTCCGGGGTAGCTCAGTTGGCAGAGCGTCGGACTGTTAATCCGCAGGTCGTGGGTTCGAGCCCCACCCCCGGAGCAAGAAAGCCTCCTAAAAAAATTAGGAGGCTTTCGGCCTGCATGTTCCCATAACGCTCATTTGCTGGGTAGTATCCAGTCGGGCCTGTAGCTCAGTGGTTAGAGCAGGGGACTCATAATCCCTTGGCCGTGGGTTCGATCCCCACCAGGCCCACATTGATAAAGTTTCTACTGAAATGGCGCCTTTCCACCGTCTTTACGAACATCAATGCCGACTTGGAAAGTTTCAAATAACTTCGTTGAAAGTCCATTCAGCGCGGCGTTGACTGCCATACGCCTTGGTAAACGAACTTCTCTTTTGTTCTTCTGAACTGCTCGGAGAGTACTTTTGGCGACCTTTGTTGGATCAGCAACTGTTAAAAGACCTAGTTTCGTAAATCGATCAACCCCTGGTTTCATGAGAGGATTATCTTCGATATCGTCCCACATCTCCGTATCGACTGGACCGAGATGAAGAATCGTAACATTCAATGGGGTGTAGCGAAGTTCCATACGAAGTGACTCAGCGAACCTTGTCAGCCCTCCTTTGGAAGAGGAGTAGACCGACATGGCCGGATTTCCGGTGGTAGCTGCGATCGATGACGTGTAGACGAGATGCCCGCGTCCGCGTTCAAGCATACGTGGAAGTAGAGAAGCGGTAAGAACCTGTGGCGTTATTAAATTGATGCGGAGCGTGCCTTCAATTTCTTCTTCCGTCAGATCCTCAACAAGTGTGCTCTTTTCTATCCCTGCGTTATTGATAAAAATATCGATCCCGCCGACTTCGTTTTCTACTCGTTCAATGTATGTGCGCACATCATCGGGGTCATTAGCATCAAATGGGATAGCCACTCCACCAATCTCCTGAGCGAGGGCTTCTATGGCATCCTGTGACCGCGCTGATACAACTACACGGCTACCAGCAGTGGCGAATTCTCTTGCTATTTCAGCTCCTATACCTCGAGAAGATCCGGTCACTACGACAGTTCGATCACTTACGTTCATCAGTCCCCCTAAGTAAGAATGCTATAAGACTAGGTTAAATTCCTGCGAAACCCTAGTTCTGTCGAAAGAGTCTCTAGGAAAGAATAATTAATGGAATGAGACGATCAGTTTTGCTTTGATATTGCCCATAATTTCTAAACTTTTCGGTAACTTCATCCCACAGTTGGTCGCGGCTTTCCGAAGGAACCACGTGGGCAGTCATTTCTCTTTGCCCTGATCGAGTATCAACAATGACGTTCGGATTCTCCACTAAATTCAAAAACCATTCAGGATGTGTATCGGATCCACCCTTCGAAGCTACCAACACTAAAGAATCCCCAATTTGGTGCGGGGAGGTAAGCATCACAGAACGGGGGAGCCCTGTTTTTCGGCCCGTAGTTGTGAGTTTTATCACGGGCATGCCGAAAGCTTCCCAACCTTTTCTGCCTGCAGATAATTTAATAACACCACGGTGTAAGCTATTGCTTAGTTTCATAAAAAAATTCTCAATAGGCACGCCATTACAATAGCGCACAGCCCATAGATCGCAATATCTTTCACAGCCCCAAGTACTTAAAGATCACTAACATGCCCACGAAACAAAAATCTGCTTTCAAATTCTTTTCTTGCCTTTGCTTTACGCTAAGTGTTCTTCTCTCATCCTGTGGTGGATCTGAAAGTCCGCTTGAAGTTTATGGAGAGAGCACAACCCCAGAAAGCACCCCAATCATCCAGCAGGCCGAAGTGGTATCGGTACCCTCGAAACCCCCTTTACTATCAGTCGTCGTTATTGGTGACTCTCTAACAGTCGGGTCGGAAATGTATGGCGTTTCATTAACCCGAAGCCTTCTCAACGCCGGAGTATTAGATGTTATCGTTTCAGCAGAAAACGGAAGAACAACGTCAGAAGGGGTTGGTAAACTCGAAGACTCCATGGTCGTCGATGGAGCAGTAGTAATCGCACTGGGTACGAATGATGTCGCCACGGCTGATCCGAATTTCTTTGGGAGTCAGATTGATAGGGCAGTCGCAGCTATTCCGGAAACCGTGAAGATATTTTGGTTGACCCTCTATACCGATCAATGGATTTCCGATGATGCATATAACGCAAAAATCATTGAAAAAGCTAATACTCATCCCAACCTCTCTGTTATGGACTTTGAGAGCTTTGCATCGCCTAGCTGGTTAGAAGAAGACGGGGTGCACCTCACCCCTGACGGCTACATCCAAAGAACACGTTTTATTCTTCAAGAGTTAGGGCTCAACTAATGCAACTAAGAAAAAATAGTCTTATAGCTCTCATATTGCTTCTTTTACTAGCCGGATGTGCAAGATCATCAGAGTCAGTCTTTACATCCGGACAAATGGCGACTCCGACACCGCAGCCTACACCGACAGCTATTCCGACACCAACCCCCGAGCCAACTCCGACTCCAGCTCCCACCCCAACAGTACGGCCAACCCCTGTAACCTCAGAAGCAATTTACGAACCTGAAGTAGAACGCTGGCGAGCGACTGTAGTAGAAGCTTTACAGGAATATGGCCTCGAAGAAGAAGAGAAAACTTTTATGAGGGTTCTACGGTGTGAAAGTTGGGGAGACCCAGATGCAAAGAATCCCGAAAGCGGAGCATCAGGACTCATGCAGCATATTCCGTCGTATTGGCCAGATCGCGCCACCGCAGCAGGGTTTCATAAAGCTTCTCCTTTTGACCCTATAGCTAATATTTACGCATCAGTGTGGCTCCTCGACGTTGGAGGGTGGTCGCACTGGGAATGCTATTAAACCCCAGATGAACATGTATCTACTACTATTCCAAAGGGGAAAGAAGTTCAATGATAGATGAATTGATAGATTTGCCAGCTTCATCTGTAGAGGAATTTGACCGAAAAGGGCACACCTGTATTCGTGGACTTGCTACTCCAGAAGAACTTTCTTTTTTTCGACCTGAAATTGAGAAAACCGCTCATGGTGGGCGCTATGACCATCGACCAATAGAAGATCGAGATACCTACGGAAAGGCTTTTCTTCAGGTCCATAACCTGTGGCAGAGAAATTCGACATGTAAATCGTTTGTTTTCTCAAAGCGGTTTGCCCATGTTGCAGCGACATTGCTCGGTGTGGAAAGTGTTCGACTGTACCATGACCAATCGCTGCTTAAAGAACCCAATGGCGGTTATACGCCTTGGCATCAAGATCAGACGTACTGGCCTCTTGAAAGCGGTAAAACGGTAACGATGTGGATGCCACTTACCGAGATATCGGCCGAGGTCGGATCTATGTACTTTGTAACTGGATCTCACAAAATGGGGAACATTGATGCGGGAGTAATATCAGATGAATCGCACCAGAAAATATCCCAATGGATCGAAAAGAACTCTTTGCCTGAAGAAACCTATGGACCCATGCAGCCAGGTGATGCGACCTTCCACGCAGGGTGGACTCTTCATCGAGCTGGAGCAAACCTGACATCAGAAGCTCGACCCGTCATGACTGTGATCTTTGTTGCCGATGGAACACGAATTCTAGAACCAACGCCATTGCAAGATTTTGATCTCAAAGTTTGGTTAGGAGGTCAACTCCCCGGAGAAATGGTTGACAGTCCGATGAATCCTTTACTGTACCCATAGGAATACTAGGGGGCTAGGCTTCTGGCCGATGAGTTGGTGGACACGACTCAAAATCCTCATCAGGGCTAGAGAACGAGTTAAACCATATAGAGCTACCAATAGTCTCTGTCACTGCAGCAACAATTTCAGCAACGGCAAGCGCATCATCCAAAGCTTGATGGGCGTTGGTGATTTCCACTCCAAACGCAGCAGCTACATCTACGAGTTTGCGTGAAGCGGGCATTGATGGAGCGAAATCAGCTGCCTTCATAGTGTCCCAATGGGGAAATAAAGTCCCTTTTGGCAAAAGCTCAGCTCTTGACATTTCTGAACGAAGGAATCCAAGGTCGAAATTTGCGTTATGAGCGACCAGAACCTTGCCATCTAGAAGCGAAAACAAATTTCCTGCGATTTCGGCGAAACTTGGAGCGTTGCGAATCCAGTCGCGCTTAATTCCATGAATGTGAGTAGCGCCAAGTTCTACGTCATCTCCAGGATTGATTAGGGAAGTCCAGCTAGTACCAATCGTACCCTGAGTAACGGTTACTACTGCGACTTCTATTACCCTGTCCCTCTTTGGCGAGAAACCTGTAGTTTCAAAATCCAAACATGCAAATGAGGCTTCATCGAATGGGGCTTTCATAACGTCCTCGTTATTGTTCATCCAATGTCGCTACTTGAAGGATCTATGGATGCAGCTATGTCTTGTTTCGTATTGAACCACTTGCCGCCGGAGGTGATCTCCTCCACGTTTTCTCCGGCGTCAACCCAACCTGTAAAACCCGATTCGAGGTGGGCGATATTTTCGTAACCCAGCTCTTTCATTGTCTTTGCAGCTAAGGCAGATCTCCATCCGAGTGAACAGTAAAGAACATAGCGATGGTCGGGTGAAAACTCTTCTTTATGGTAAGGGCTAGAAGAATCAACCCACCATTCCAGCATCCCTCGTGGTGCAGAGATAGCGCCAGGGATACTTCCCTGAAGTAAGCGTTCTCGGAAATCACGGACATCTACTAATGTTGAACGACCTTCTGCAATTTCCTGCTTGACTTCCTCAACAGAAAGCTCCTCAATCGCCGCTTTCGCCTCATTAACCAAGTTCTCAATACCTTTTCCTGCCATATCTATAAGGTACCTGAAGTCGCCTACTAGCGAGGAGTTAGGAAAAAGGATTTGGGTTTTTGATTTGGCTTCGTGGTCTATAGTCTGATGACATCACTGATCAACTCTTGGAGGGGCAGATGAAAATTTACGGAGCAGAAACAACGACAGATGAAGTATTGGAAGGGGTAAACCTTCAAGGCCGGCATTTCATGGTAACAGGCGCATCGAGCGGGCTTGGCGAAGAGACTGTTCGTGCCTTGAGTAGCGCTGGGGCAACAGTAACGATGGTCGCTAGAAATTCGGACAAGCTTGATGCGGCCGCAGATCGCATAAGGACATCCGTGCCAAACGCTGACCTCCAAATAGGTTTAGTTGACCTTGCTGACCTATCAAGTATCCGAACGTACGCAGAAAATGTTCTCCAAGATCAAGCTCCAATCGACGTGCTCATAAATAATGCAGGGATAATGGCATGCCCTTTCATGACGACAAAGGATGGATTTGAAATGCAATTCGGTACGAATCATTTGGGGCATTTCCTACTGACGAACCTCCTAATGCCTGCGATTCGATCAGGTCAAAGTCCAAGAATTATTAATCTTTCTTCAGCGGGGCATACTCACGCAGATGTCAATCTGGACGATCCGAATTTTGAAACAAGTGAATACAACGCCTGGGAGTCCTATGGCCGTAGTAAAAGCGCTAATATTCATTTCACTCGTGAACTCGTCCGACGATATGGCAATGAGCTTCAAAGCTTCGCAGTGCACCCAGGCGTAATACTTACTGAACTTGGCCGTCACTTGACCCCAGAACTTATGCAGGAAATGGTTGAGCGTGTCAAGGCACGATCGACGTCGTCAGCTGAAGCGAAGGAGACAGGAGGGTTGCCTTTCAAATCTATGGAGGCGGGAGCAGCTACCCAAGTATGGGCCGCGACCACAGATGATCTTAAAGAAAGCAATGGCGCATATCTTGGAGATTGTAAAGTAGGAGTCGAAGGAGGTAATCCCAGTGAAAATGGTTACCTCCCATACATTTATAACGAGGACACAGCTAAAGCCCTATGGTCTTTGAGCGAACAAATGGTTCAACAGCAGTTCCCTGCAAATTGATCCGTGCAATGCCCACTGCACTAGTCTGGGGAATAGATAAAGAAAAGAGTGAATATGCCAGGTTTAGTACCGAATGTCGATCCAGAAGGTTTGCTCGAATACTCGGTGGTCTACACCGATCGAGCTGTAAATCACATGTCAGAATCTTTCCAGAGTGTTATGAAAGATATTTCTGGCACGTTATGCGGTGTCTATAACGCTAATTCGGTAGCTGTAATTCCCGGAAGCGGTACTTTCGGGATGGAAGCGGTAGCCAGACAATTCGCTTCTGATGCACATGTGCTTGTGATTCGAAATGGGTGGTTTAGTTACCGTTGGACTCAAATTTTTGAAGCTGGAAACATTCCCAAATCACATACTGTCTGCATGGCGCAACAAGAAAGCAGTGAACACCAAGCACCGTTCGTTCCCTGCCCCTTAGAGGAAGTAGTCCACCAAATAGAAACCGAACAGCCTAAAGTCGTTTTCGCTCCACATGTGGAAACGTCTGCGGGGATGATTCTTCCCGACGAGTATCTTTCAACGATTGCAGATGCGGTCCACGCGGTAGGGGGCATTTTTGTTCTGGACTGTATTGCATCGGGGACTATCTGGGTCGATATGCAGCAGTGCGAGGTCGACGTCCTAATAAGCGCGCCACAAAAAGGATGGAGCGGAACGCCATGCTGTGCCCTCGTAATGATGGGCACAAGAGCAGTCGAACTGTTGGAAACAACATCAAGTTCGAGTTTTTCATGCGATCTTAAGAAATGGCGAGAGATCATGTCAGCCTACGAGCAGGGGGCACACGCTTATCATGCAACCATGCCAACGGATGGTCTTCGTAACTTTCGTGATGTGATGTTCGAAACGAAAGAATTAGGTTTCCTCGGAATGGAAAATGCCCAGCATGAGTTAGGAAAGCAGGTTCGAAACCTCCTTCAAGAATACGGCTATCCCAGTGTTGCCGGCGTGGGGTATGAAGCACCTGGTGTGGTTGTCTCCTATACCACTGATTCTGACATTAAAAATGGCAGCAAATTCAAAGCGCAAGGACTTCAGATAGCTGGTGGTGTACCACTGCAATGTGGAGAGCCAGAGGATTTTTCAACTTTCCGGATTGGCCTCTTTGGTTTGGACAAGCTGAAGAACATAGATCGAACAGTCAGCTCGTTAGCGGAAGCTCTTGAAAATATTACAAGGTGAAAAAATCTGCCCGAGCTCTCCGTGAGTCGTCATAAACAGGTTCGTTGAAGTCACAACGGTATTTGCGATGATTAGAGTCACGTCCAGATGTTGAACGGATGAGATTTCCCATGTTGAAGTAATTCTCGTGATCGAAATGCGCTGCAAGTGACTCCATATTGTCCCATATTTCCACGACTTCTATTCGCTCCTCCCTGCATGGATCTGCAGAGAAAACATACATTTGACACCCTGGTTCCTCATTACGGGTAGCTAGTTGAAAAGAGACTGATTCGGAAAGTAAGTCTGATCTTTCGGAAGCGTCATGTAAATCGATATATCCGGCAATAATGATCGGATCCTCAGGAAATTGATCTTCGCAGGTAAAAAAGTCCGCCCGAGCTCTGGGTGTGTCATCGTAGACCGGTTCGCTGGCGGTAACTCTCCATTTTCTACTTTCGGCGCCAGCAAGGCCTACTTCTCCAAACATTGAACCCATGTTGTAGTAATTCTGATGGTCGAAATGGTCCGCAAGTGAATCTTGGTTCTCCCAGAGTTCAAATACAATGACACGGTCGTTTTCGCAAGGGTCTGGAGAGAATACGTACGCTCGACAACCTTCTTCATTGTCACGTGTAGCCTGTTGGAGCGGTGCGGCTTTTTTAATTGCTTCATTCTGCATACTTGGGTCTGACAGCATAAAAGTTGCTGTGATAATGATCATAATTAAGCCCTTTGCTCTCGCTCTACCGGTTACGCTAGCAGCCTTACGTTGTGGGTAAAAATACTCACTACTGGTGGCTGAAAGCTATTCTGAGAAGATGAACAAACATCAAAGACTGGCTTTCATCACTGTGGTCCTAACAATCGGATTAGGGGTAGGTTTAACTGCGTCCTTAAGCGATGGCAGCTCCAAAGTCGGAGGGGTTCCTGTGGTTGTTCTATGTGCCGGTGCTGCATTTGCGATCAATTGGCTGGCATTTATCCCGTCCTACCTAAAGCGGACTGAGCATTATTTCGATTTGGTGGGTTCACTCACACATTTCACGTTGATACTTGTAGCTTTAGTCGGGAGTTCGGATTTAGACCTGCGCGCAGGCGTTGTCAGCATACTGGTTGGAGTATGGGCGGCTCGATTAGGTTCGTTCCTTTTTTTGCGGGCTAGGAAGACGGGAGGAGATGGGAGATTTGACACTATCAAACATCATCCCGGAACGTTCTTTTCGTGGTGGTCTCTGCAAGCCTTGTGGGTTCTAGTTACAGGAAGCTGTTCATTGGTGGCTATCACCAGCATGGAGCGAGAGCCTTTCGGATGGTTTGCCGGAGTAGGTATAGCGCTGTGGGTGGCTGGGTTCCTTATGGAGATTGTGGCAGACCGTCAAAAATCGCAGTTCCGGTCTGAATCAAAGAACTTAGGTTCTTTCATCCAGTCCGGACTATGGGCATGGTCTCGACATCCAAATTATTTTGGGGAGATACTTCTGTGGATCGGTATTGCGGTGCTAGCTATTCCGCTTCTTTCCGGTTGGAGATGGGTCGCTCTTATATCTCCAATCTTTGTTTTTGTTCTACTGACACGCATCAGTGGTATCCCGATTCTTGAAAGGCGCGCTAATGAACGATGGGGTGATGATCCTGCATACCGAGAGTACCTCCGAAGCACGCCGATTCTTCTTCTGCGAAAACCAAAGGCTAAGATAAAAAATCTCTAGATAAAAGACGGGGGAATAATGAAATTCGGTTTAGCTTTTGCGAGTAGTGCTGGTACGGAAAGTGATACAGCTTTAGAAATATGTCAAATAGCTGAAAAAGTAGGTTTTGAATCAGTATGGGGCGGTGAGCATGTGATCTTCCCATCTTCCATTGAGTCGAAATACCCCTATACGAGTGATGGGAAAGTACCAGCAACAAAAGACACGATGATTCATGACCCATTAATTTGGCTCGCTTACGTCGCTGCAGTTGCCCCTAGTCTTCGGCTTGGGACTTGTATTCTGATCCTTCCTCAACGCAATCCGCTAGTTCTAGCAAAGGAAATATCCTCACTGGATTATCTTTCAGGTGGAAGAGTGGAGCTAGGTATCGGCGTGGGATGGCTCAAAGAAGAATTTGAAGCTCTTGGCGTTCCATGGGAACGAAGAGGAGCTAGAACAGATGAGTATGTTCATGCATTGCGCGCACTTTGGGGCGGAACCGATGTCGAATTCCACGGTGAATTTGTCGATTTCGAACCAGTCACCTGTACACCTAGACCTGTTCAAACTCGTTTGCCTATACTCGTCGGCGGTGATACGCCAGCTGCCGTTCGCAGGGCTGCGAAACTTGCTGATGGATACTATCCAGGAACTGGAGACTTCAACGAACTACAAAACTTGATTCAGCAGGTGCGTCAATCAGCTGAAGCCTTTGACCGTGACCCATCTGAAATTGAAATCCATGCTCATTATGCAGCCTTACCCGGTGAAGACCATGCTGAGGGAATCGGGCGACTGCAGAGTGCGGGGGTTGGAAGAGTGATGGTTCCGGCGTTTTTCTTTGCTGGATCTGGCGGGTTCGAACGGCTAGAACAATTTGGTCAAGAGGTCATCAGCGCACAATAGAGCAATTCCGCCGAAATTATAAGCCAGCTTTACCTCGTGTTTCCATATCGGACAACATCAAAGAAGCGTGTTCATCCTTTCTGAAATCCCGAACCGTTCCTCGCATACGCTTTGCACGAATAAGGACTTCAGTAGAGTAGGTATAGCATCGACCAATCGGGCCATCAGTATGCTCCGGTCCAATTTCCAATTCGTCTAGGTTGATTCCATGGCCAGTAGAAATATGAGTCATTCTTCGTAAGGCAATCGCAGCCTCAGCAGTCAGAGGCTCAAGGTTATCCTTAGCCCAAGCAATAAACTTGCCCACGAGCGACACTCCCTCCCAATCTTTCGGAGAGATGATGATGCCTTCCTGAATAAGCCAATCAAGAAGCAATTCTCCATTTTTCCATAGCCGGAGCTCTTGTTTCTCGTCAAGGGGATCAGTGACCATCAAATCATATTGACAAACCACTTCATCCTGCATTGCATGGGAGATAGCTAAACCAGTGAGGTCGAACAAGTGTGTGCAGTTGCTTGTAGGAGTGGCGTAACTTCCGATAGCGGTTGAGTCTGAAGAAAGAGGCTTCCCTACAATCTTTTGAAGTGGCTGATCTGCCTCAGAGCACGTAGACCAAGGTGCCCGTAAAACAATTCCTGATAGCGAGATTACGTTGTCCGAATCATGGGTTAGCTCAACGCGAAAATGGTGGAAGTCGTCTTCAAGCTCCCCGATAGTCTGTGTATCTGACTCGTTGATCAGACGGATGCGCCTCCGGCACAAGCCCTCCCCATAGCTGTTGAAATCGTAGGGCGGAATGGCTTTCATCCTGTCGAACGTCTCTTTCCCGAATTCGGTTGGGGGAGCAATTTGAGGTATATCAGCCATTGGATGCAACTTTCTATAGGGCTTACGAGGCTCCTAAGCGAGAGAGAATATCCTGGTAGTCTTTGTATCTTGCGACGACAGTTCGCATGGAGTCCACGTTGAAGATCTGCAATATTCTACTAATAGAGTTCTTTACTGTAGAGTCTGAAACTCCGAGTGTTGCAGCAACTGATTTTCTATCATCATGCGTCGCATATGTGGCCACTATTTCTAGTTGGCGTTCTGTGAGCGAACTGAAGGCTTCAATGGTTCGTAAGTCATCTTCGGGAAGTTGGGACTTAGCAACTCGGACACTGAAACTGTCATAAGGGCGGACCCCTTCAGAAACTTTAGCAATAGTCTCGAGAAGACTATCTGTTGGATTGACCTTAGATTCAATAGCGAAAATATTTTTCCCTACAAGACCCTTTGCTTCCCCTAAGAGCGCAGCCTGATTTACATCAGCGCCCGTATACATGATGAACTTCGACAAAGATTCTGCTTCCCAAGCTGCTTGGGCAAGGCTAAATCCACCCGTTCGTTCACTTCCGAAGTCAAGGTCGCAAACGACTATGTCAGGCTTCTGTTCTAGGATTACTTCAAGAGCTTCAGAAGTATCAGAGCAACTGGAAACTTCGCTACCTTCCCCTAGGTGTTGAGTTAATAATCCTTCGAGTCCAGCAAGGGTGATTGCATGGTCATCAACAACGAGGACCTTTAATTCCATATCTGAATCTGCCATCGGAAACCTCTTTTATGGCTCATGTGATCAGTAATCCTAGTGGATTGTAGCCCCGATAGCGAGATGGAATCTCATGAGGCCTAAAATCGATTCGCCTTATTCGGTTTCTACTCTTGACCTGAACGTCGAACACTCGCTTGTGCTCGTAATCCTCCTCCGTCAACGTTTTCAAGAGAAAAAGCCCCACCGATCCGCTGCATGCGCTTCTCCATATTCAGAGTTCCAGATGATCTCAGACTGGCATCATCCATCCCGTCACCGTTGTCTTGGATAGTCAGCCGAATTTCACCGGTTGAGGATTTGGTTTCAACTCGTAGGTCCACTTTGGATCCATTCGAGTGTTTTAATGCGTTTGAGACCGCTTCTTTACAGACATAAAAGAGCTCATTTTGAACATTGCTTTCCAAGGTATCGATATGTGCGTCAGGATCGATTGCCACATCAGTAGTGAACGTTTCGTTAGAGTATGTCTCCCCAAGTGAAAAAAGTCGGACAGATAATAATGCGGTTCGCTGCTGTTCTTGAGTAAGGAGAGATCGTAGGTCTTTCTGAATTTTTTGCAGAGCCAATTGAAGGTTCCATGACTCAGATAAGAGTTGGTCTTTATCTAAACTGGGATTTAATTTCGATGCCATGTTCATCGTCAGAATATGAAGGTCTTGCAGGACGTTGTCGTGAATCTCCTGCACGAAGGAATCACGTTCAGCTTCAACTGCATCCATAAGTCGTCGATGCCGTTCAGCTTCAATCGCAGAACCATGCTGGATCTTCGAGTTGATATCATCTCCCCACTCGACGATAACATCTTCAGCTTTGGACCAGATAGTTTCGATTTCCATCTCATGGGCGGTTGTTGAATTAGGGCTAGAAAAAAACTGAATTGCCTGCCCATCGAACCATGCTTTATTTAAATGGGGTATCAGTTCATCGAATTTTTTTCTGGTAGCTGAGCCCAAATCACCTTCTTGGAGCGGGTTTGGCCGCCAGGACTGAAAACTTTTGTTACCCCAGATAAATTCAATGTCGTTGACTTTCCCATCATTAATCTTTGGAAGGTGAATAGCGATCGCTCGAGGAAGGTCGATGACGTACCGAGACATTGCCGCTATGAGGTGATCAAGTTCAGGGCTTTGGGCCATATTGCCAGTCTATAAAAGGAGCCGTCTACTTAAACGAGCTTGGGGCAATGGAAATTTAATCATAGGGGGAGGGCGGGTACAACGCGAGGGTATTTGGAAGCTCCATACAGTACTTCTAGATTATCTCGAAGGCGGAAAGCTGAGTGCTTAAGTGCTATACCAAGATGTCGATAGCCCAAATAACCAGCATTACGGCAACTATAGCGAAGACGCCGAAGACAATAGGGAGAATGAATGTTTTTGTGAAACTAAGATCTCTTGCTTTCCGCTTAGCTTTTGGCCAGAGTTCCGTATAGCGCCAAGAAGAATCCAATGGCCGAGCTGTTTTTATATCCTCGTTTATTGCTCTGTCTCCTATTTGGCTCATATCTACAGTGTATCCGGAGACTTTATGGCTACCAAGTTGCCTAAAGACCCAGTTCAGAGCACTGTTTCTGTAAGTAGCTTGGAAACTTTGATTGCATGAGCTTAAAATATGCGTGTTAGTTTGACAATGACTACTGCTGGTGGAACCTGTTCAGTAAGGAAATGAAAGTAGGGAAGTATTGATTGGGGGAGCTGTCTGGGGATGGGCGTTTATCGGATTAGTCGCTGCTCTTGGCCTTATAGGGGTCGTTGTTCTATGGCAGCGCATGAAAACTGTAGCGGGAGAAGAAGCAGCGTCTGGTGATTCTCAACGTTGGTGGTTTCGACTCTTTAGAAATACTCAAATTGATGAAGAAAACCCCGATCAAATTTACATCGCAGCTCTTCTCGAGGATATTAAAGACAAACCGGCTTAGGCTGAGGCAAGACAGTCAGAACCTACTAAGAGAATGGACTTAGGTCCTATTGTCACATGATTTTGAAGTTGTAGATTACGAGAAAGAAAGAGAGAATTGTACACAGTGGATACGCCTGGAAGCAAGCAACAAATCATACATAAGCTGACATCACACACTGCTGCAATAGCTATGTTGTGGGAGGTGTCACATAAAGAGGGGAGTCCCATAACTTTGGATGCTGAGACAGCAGAAATGATTCATGGTGCCATTAAAGAGATGAGAGACCTTCTCGCTTCGTACTCTTCGGCTGAATAATGAGAAGAAATATAATTCTTGTCGTCGATGATGATCCCGGCGTGCGGAAGATTTCAGAATTATGGCTTAGTAACTATTTCCCGGACAACGAAGTTCTTTTAGCGGCCGGAGTCGGTGAAGCAATAGAAGCGTTTGAAGAGCAGCCCATCCATGCCGTTATTTCCGATTGGGCTATGCCAGAACCTGGCGACGGTTTTCTTCTTGCTAGTAAACTTGAGGAGAAAGGCTTTGATATGGGTCAGTTCCTTCTCACTAGCGCAGAATTATCAGCCGGGGAACTCCCTGAAAGCCTAGACATTCAGTTTGTGTCTAAAGGAGATCTAGATGGTCTTAAGGCATGGTGTGGTGACCATATAGAGCCATACCAGAAGGTTCGACACAAAAATAGTGAAATGCGAACCCTTCTCGTGGTTGATGATGATGAGCTAGTAAGGGAGACGTTTCTCACATGGGTTTCACATACTTTCCCGACGCTTGAAGTAGAAACGGCTGGGACTTTAGAGCAGATCACCGAATCAATTGAGAAGGCCCCTAGCCCATATGCAGTAATCACAGATTATGATCTTGGGGATTTTGATGCTAACTCTGTTTGGCAAGTGTTGAAAGAAAATTGGGGAGAAGATAAAGCAAACGAAGATATTGTTGTCGTCTCAGGACTAGAACGGGAAGACATAGGCTCCATGTCGTTTATCGGAAAAGGAAATCTTCAAGCAATTTCCACGTGGATAGAAGAAAAGTTCTATTAGTAAAACTACTACCATCAGAAGGCACTAAAGATGACCGGTGATGTAGGATCCCCACATGAAACAATTCTCTGAAAGCTTCAGGAATGACCCCTCCTAACCTGCTGTTATTCACACCTGATCAGCTTCGTGCTGATGCACTAGGGTGCTTCGGGAATCCAGTAGCGCAAACACCAAACATTGATGCCTTCTCCAAACGTGGAACAAGATTTAACTCGGCATGGTCACAGCATTCTGTCTGTGGCCCCAGCCGGGTATCGATTATGACTGGCTGGTACCCACATACAGCAGGACACCGGACCCTCGATCACCTTTTGAAGCCATGGGAACCGAATCTATTGCGGTATCTTAAAGACTCTGGCTACGACGTTGCCATGGTAGGGAACCGTGGAGATGTGTTCGCTCAAGGCGTTACGGAAGCAAGTACCACTTTCTGCGGAAACCTGGTTAAACCCTCTTGGGGATGGAGAGATATATCAATAACTACTAATGAAGATCACCCACTCTATCGAGGGTTCTGGTTTGGAAAGCAGGGCAATGAACCAAGAATCGACATTGACGAGGCCGCTATCCAGACCGCCATACAGTGGCTCAAGGATCGAAATAGCAATAAACCGTGGGCATTATGGGTCCCTTTGCTTGCCCCTCATCCTCCGTTTATGGTCGAAGACCCATGGTTCTCAATGCATGACAGAAAAGATATCCCAGCTCCAATATCACCTGAAAGCGGCAAAGGAAAACCAGAATTCATGAACGAATACAGGAAGCGGTACGGATGGCACGATCTCAATGATGAGTATTTAGCTGAGATAGCGGCGACATATTACGGCATGGTAAGCAGAGTCGATGATCAGTTCGGACGTCTACTATCAGCCATCGATAGCGTCGGCGATGGAGAAAATACTGTCACTTTTTTCTTCAGCGACCACGGGGAGTACCTAGGAGATTACCAACTTGTTGAAAAGTGGCCTTCCGGTCTCGACCCAAGCCTTGTTCGAAATCCATTCATTGTGGCTGGGCCCGATGTGGGGGAAGGCCAGGTCGTACGTGGAGAAGTTGAAATGATAGATCTCCTGCCAACATGTCTCGAACTAGCAGAGACCGAACCTGCCCACACCCACTTTGGGAAAACCCTCACGGACTTATTCGCCGATTCCACTGCCCCTCACCGTGTGGCAGCTTACAGCGAAGGGGGTTTCAGTATTTCCGATCATCAACTCTTCGAGAAAGTAGATTCGGGAATTTATAAGCACAAGTCAGAGATCCAACATGAGCTACCTCACCTAGTTGGCAAGGCAGAGTGCATTAGGACACAGAACTGGTCCTACATCTACAGGCATGATGGTCAAGATGAACTATATAACCGGATAGAAGACTCTGCCGAGACTATAAACCTGCTGGCGTCCAAACATATCGAGAATAACGAGTTAGATGAGGTAGTAAAACAGCTTCGAAATGAGATGTTCAATTGGTTAGTTGAAACAAGTGACGTTATACCATGGGTCCCAGATCCACGCTTTCCCGAAATCCCGCATGGGTGGAGAAAGGAGACCAGTTAAAAGATGGTTGACGTAGTTCTTGAAGCGCTCAATCTCACCGGTGTGGGCTATGAGATCATAGAGTGCGACCCTGATCTTGCTGATACGACTGCGTTCTGCGAGCATTACGGCTACAAGCCAGAGGAATCTGCGAACGCCATCATGGTGGTAGGTAAAGGAGAACCACGAATATATGCAATGTGTGTAGTTCTTGCCACCACCCGAATTGACGTCAATAAGTCCGTTAGAAAAAAATTAGGAACTAAGAAAGCATCATTTGCTTCACCTGAAGAAGCAACTGAAATCACAGGTATGGCCTTAGGTGGCGTGACCCCATTCGGCCTTCCCCATGATCTTCCGCTGTGGATCGACAGTCGGGTTATGGGTTGTGAGAAAGTCATTGTTGGAGGCGGATCCCGAAATAGGAAAATTTATGTTCCACCACATGCCTTATCTGCACTTCCAAATGCAGAAATTGTCGAAAGTCTTGCAAAGGAAGCATAATGCAGCAAATGAGGTACGGAGCTACAAAACAAAATGAACGCATAACGAACCTAGATACGGTTCGGGGTCTTGCGACTTTGGGCATACTGGTAATGAACGCCGTTAATTTTGCTATATCAGATTCTGCATACCACAATCTTGACGCCGGTGGTTCAAATAACCCATTCGACTGGGTTGTCGGGATCGCTGGAGAAATCTTTATCGACCAGAAAACAATGGCGCTTTTCTCCATGCTATTCGGCGCGGGGATTGTTCTTTTCGCCGACCGGGCAGTCGAGAAAGGAAGAAAACCAGTTCTCTTAAGCCTATGGAGAAACCTCTTATTGTTAGGATTTGGATTACTTCATATGTGGCTTTGGGAAGGCGATATTCTCACTCTCTATGCTGGTTGCGCTCCCGTAGTCCTCTTCTTTCGTAAAAGAACACCCAGAGTCCTCTTCAGTTGGGGCATAGGGTTTTTCGTTTTAACAATCTTGCATGGAGTAATCACGCAAGATCTCGTCAATAGCGGGGAAACTGATCTCGGAAGCTTTTGGAGTGGAGACACACCCATGGGTGATGAAGTTGGCTTCTGGTTCCTAGGTGACGTAGCTTGTCGAGCGTTAGGGTGCATGCTGATCGGAGTGGCTCTCTATCGTTCCGGATTCATTTCTGGGAAAAGTGAACGATCGCTTTACCTGAAAACAATTCGGTGGGGTTTAGGGATCGGGCTTCCATTGGCAACTGCTGGAGTGCTATGGCAGGCATTAGCTAACTATGACTCTGAAATTGCGATTATAGGGCAGTTACCAAATACGGTCGCTACGATCCCACTCGCCCTAGCATTCTTGTCGATTATTTCTCTATGGGATAGTAAGCCATCAACTCCAACACATGATCGAGTCCGCTCGGTTGGGCAAATGGCATTCACAAACTATATAGCCCAGACAGTCTTCGGCGTAGTGGCCCTTTCAGCTATTTTTGACAAAGGAGATTTGGGGCGGGGTGGTGTCGCCCTCTTCATTCTCTGCGTATGGTGTATCCAGCTAATGTGGTCAAAGCATTGGCTCACTTATTTCCGCTTTGGTCCGGCGGAATGGGTATGGAGAATAATGACATACCGCAAATATCAACCACTCCGACGTACATCGCAAAAACAATCTATCTAACATGCTTCTAACCCCAGAGCTATAGCTGAGGACTTTCCGTTAGCTTTCAATAAAGTCAGTGATTGTCTTGTGGAAATGCCGAAGCCGAATTTCTTGTTCTGAGAGCCAAAGGCCAGGATAAGCAGAGCTGTTCATTCCTGCTTGAACAGAGGCAAGGTTGGCTGCATCTTGATCAATTACCAAACCGAGAGACCTTGTGCTTCCTTCAGGACGGAAATCATGTTTAGGTAGTTTCGGCCATTCTTCACCTTCGGGGATTAGCTCAAACATCCAAACATCGAACAAGCACTTGTTCGGATCGCTGGGATGCGGCCGATGCCGATACAACATCAAATCATCGGAATGAGTATTGAACGTAACACCGGGGAAGACCAGATAGTTGTAGTCATCGGTTAACTGGTCATCGTGCAGCTCTGAAAAATCTTTACCTTGCTCATTCTGCGTTGAGCGTTTATGTTTCTGTACTGCTTCTCGAATCCCATTTACTGGCCCTTCATAAGAGGCGGGATCAATCCCAGCATCTGACAGCAAGAACTTCAAAGGAGGTGGAATCTCTCCAACCGATTCAACGCGTGGGCTCAGTAGCCCGAATGCAATGAGGTAGCGACTGTGCTTGTCATATAAGTCAATTTGGATGTCGAAGTCGTCCAAATACCATCTCAGTTGCGGGTGTGTGGTGGCAGTGTGGTATGCCTCTGCGAACGCATCTACAGCAGCTTTCCAATTGCAATTCCACTCTGCTGTAACCCACCGAGTCATCGCCATGCGCTCAAAATGATATGGTTCAAAATGCCCAGCTAGATCTCTAACGTATTCTTCTAAGGGCTCCACTTCCGTATTAAGGCTAAACCAGACAAAACTTACCCAAGTGTCACAAGGAAGTTCAGCCAGCCCGCCACAGGGAGGCTTTCCTTGCTGGAACGTATCTAAATCAGGAATATCAACGAAAGTTCCATCAGAATCATATTCCCAGCCATGATAACCACACACGAAACTCTCAGCATGCCACAAACCTTCATCGGCTAAGCGATTACCGCGATGCATACAGACATTATGAAATGCCTTAATTTCGTTATTTTTTTGTCGAACTATAAGAACTGATTCTCTTCCGATATTCGTGCAGATAAAATCACCCGGTTCTGGAATCTGATCTTCACGGCAACCCAACAGCCAAGTTTTCGTCCAAATTTTTTCCCATTCGAGTTCCATAAATTCTTCGGAGGTGTACCGATCTTTCGGAATA
>PBIQ01000033.1 GCA_002720485.1 Acidimicrobiaceae bacterium
AATTCTCACCTGAACCAATAGAGAGAGTCAAAATAAGTGGGATGCTTCGCGAAACAACAGAAGCATCCGGCTTGCAAAAAAGTGACCCATCCGATGGCGTGCTAGAAACATTAGGTAGGGTGGACCTGCAGCGCTATCAAGAGCAATTGAACTACGACATCTACCCTGTTTTCATCCACCTCGAGTTCCAAGACCCAGAAAGCCAAGACGAGGAATTTCCACTTAAGCTCGAAATTCCAAAGTTTGACGATGGGCCTCACCTCAATTATGCGATCCAGTGGTTCTCTTTCGCCGCAGTATTTGCAATCGGGTATCCAGTAGTCTTAAGGCGAAACAAAAGAAAAGAAGGAAGCAAAGAACAGCATTCAGAAATCCCAATTGATTATCTTTAGTTGTATATTCGCAAAGAACTGCTTCAAAGCGATGCTATTCTCGAAGTAACAGGTTGCTTCAAGAAAGGTTATTATGGCTCGATTTGGCAAAGTACTAACCGCTATGGTTACCCCTTTCGATGAATCAGGAAATTTAGATGTGGGTGTAGCTGCATCACTTGCAGAATGGCTTCTAGCCAATGGTAATGACGGTTTAGTGATTGCTGGAACCACCGGAGAGTCTCCTACGCTAACCCATGATGAGCAGGCTGAATTAATCGCAGTAGTAGTGGATGCAGTGGATGCGCCAGTTATTGCAGGAGCAGGAAGTAATGACACTAAGGCAGCAATCGAACTTACACAGAAAGCAGATAAGGCTGGCGCCGCTGCAATCTTAAGTGTCGCCCCGTACTATAACCGGCCTTCTCAAGCTGGCTTACTAGACCATTTTCGTGCGATAGCAGAAGCTACTGACCTTCCTGTCGTTCTCTATGACATTCCTATTCGAAGTGGAAGAAAAATTGAAACGGAGACCCTACTTGAGCTTGCTCATACTGTAGACAATATTGTGGCCCTCAAAGATGCGGCAGGAGATCCATCTGAGACAGCGTACTTTCTCTCACAAGCACCTAGTGAATTCGAAGTCTATTCAGGTGACGACTCGCTTACTTTGCCACTCATGGCTATTGGCGCAGTAGGGGTAGTCGGCGTCGCAACTCACTGGACAGGACTCGAACATCAAACAATGATGCTTGCCATAGAGAAAGGAGAACTTGAGGAGGCAAGAAGAATAAACGCACAGTTGCAGAAATCTTTTCTGTATGAGTCTTCTGCTGAAGCACCTAATCCTATTCCGGCAAAGGTAATGATGGAGTTAATCGGGTTCCGAGTCGGGAGAGGGCGTCCTCCAATGGACTCTGTTCCAGATGGTCTCCGAAATCTAGCATTGCAAGTTCTAGCAGAAACTGAAATTGGGAAAAATATAGATCCCGATTGATCAGGAGATCAGCCCGAAATTATGGAAAAAGTACGGATTACCTTTCTAGGTGGATTAGGGGATATTGGCAGAAATTGTGCAGCCATTGAGACTCAAAGTCAGATCCTTATTTTGGATTGCGGGCAGTTGTTCCCTGATGAATTTATGCCTGGAGCAAATTCGGTGCTTCCAGACCTCACGTACCTTTTGGATCGAAAAGAGAAGATTGTTGGCTGTATCACAACCCATGCTCACGAGGACCATATTGGGGCACTCCCATACCTGCTGGAGCACGTTGAATTGCCGATTTACGGATCTTCTTTCACTCTCGGAATGGTTAAAAACCGATTAGAAGAACGTCAACTCTTGGATCGCTGTGACCTAATTGAGGTTAATGACGGTCAAAAGATCTCCATAGGAGAGTTCGCTTGCGAATTTCTTCCTGTTACGCATTCTGTTCCCTCAGGCCTAATCTCAGCCATTGAAACTCCACAAGGTTTAATCGTGCACTCTAGTGATTTCAAGTTGGATCTTGACCCAATTGATGGTCGCTTAACAGACTTAAATCGGATTGCTGGACTTTCCAAAAATCCTGGTATTCGGCTATTGCTCTGCGATTCAACAAACTCAGATATGCCTGGTAGCACTATTTCTGAATCTGATATCGGGGCCTCCTTAGCACGTGCCTTTCAATCGCACAAGGATAACCGAATCATCGCCGCTTGCTTCGCAAGCCATATTCATAGAGTCGAACAGATCGCCGAGACAGCAATTAACGATGGCCGAAAGATATCTACATTAGGGCTCTCGATGAAGAAGAATCTTTCCTTGGCCCGCAAGCTAGGTATTTTGGAAATCAGAGAAGAACACATTGTAGATATTGAAGATATTCGAAATCTCCCCCCTAATGAAGTGTGTATTATCAGCACTGGAACACAAGCAGAGCCACGTTCGGCTTTAGCTATGGCATCAACTGGCGAAAGCCGTTGGATTTCAATAGGGGAGCAGGATTCAGTTATTCTTTCTTCGAGGGCCATCCCTGGAAACGAAGAGCGCGTCGGGAGAATGATAAATAACCTAATGAGACGAGGTGCTAGCGTTTTACACGCCGATCATCTAGGGCTCCATACTTCGGGACATGGTAAGCAAGAAGAACTCCGAGCTCTTCATCAAGCTGCTAACCCAGAGTGGTTTGTCCCAGTTCATGGAGAGTATCGGCACTTAGTCGCACATAAAGATCTAGCTATCGAGATAGGTCTATCTCCTGAAAGAATACTCCTTGCTACAGATGGTGATCAGGTTGAACTTGGAGATAACAAACTGGAGCTTATAGAGAAAGTTACCCCAGGGGATTACCCATTTGTTCAGGGGAGGATTCTTGAACGCGAGCACCATATCTTCTCTGACAGGAGAATTCTCGGGAAAGAAGGATGCGTAATTGCATCTGTGCAGATTTGCACGAAGGAGAATAGAGTTCTTGGAGATCCAAGTATTGTCAGCAAAGGTTGGGTAAATGCCCAAACGGCTCAAAGGCTAGAAAATGAAATCTCCCGTGCAGTCAAAGAAGGGGTCGAGAAAGCACTACTAAACGAAGAAGTGTCGAATGAGTATTTAGAACAGAGAGTTCGGCGAGTCACTGGAGGTCTTGTAAATGAATTAACAGGGCGGAGACCTATGATCGTTCCTATCGTGAGAAAAGTTTAATCAGAATTTTGCTATTGGGCCCAGCTTAGGTTGCTGATGGGATAGCCCTAAATGCCCTATAGTTAGTGTTACCGTTAATAGAAATCCAACCTGAAAGAATTCTCAGCATAAGAATTATAATTTGCAGAGAGTTATAAGAAATGAAAAAAGCCCCACCAAAGAATTCTCAACCATCAAAGAAATCCTCGCCGCCGTTAGTACAAGGTGTAGGAAATACTATGAAAAAAGCGTTTTCAGGCCATAAATCAGACATATTGGGCCTTGCGTTCCTAGTTATAGGCTTGCTATCGACACTTGGGCTGTACTTCGATCTAGCAGGGATCGTAGGGAAGATATTAGGTCCTTGGATTTTCTTGTCCTGCTTTGGGTCTGTGGGTTATGCTGCGCCAGTTTCACTTATAATTGCTGGTTTAGCACTTTCATTTCATTCACCAAATGATGAATCTGAAATGGGAGATGATTCAGCTTTGCCAGCGAGAATACTCATTGGGGGGTTATTCATCTTTGCTTCAATATGTGGGCTATCGCATTTCTATGACAACGCGGCAAATTACGGACTATCAGATTTTTCCGAATTGAAAAAGAGGGGTGGAGTCCTTGGATACTTGACCGGGACTCCACTACGAGCAGCGTTTGAGCAACTAGGTGCCTCCCTCGTGTTGGTTGCTTTAGGGCTATTTGGACTCATTGTGGCTACTGGAGTGACATTTCGAGAAGCGGGCGGAAAAATTTGGCGATTCCTTAAGGCAATTGGAAGGGTCATATCGAAATCGATGCGCCTTGCCCTCGGAGAAAGCAAAGATGCTGTTGGTAGCTTTCGTGACGATCTCAGTCAACCTGCAATTCTGATCGACGGTGAATCTCGAACGGGCGGAGTTCCTGAACCGGAAGGCATGCCTGACTCATCAGAAGAATCTGAAACTCCTCTGGATGATGAGGAAGCAGCAGAAATCGATTCCTCCAAGAATGATGCCTCTGAGGGGTCAGAGAAAGCAAGAAAAGGCTTCAAGAAAGCGACGGAGCTAAAAACCGGAGAACAACTTGAGATCGAACTTGGGCCTGGGGCAAAGGGATCACCATGGAAACTGCCTTCTATAAAGGTTCTTGACCGCTCGACAACCAGAGATGTTAACGAAGCTCTTGTCGAAGAAAGAGGGCGCGTACTCGAACGGGCTTTGGCGACACATGGAGTAGAAACCCGACTAGTAGGAATGGTAGTTGGCCCTACAGTCACCAGATATGAATTAGAGCTAGCGCCTGGTGTGAAAGTATCGAAAGTCACTGCGTTAAACAAAGATATTGCATATGCCATGGCATCCGCTGACGTAAGGATTCTGGCGCCTATCCCCGGTCGACAAGCTATCGGAGTCGAAGTCCCGAACAACGAAAGGCAAGTCGTTGCTCTAGGAGATATTTTAAGCGCACCAGAAGCTAGAAAAGCAACACACCCATTAGAAGTGGCAGTCGGTAGGGATATTAATGGCCAGTCAATGCTCATGAACCTATCTGAGATGCCCCACATTCTTCTCGCTGGAGCAACAGGTGCAGGGAAAAGCTCTTGCATAAATAGCATCGTTACGTCTGTCTTGATGCGCTCGACACCTGAAACCGTACGGATGATCCTTATTGACCCCAAGATGGTCGAGATGACACAATACGAAAGAGTTCCGCACCTACTTACTCAGCCCGTTATTGACCCGAAAAAGGCTGCCAATGCCCTCCAATGGGCGTGCCGGGAGATGGACCGAAGATACGAGCTACTATCCGAAGTTCGATTTCGAGATATTGGGGGTTACAACGCCGCATATGACAAAGGAACGATCGAAGCTCCACCAAGTGCAATTAATTCTGACGGAACCCCAAAGACCTACGATCGTCTTCCGTATATCCTTGTCGTAGTCGATGAGCTTTCAGACCTTATGATGGTGGCGCCTAGAGACGTTGAGGACTCTATTTGTCGTATAGCTCAGAAGGCTCGGGCTGTTGGCATACACCTAGTTATTGCCACACAGCGACCTTCGACAAATGTGATTACAGGGGTTATTAAAGCAAATATCCCTGCACGAATCGCATTTGCTGTTTCAAGCTTGACTGACAGTAGAGTAATTCTTGACCAGGGTGGAGCCGAACGGCTTGTTGGTCAAGGTGATATGCTCTTGCTGGACCCTAAGTCATCGTCAGCACAAAGAATTCAAGGTGCTTGGGTAAGTGAAGGTGAAGTCCGCCGAGTCGTAGAGGGATGGCGCAAACAAGTTGAGAGACTAAAGAAAGACGAGATTGACCCAGAGGTAGACGAAGAGGCCTCCATTACAGAGGAGCAAATTACATCAACCGGCAGTGGGATTCCAGGAGGCGGAACTGGTGATACAGAAGACGATGAGCTTCTAATCAAAGCTATAGATCTAGTAGTTGAGTCGCAATTGGGATCCACCTCGATGCTTCAACGGAAATTACGTGTGGGCTTTGCGCGCGCCGGAAGGATAATGGACATGTTAGAAGAAAGAGGGATCGTTGGTCCCAGTGAAGGTTCAAAACCTCGAGAAGTTCTAGTCACACAAGAACAACTAGCTGAAATCGCCGAAGCGTAGCCTGAAAAGGTAGCTTATAACTTATGATCCTGTCGTTAGTTCTTGTTTTTGCCGGAATCGCAGTTTTGGTTTTCAGCGCTAATGCACTTGTTGAATCCTCGAGTAATCTTGCTCTTCGTTGGGGAGTTTCATTAGCTGTTATTGGCGCAATCGTTGTAGGTTTCGGTACTAGCCTCCCAGAGTTGGCAGTTTCTCTAGCTTCTGCTGTTCGAAATGACATCGACTTAGCTGCAGGAAATGTAGTGGGCTCAATGGTTGCTAATCTCTCTCTCGTTCTAGGCGGGGCAGTTCTAATAAGTCAAGCATCGATTTCCACTAGCGGCCGTAGACTCTACCTTCCTCTATCATTGTTATCTACGCTTGTGTTTATTTTCTTTATTCGCGGGGGAATAAGCAGGTGGGAAGGGGGAGTGATGATTCTTCTTCTGCTTCTTTCATTGGCACTGATGTATAGAAAAGGGCCCGAGGAAGAAACGGGTCTTGTTTCAAGCCCCCAGAGAGATAAAAGCGCTATAGCAGCACAGTTTAGTCTCACGAAAGAATTAGCAAAGCTCATTGCTTCGTTGGCTGGGGTGGTGATTGCTTCTTATGGAGTTACTGAAGGCGCAATAGATCTAGCTGACCGATGGGGTGTGAAAAGCGGATTTATCGGAATCAGTTTAATTGCAGTGGGAACTTCACTTCCTGAGCTTGTAGCTTCCACTGTGGCAGCGAAAAAGGGCAAATACGGTTTGATTATCGGGACCGTACTAGGGTCCAATGTTTTTAATGGATTTGGCATTGGGGGTTTTATTGGGCTTATCGCCCCTGGAGAAAGTGAGGATGGCTCTATTGTCGGAACTTTAGACACTACTCTAACCCTCACTGCCGTTGCATTGAGCGCTATCTTTATTCTTTCGGGTCGAAAGATAGTTCGCACTGAGGCGGGAATTCTTCTTGTATCATATATTGTTTGGATGATTCTGGTCGGAGCATAGAACATAAGAGGATTCGTCAGAGTCAATCTGATATCTGCATCAAACACCCTAGGAAGGTACGCTAAAGTTGTGAAGAAAAGCTTCTGGATCGAGACACTAGGCTGCCCAAAAAACAAGGTAGATAGTGAAAAGCTTGCTGGAACCCTTCTAGTGGATGGTCTGAGCCCAGCAGATAGCCCCTCTGAAGCGAATCTCATAGTGGTAAATACCTGTTCCTTCGTCGAACAAGCAAGAGAAGAAAGCATCGACACAGTCTTTGAATATAGTCAGATGCGTTCTGAGGATGTTCAAGTAGTTGTCACGGGATGTTTGGCAGAAAGGTACGGAGAGGAAATTTCGCATTCGTTAAGAGACGATGTGGATGCAGTTGTAGGATTTGGTGTTCCTGTGAGCATTTCTTCAAAGCCGGATGTTCCAACATTTGATCTACTTAATTTGCCACGCCCTAAACGAGAAGAACCATGGGCCTATATTAAAATCGCTGAAGGTTGCGATAGGATTTGCGGATTCTGCGCGATCCCATCCTTTCGTGGACCACAACGGTCTAGGCCTATTGCCGATATCCGAGAAGAAGTTCTATCCCTTGATCTTCAAGAAGTGGTTCTAGTAGCTCAAGACCTAGCCTCTTGGGCCAGAGATCAGAGCGATACGTCTTTAGGTATCGTTGATTTAGTAAAGGAAATAAGCCAGCTAGTTCCCTGGGTCCGCCTTCTTTATCTGTATCCCTCTAGCCTTACCGGCGAGCTTGTAGAAGTTATCGCAAGCAGCCCAGTCCCATACTTCGACCTGAGTCTTCAACACGTATCGGCGCCCCTGCTGCGCAAAATGCGAAGATGGGGAGATGGAGAAAGATTCACAGGAATAATCAATCGGGTAAGAGACCTAAGGCCTGAGGCCACTTTTCGGACAAATTTTATTGTTGGTTATCCTGGAGAAACTGAAGCCGATCACGATGAGCTCATTCGCTTCCTTGAGAAAAATGAAATTGATTGGTGTGGATTCTTCCCTTATTCAAAGGAGCCCGGAACATACGCTGAGACTCTAGGCGGAGAGGTTCCGGAGACTTTAGTCATGGAGCGTCTTCGAGAATTGGCTGACCTTCAGGATAGAATAACGGAGAAGAAACAAGACTCCCAAATAGGCAACAGAGTCTCGGTGCTTACTGAGAGTCAAGGAATAGCTCGAAGTCACCGCGAAGCACCTGAAATCGATGGGTTAATTCATGTTCCAGACACTCTAAAGGTCGGAAGTTTTGAAACGGTAGTGATACGAGAAGCTCTAGGCGTAGACCTGAAGGCTGAAATTCATGATTTCAATTATCGGGGAAGCGATGACTGAAAATCAAGGATCCTATTCTGCTGCTGGTTTGGCTACGCCAGCCAACGTGATCACTCTTGCTAGGATTGTTGCATCTCCGGTGCTGTTCATAATTATCCTGAACGCTGAGGATAATGGGGGCACTTCCTGGGCAGCTTTTATTTTGGGCGCGATATTTGGAATTAGCGATGCTGTTGACGGTCGGCTTGCTCGGGCTACCGGAAGCGTAACTAAGGTTGGGGCTTTTCTTGATCCCCTTGCAGATAAAGTTGTGGTCCTTGGTTGCATGTTCTCACTTCTTTCCATCGGGAGATTCCATTGGCTTCCAGTTCTTCTGATTGTCCTAAGGGAGATTTGGATTTCAGGTTACCGATTTTTATTGGCAAGAAAATCCTTGGTTGTTCCAGCTACCGATTTAGCTAAGTGGAAGACCTTTGCTCAGGGAGCAGCACTGATGGTTGCGGTAATGCCTACTTTTGAGAATGCTGATTGGTTGATTACCTTATTGCTTTGGATCGCTGTAGTAATGACATTAATTACTGGGTGGCAGTATGTTCGGTCTGGTTATCGTGCATCAGCTTCAGAAAGTTCATTGAGCTAGATGATGTGACAGGTAACTGTCTAGATTAAAGTCGGGAAATGGAACGATTTAGTTGTGAAGTAGTTGCTGTTGGAACCGAACTATTACTGGGACAAATAGTTGATACGAATTCCTCTTGGATCGGAGAGCAACTTGCGTTGAACGGCGTGGATAGCTACTACCAGACAAAAGTTGGAGATAACCCTGAGCGCATCAAACGTGTATTAGAGCTGGCTTTAGACCGCTCAGATTTTGTAATTGTCTGTGGGGGCCTAGGCCCAACTCAAGACGATTTGACACGTGATGTCATAGCTGAGGTAATGGGGGTTGAACTAGTCACAGATGATGGACTTGTCGAAAGAATTTCAGCGATTTTTGGGAACAGGGGGCGTGAAATGCCGCTCAATAATCTGAGGCAAGCTCAAGTTCCCATAGGAGCTGAGACATTATCTGTAATGCCCGGAACTGCCCCAGGGCTGAAAGCGCAAGTTAAGGGAAAGACGCTTTACGCTGTTCCCGGAGTTCCATGGGAAATGAAGCAAATGGTGCTTGAAGAAATTTTGCCTGATATACGAACAAAAGCAGGTATCAGCAGCATTATCGGCTCAAAAACCCTAAGGACTTGGGGTGACTCGGAGTCAGGACTGGCAGAAAAACTGGGTAACGAAATTGAGAGATTAGACCGAGTGGGTGGTGCAACTATTGCATTCTTAGCAAGTGGGATCGAAGGTCTTAAGGTGCGCCTCACGGTGAAAGGTGATACAGAATCGGAAGTCGAAGAAGCCTTAAATGCCGAATCAGAAATTGTTGCCTCAATACTTGGAAATGAAGTTATTTTCTCTTATGACGATCAAACAATCGAAGAAGTAATTTTGGATCTTTGTAGGGAAAAAGGTCTTACCTTGGGAATAGCTGAATCTTTGACAGGCGGGCTGATCGGAAGCCGATTAACATCAGTTCCCGGAGCTAGTGAAATCTTTAAAGGCTCGATTGTCGCCTATTCCTCAGATGTAAAAAATTCCATTTTAGAGGTCCCTGATATTCCCAGCGTCTCACAGGAGGCGGCGGAGGCCATGGCGACGGGTGCTTGCAAGGCCTTAAATGCTGATGTCGGTTTGGCCGTTACGGGCGAAGCTGGCCCCGAAGCAATGGAAGAAGAGGTTGGAAGGGTTTGGATGGCTACTTCTGTAGGGGGGATTGTCCAATCATCTACTGTTAAATGGCCCTTTGACAGAGAACGAATAAGACAATTCACCACAATAACTATTCTTAATGCACTTCGACTTCGATTGAGGAATGAAATTTAACGCGTTTGTGCGTAGACAAAGGCTAAAAGTTGCTCGGTTAATTCATCTTTGTGCTCAGCGAATAGATTCGTTCCATGCTGACTCCCTGCCATTTCTAGGTACCTTGTTGTCGAAGCAGCGGTTATCAAACTATTCGCGTATCCATTAAATGGCGGGTCGTTTTCAGCAACAATTAGAAGAAGCGGGGTTTTCATTGTTGAGGCTGCTTCGAGTGCATCTATACGCCCATAGGATACTGACGGAGATAGTGCAGCAACTGCAGCGACGTTGTATTCGCCAGCGACGGTAATTGCGGCGGTGCCACCCATTGATGCTCCAACGATGACAACTTTCCTAACATTTTCGACAAACAGCATGTAACGAACCGCTGCTTCTAAATCGCGGTCCATACGCTTATCTTTTGTCCCAGTTGAATCTCCATATCCTCTGAAATCAAACGTAAGGACCACATAGCCGGAGTCACTTGCTACTGTTGCGAACTCAGCCCACGAGGACTGACCTCTCCCACGCATATGTGCAAGGACAATTCCTATATCGCCTTGACCGTAGACTAGCCCTGAAATCTCCTCGCCGTCCCGAGTGGTAAATCTCGCCTGTTTTGTTGCAGCCGGGCCTGTAATTGTTTCGGATGTTTCTTCCAAATTCTGAGTACTCTGCGAAGGAGATACTGAGCTTCCACTAGCGCATGCTTGGATGGGAAGCGCAAGTAGGAGAATGAAAATGCAAAAGGATTTGAAGTGTCTTGAGAGCACTAATCAGTATCTACTTTTGGTTGGAGTCTAAGTGAAGCTGAGTTCATGCAGAAACGCTCACCAGTAGGTGGGGGACCATCGCTGAAGATATGACCTAGATGCGCCCCGCATGCGTTGCAGAGGGCTTCTGTTCGGACCATGCCGTAAGAACGATCTTCTACTCTTCGTACCTTGTTAGACTCGGTTGACTCGTAGAAACTTGGCCAACCGGTTCCAGAGTCGTACTTGGTTTCACTTGAAAAAAGCTCTATATCGCAGACAACACAATGGTAAACACCTTCTTCTTTAGTATCCCAGTAGCACCCACTAAAGGCCGGTTCAGTTCCAGCTTCTTGAGTGACGTAGTACTGGTCGGCACTTAGGCGTTTCCTAAGTTCATCATTTGACTCATTGGGGGTATCCATGTGCTCTCCGTTCTCTTTTTAGACTAGTCCCCATTTGTTTTTAGTTCATTTATAGCTGATTTTGCTTAAATACTTGACCGAACAAATGTTCGTAGTTACACTAATGTTATTCATAATGAACAATGTCATACCGATGATTTATGGTGGGTATGACATTGATTAGGAAGTTTCTTTTAACCCCACTAGATACGAGGTAAGCATGGAATCAGATAAAGCGCTTGACATGGCTTTGAGCCAGATTGAAAAACAATTCGGTGAAGGTGCCGTAATGAAAATGGGTGAAAAAACTACAATGCAAATTGAGTCGGTACCCACGGGAGCTTTAGCTCTTGATTTGGCTCTCGGCGTCGGTGGGTTACCACGAGGTCGGATAACAGAAATCTATGGGCCGGAATCCTCAGGAAAGTCTACTCTTGCAACGCACGTAGTGGCCGAGGCTCAACGTAATGGAGGGATATGCGCATACATCGATGCAGAGCACGCAATGGATCCTGTATATGCAAGAGCCATCGGTGTTGATGTGGATGAGCTATTAATCTCACAGCCTGACAATGGTGAACAAGCACTTGAAATTGTCGATACTCTCGTTCGTTCAGGCGCCATTGATGTCATAGTTATCGATTCAGTTGCAGCTCTCACTCCACGGGTTGAATTAGAAGGAGAAATGGGCCAAAGCCATGTGGGTTTGCAAGCCCGTCTTATGTCACAAGCTCTTCGAAAACTAACAAGTAACTTAAATAAAACGAAGACTATTTGTATATTCATCAATCAACTCCGTGAAAAAATAGGAGTCATGTTTGGTTCTCCTGAGACGACGCCAGGAGGACGCGCTCTTAAATTCTATTCTTCTGTTCGTTTGGATATTCGGCGGATAGAGTCCCTCAAGTCTGGAGTCGAAGTGGTAGGGAACCGAACCAGAGTGAAGGTCGTTAAGAATAAATGCGCTCCACCATTCCGACAAGCAGAATTTGACATCATGTATGGGAAAGGTATCAGTCGTGAGGGCTCACTCCTTGATACTGGTGTTGATATGGACATAGTGAAAAAATCTGGAGCTTGGTATACCTATGAAGGTGAACAGCTCGGTCAAGGAAGAGAAAAAGCAAAAATTTTCCTGAGTGAAAACCCTGAAATTATGATGGAAATTCAAAATCGAATTTGGGAAACTGTCCATCCAGATGCTGAGGAAGATCAATTTACAGAAGCCGATGATCAACCAATTTCAATTGAAGATTAGTCAATGAATGTAAATATTGGTGCTAGGTGAAATGATTGCCTCTACCCTATAAGGGTGAACGATCAGTACATAATCCAGACCTTTGGGTGTCAGATGAACGAACATGACTCCGAACGCATATCTGGAATTCTCGAAAGCTCCGGTTTAAAAAGAACGGAACAGGTAACAGATGCTGACGTCATTGTATTGAATACCTGTTGCATTCGAGAAAACGCTGATAATAAGTTCTATGGCCACTTAGGGAATTTAAAGCAACTAAAGGAAAAAAATCCAGACTTAAAGATTCTTGTTGGTGGTTGTCTAGCGCAAAAAGATCAGGAATTAATTCGTGATAGGGCTAAGCACGTGGATGTTGTTTTTGGTACACATAACCTAAACCGTGTAGCGGATCTTCTAAATTTGAGTAGAAGCGAAGGCCCGATTGTCGAAATTGTCAATCAGGAGGATGTAGGCGGAGAAGTTTCCTTCGATTCTGCCTTTCCAGTTCGCCGAGAGTTGCAGCATGCTGCTTGGATGACTATCCAAAGCGGATGCGATAATTCGTGCGCTTTTTGTATCGTCCCACAAGTGCGTGGAGCTGAGATTAGTCGGCCTTTTGGAGACCTTGTTGAAGAAGCCAAACGCGTCATATCTGAAGGAGTAATTGAAATAACTCTTTTAGGGCAGAATGTAAACAGCTATGGTAGGGATCTGACAACTCAACTTCGGACTTCGATCCCAGACTCGAAAGATAGCTATCTTGCAGGAGGACGCTGGGCCCAAGATGTAAAGCGACGCCCTCGTACTCTATTCCCTGACCTACTTCGAGAAATTGGGTCGATAGATGGTGTGCAACGTATACGATTTACGAGCCCCCATCCGAAAGACCTTCGTCGTGAAGTTATCGAAGCAATGGCAAGTACAGATGCAGTTTGTGAGCATTTACATTTCCCTTTGCAATCTGGGAGTGACCGAATCCTTGCAGCAATGCATAGGGGATACAACAGGGCAAAATACTTGGAAAGATTAAATGAAGCCCGACAACTTATTCCAGACCTTGCAGTAACTACTGACATTATTGTCGGCTTCCCTGGAGAAACGGAAGAGGACTTTGAAGAAACACTTTCTTTAGCTGCCGAAGCTGAATTTGATGGAGCGTATACGTTCATTTTCTCTCCCAGGCCAGGAACAGAAGCTGCGGACATGGTAGATAGTTTTTGTGATCCGGAAATCGTAACTCAGCGGTATGAACGGTTACGAGCAGTCATACTGCGATCTGGACTTCGGAAGCATGAAAGTCGTATAGGCAAAAGAGAAGAAGTTATTGTTGAAGGACCGAGTAAAAAAGATTCCAACGTTACGACAGGAAGAACTAGACAAAATAAGTTAGTCCATTTCATTTCTCCTAAAAAACTTCCTACCGGTTCGGTAGCAATTGTTGAAATTGCTGCTGCATCGCCTCATTATCTACATGGGAACTTTGATGAGGTAATTACTATGCCGGCTCGTAAAACCCGAATACCCGTGGTAGCCGTGTGAACCCTGTTTCTGACTCTCCGGTTCTTTCGATAGTCGGAACAACGGCATCAGGAAAATCTTCAATAGCTATGGCATTAGCTCGAGAAATTCCCAACGTTGAGATCGTTTCCATTGATTCCATGCAGGTCTATCGCGGAATGGACATTGGTACTGCAAAACCATCCGTCCAAGATCAAATAGAAGTAGCCCACCATATGATAGATCTCGTAGATCCAAGTATTGAATACTCTCTAAGTGAATTCCAGCGCGAAGCAATAAACGCAATCGAAGAAATTGAAGGCCGAGGAGCAGTTCCCCTTCTTGTGGGAGGAACAGGACTACATCTCCGAGCTGTCATAGATAATTTTGAAATTCCAAAACAGTATCCAACAGTCGGTAAGGAGCTAAGCGGCGAAGTAGATACCACAAAGCTACACAAACTCTTAACTCAACTTGACCCAGTTGCAGCAGATCGTATGGAAAATACAAACCGGCGAAGGGTCCTCCGTGCATTAGAGGTAACTCTCGGAAGTGGAAGGCCATTTTCGAGCTATGGGCCGGGGATGCAAAAATACGGACCTACTAGATTTCGCATGGCAGCCCCAAAGTGGGAGAGGGAAGAGGTTAACCGGCGTATTGACGAACGTTTCAAAAAGCAGATGGAAATGGGATTTCTCGAAGAGGTTCGCGAATTAAACAGGAACTCTGAAGGGTTGTCTCGTACAGCACGACAGGCGTTAGGGTACCGTCAATTTCTAGACCACCTAGATGGAGTCTTCAGCCTCGATGAAGCTATCGATGTTGCGAAGCGACAGACGAGAAAATTTGCTCGGAGGCAAGAACGCTGGTTTATGAGAGACCCACGTATCCAATGGTTTGATATTGAGAGAAATCCGCTAGAGATGCTCCCTGTTCTTATGAAAGAATGGCGACATGCAACTAGTTAAGTACGAAGGACTCGGAAATAAGTTTCTTGTAACCATAGCGGATACTGTTCCTGAAGAAAGCAGTGAGCTGGCACTTAAGTTCTGTGATCCCGAAAACGGCTTCGATGCAGATGGGTTAATCTTTGGGACTCCTCCCACTTCGAGTGGCATAGATATCCACATGACGTTGTTTAACGCTGATGGAAGTTCTGCAGAAATATCAGGTAATGGGATTAGGTGCTTAGCTCAAGAGATCTTTTCAAAAACAGAAGAAACATCATTGCAGATTTTGACAGGTTCGGGAGTCCGTAACGTTAATCTCGATAATCTCAACGGGGAAGTGGCAAAAATTAGTGTTGATATGGGGGCAGTACGCGATGGTCCTGATTTACCTTTATTGGATTTCTTGAATCATGACTCTATTGAAATTATTCAAGCGGCTACAGCTGATATAGGAAATCCCCACGTTGTGATAGAGGTAGAAACTCTGGAAGGCGTAGATGTAGCTGGAGCAGGAACCCATATCGAATCCCTCTGGCAACCAGTGGGAATTAATGTTCATTTTCTTAAAGCTGAGAGTAGAACAGCATTCTCAATGCTGACTTGGGAACGTGGTGCGGGTGTAACTGCAGCCTGTGGAACCGGAGCATCGGCTTGTGCGTATGTCGCAAATGGCTGGGGCCTGATTGAAGAATCATCGGAAGCGTTGATGGCAGGGGGAGTTGCGCAGGTTCAATTAGCAAACGGAAAAGTTTTGTTAACCGGAGAGTCAATTCGAGTTACAGAATTTGAGGTTCCTGATCATGGGTGATGACACAACAGGAGTCAGAGATGAAACGCATCGTGGAGGTTTTGGCGACCTTGGAGGTGAAGAGCGAGGCCTTATCGATAGGTCATTTAGGGAGCGAATAATTGCGGTGGGTTTCGTGGAGGAAGGAAAAAATGAAGCATCAGTCAAGCTTGAGCTAGAAGAACTTTGCCGACTTATAGACACAGCCGGTGCTGATGTTGTGGAGATTGTGATTCAGAGAAGGTCTTCCCCTGATCCAGCGACTTATATAGGGAGAGGTAAAGCTAGAGAAATATATGATATGGCAGAGTCTCTGGATATCGACACGGTGGTTTTTAACGATGAGTTGACACCAGGGCAACAGTTCAACCTTGAGAAGATTTTCCACCGTTCCGCATTGGATCGAACAGCGGTGATACTTGATATTTTTGCCCAGAATGCCAGCACTCCTGAAGGAAAAGCACAAGTGGAGTTAGCGCAGTTACAGTACCGGCTTCCTCGGCTTAAGGGTCAAGGCCGCAACTATAGCCAGCAGGCAGGCGGGATAGGGACACGTGGCCCAGGCGAAACTAAACTTGAGGTAGACCGCCGTCGTCTGGTGCGCAGAGTACATAAATTGCAGCGCCAACTAAGGGCAGTTGGTTCGCACAGGAGAAATCAATCAAAAAGACGGCGACATTCCTACAATCAGTCAGTTACGATAGTGGGCTATACCAATGCTGGAAAATCCACTCTCCTGAATCTTCTAGCAGATTCAGATTCGGTTGTAGCAGATCGGCTATTCGCAACTTTGGATCCGTTGACACGTCGTATTCAGCTTCCGGGCGGAGAGTCAATATTTGTTACCGACACTGTGGGGTTTGTTCAAAAGCTCCCACACCAATTGGTTGAGGCCTTTAAAACTACTTTGGATGTAGTGATTGAAGCCGATCTTCTTCTACATATTGTTGACTGCAGTCATGCTTCACCTGAAACCCAAATAAAAGCGGTTCGAAGTGTCCTCGAAGAAATTGGTGCAGGTGACGTACCAGAAGTTCTTGTTTTTAATAAGGCAGATAGATCTGATCCTTCTGAATTGCTTATGCTTTACCCTGATTCAGTTGCGATCTCTTCTTACACTGGAGCAGGAATAGACAAGCTCCTTTCAGCGGTGGCTGATCAGCTCCGAGTAGTTTGGGATGTAGTTGAATTGGCGATTCCATTTGATAGGGGAGAAGTTCTAGCTCAGGTGCATCGAGAAGGGCAGGTGCTCACTGAGAGTGTGACAGAGGATGGAATGTTGATTCAGGCCAGACTTGACTCATCATCTAGATCCCGTCTTGCTCCATTTTTAGTCTTAGAAAGGGGAAGTGATGAGATTTGAATTGCCGCCGTACCCGTATGATTTACTTGATCCATATCGCCTCACGGCTACTCAACACGATGGTGGAGTCGTTGATCTTTCAGTTGGAACACCGTGTGACCCTCCTCCACAAGAAGCTATTCGTGCCCTAACTGAATCTGAGAGTAAACGAGGGTACCCTCCCTCGATTGGGTCTCAAGAATTTCGAAAGAGTTGTCAGCAGTGGGTAAAGCGGTGCTTTGATGTTGATCTTGATTTCGAAAGGCATATTGCTTCATGCATCGGCACGAAAGAATTCGTAGTTTCAGCTCCGACCTACCTTCGTCTTCGAACTCCCGACAAAGATACAGTCCTATACCCAGAGATTAGCTATCCGTCTTATGCGATGGGGGCTCATCTTTCCGGATGTAGAGCTGTTCCTGTAAAAGTAGATGGAAAAGGTGAGTTGATACTTGAAGAATTGGAACCCGATGATATTGAGCGCTCCCTGATGCTCTGGGTAAACTATCCGAGTAACCCAACAGGGGCCATAGCAGATTTAAATGCTATTGCCGATTGGGGTCGAAGCCACGATGTTCCTATTTTTAGCGACGAGTGTTACGCAGAATTTGTTTGGGGGCGTGAACCCAGTACAGTGCTGACTAGTGGGCTGTCTGGCGTGGTCGCGGTCCATTCTTTGTCAAAGAGATCCAATCTTGCTGGGATCCGAGCCGGGTTTTATGCTGGCGATGAGGATTTAGTGCATTGGCTTAAAGAAGTTAGAAAGCACTCTGGAAAGATGGTTCCAGGTCCAGTGCAGGCTGCAGCTTCCATAGCGTACTCGGACGATCAACATGTTGAAGAACAGAAATTAAGATATAGGAATCGATTGGAGTTTCTCCAGTCATGTCTCAAGTCCTTAGATATTGAGTCAGAGTTGCCGCAGGGATCGTTCTACCTCTGGGTTCATAGCGGGTCAATTGATGCGTGGGATCTGGTCGATCGTTTAGCATCCGAAGTGGGAGCTCTAGTGGCCCCTGGAACTTTTTTCGGATCATCAAACCACATTCGCATTGCTGCTGTTCAACCTTTGGAAATACTTGAGTTAATTTCAGAACGATTATCTCCTTGAAGATCTATTGGGGTTATATAGCGAAACATTCCCTTAAATGTCTTGTACCATAACGATTCGAAGATAAAACTTGCTACTTGTATCAATTAGGAAAAATAGTGACTGAACCAAACCCCTTTGAAATGACTTCTACTTTGGTCGCAATCCCTTCCGTCAGTTTTGAAGAGGCGGCAATCGTAGATTTTCTTCATAATAGATTGAACCGGGTTCCTTGGTTAGAAACTTCCCGAATTGGCGACAACTTGATAGCCAGGACGAACATGGAGAAAGGGCGACGTTTATTACTAGGTGGCCATACCGATACTGTCCCAGCGAATAACAACTTGGAACCTCGTTTGGAAGGAGAGACCCTATGGGGTTTAGGGGCAGCAGATATGAAAGGGGGACTAGCAGTCATGCTTTCACTAGCAGAAGCAATACCTTCTCCGGCTTTTGACATGACGTATCTTTTCTATGCCCGAGAAGAGGTCGCAGCTGAACACAGCGGATTAAAAGACATTGTTGACGCTGCCCCTGAGCTCCTTGATGCTGATTTGGCTCTTCTGGGAGAACCTACGTCCGGAACGGTTGAGGCAGGTTGTCAAGGAACAATGCGGTTTATTCTTGAGTTGAAGGGTGAGCGAGCTCACACCGCTAGGCCTTGGATGGGTGTCAACGCAATTCACCGATTGGACAAGGCACTGAATGTCCTTAATGAATATAGAGGGAGAAAGCCTGTAATTGAAGGTTGCGAGTACCATGAGGCTTTGCAAGCTGTCCGTATCGAAGGCGGTATTGCTGGAAATGTAGTTCCTGACAGTGTTGCGCTAACTTTCAACCACAGAGTGGCTCCAGATAGAGACCTTGAAGAGGCTGAAGATTTTATTCGAAGTCTTTTCTCCTCCATTATTACACCGGAGGATTCACTGACTTTGGTGGACTCAGCTCCTCCTGCGAAGCCTGGACTATCTAACCCAATGCTGGCCTCAATGATAGGGAAGCACGACCTTCAAGCACGAGCGAAGCTTGGATGGACTGATGTCGCATTTTTTGATCAACGAGGAATCCCTGCTGCTAATTTTGGTCCCGGAGATGCAACTCTTGCGCACACTCAAGAAGAAAGAATTACGAAAGCTGCCGTGGATTCTTGCTATCTAGTCCTGAAGAACTTGATAGAAACTGGTCTTTAGACCTTCCTGAGCACAGTCACTACTTTGCCAAAGATCTGAACTTGGCCATCTGGGTGAGTATTTGCTTTAAACCTCATCGGGGCCATCGTCGCATTTGCAGGCTCGAGAATAATGTCGTCTCCTTCTTGGTTAAAGGTTTTGACTGTTGCTTCCTCTCCAGGGATTCCAGCTACAACGATCTCTCCTGAATCCGCTGTTTCTTGTTTTCGAGCAACAACAAAGTCTCCAGCAAAAATTCCAGCCTCTATCATAGAGTCACCGCGAACTCTCAACATGAATAGCTCCCCTTCTCCAGTGAGGTCAGAGGGAAGAGGCATAACTTCTTCCACATTTTGGGCAGCAAGCACTCCAGCGCCGGCTGCGACATCGCCAACAAGAGGCACATGGGTTACCGGTCGTCGATCAATAACAGCACCGGAACCAGCGTCCCAATGGACTTCGATCGCACGATTTTTTGTTGGGTCTCTGCGAAGATACCCACGGTCTTGAAGAGTATTCAAGTGGTTGTGGACTGTTGACGGGGAATTGAGTCCAACAGCTTGTCCGATTTCACGAACTGTTGGAGGGTACCCCTTATCGCGAATTGTACTGTCTATGAATTCCAAGATTTGCGATTGGCGGGTTGTAAGGGGAGTATCAGACATTTTGTCTCCTCATGGTCCAGATTTAGAGCTCTTAAAGGAAAATTAAATTACATGGTTGTAATCGAACATATGTTCGTATATATTGATTATAGGAACAAATGTTCGTAGAACCTATGTTCGCCGAACAATTGTTCGATGTCAAGTATATAACAAGGAATTATTGGAAATGTCGACTGGAATGATTGTCACACCCGACTGGGAGAATGTTCATATGAATGAAAATCTTCAATTTAACCCTGTATTTAATGAATTAAGTTCAACCGAGATCATTCGCTTCTCAGCAGCACAGGAAGCAGGCCATCAAACTATTGAGGCCCAGAACTTATCGATACCTCAAACAACCTACTTTCGCCGTCGTTTCTTAGTAGGCCTGCTTTTAGTCATAGTCGGAGCAATCTTTTGGACAGCTATCTCCCTTATCGTAGGGGTTGGCGAGAAACAAGTTGGAGCGGACCTTACTAATTCTGCTCCTCGTGAAATTTATATTGTCGCTCCCGGCGATACCTTATGGTCAATCGCTGGCTCTATTGATAATGATGGTGACCCTAGAGACACTGTTGATCGTTTGGCAGCTTTAAATGGTGGTAGTTCTATCTATGTTGGTCAAAGATTAATACTTAGTAGCTAAGATTCTCTGCCGACGGTTTAAGCGAGGCTAAGAATGATAACCATTAGTTAATCAAGACGATTTCGTAAAAGTCTTTGGAAAACAAAATCACCGACTATGAGTTCGCGATCCAAAGAAACTTTTCCTGGCTGGTAGCTTCTAGCGCTTGTAACAAATGGAGATAGTTCGTCTGAAGAATTTCTAGGGCTAATAGTTATACAAAATTCATCGAATAGGTCGAGATCTACTAATTGCTGGTTCAGGATCGGTCCTCCTTCAACCAGTATCACTGGACCATAAGTTACTGCTAGATCAGATAGTGCTTGCTTGAGATTGACGCGGCTTCCCTGCGTTTGAAGTATGTCTGCGTTTGGAAATATGGACAGGATATTTTCTTTAGGTCTAGTACTCGATGTTAGGATTGTTGGTCGATAATGAGGGCTAGCGAAAAGCGCTGAGTCGGGGTCGAGGTTCAAGCTGTTAGTTAGTATGGCTAGTGAGGGTAGAGGCGGCTTATTCTGAGAGGCGCGGATTAGGGATGTTCGTTCAGTGATAACCGGCACAGAGTAGTTTTCCGCCCTTACTGTTCCGGCGGCGACCAAAATAACGTCTGCCAATCCTCGAAGTGTGCGAAATAGGGCTTTATCCGCAGCCCCACCTAATGGGCCTGACTTTCCATCAAGGGTAGCTAATCCATTTTTGGAGGAAATCATGTTTAGCATTACCCACGGTGAACCAGTGGCTTTAGGCCTAAGGTCAGAAATGTAGGTTTCGAGAAGCGAATCGATATCAGTCTCCATACCAATAAGGTATCTGTTTATATTGGGGAAAATTAGGAATTAATCCACAAAGAAATCCACAATCCTTCCCATAGCAATCCACAAGGGGCTCAATGTAGCTTGATGGATGTGTTGGATGAAGAGCAGTCCGGCTGTTTTAGAATCAAAGGTCGCTTGATGCAGGTAGGTCACAGAATATCTTGCTGGGGTTACTAGCCAATGAATGAAGGTGATTGAGGTCGTTTATGAATGAAGAGAATCAAATTCCATCGATAGGGTTTAGTAGGAGAAGGACTTCAGGAGATAGTTCTCCCTATGCGGAGATTCATTGGGAGCTTCGGGAAGCACGCATTATGAACTGGTCTGACGGTTCGACTGCCTTTCAGCAAGATAATGTAGAGTTTCCTTCTGGGTGGTCAGCCACCGCTAGTAACATAGTGTCGCAAAAATATTTCCGAGGTGAGAATGGAACTCCGGAGCGTGAATCTTCACTCAAAGATTTGATCGACCGTGTTGTCCATCAAATTTCCCAATGGGGAAAGGAGGACAATTATTTTGCTAATGATGAAGAGCGAGAAGTTTTTGTTGATGAGCTTAAGTACCTTCTTGTTAATCAATATGCATCGTTTAACTCACCGGTTTGGTTCAATATCGGTGTCCCTGATACTCCACAGCAAAGTTCGGCGTGTTTTATTCTGTCCGTCGATGACACTATGGATTCAATTCTCCAGTGGTATGTGGATGAAGGAAGGATATTCAAAGGAGGCTCCGGAGCAGGAGTCAATCTCAGCAGGGTACGTGGAAGTACTGAAAGGATAGCTGGTGGAGGCACACCTAGTGGCCCAGTCAGTTTTATGCGCGGGGCTGATGCAAGCGCTGGGACAATCAAATCTGGTGGGAAAACACGACGTGCTGCGAAGATGGTGATTCTAGATGTAGATCATCCCGATGTGGAGGAGTTTATAGACTCGAAAGTAAGAGAAGAGGAGAAAGCTCGTGTCCTCCGAGCTGCAGGCTTTGATGTCGGGCTCGATGGTAGAGATTTATTTTCTTTGCAGTATCAGAATGCTAATAATTCAGTTCGTGTGAGTGATGAATTTATGGAAGCAGTTGAGGGGGATTTAGATTGGGAACTAGTTGCTCGAACTACTGGTGAGGTAACTAAAACAGTATCTGCGCGTGAGTTATTCCGGAAGATAGCAGATGCTGCTTGGAAGTGTGCTGACCCTGGAGTCCAGTTCGATTCGACGATTAACAAATGGCATACCACTCCTATCAGTGGGCGAATTAATGGGAGCAATCCATGTAGCGAATATATGCATTTGGATGATTCTGCTTGCAACTTAAGTTCTCTTAATCTGCTTTCATTTTTGAATGAAGACGCCGATTTTGACGTTGATGGTTTTCGTCACGCTGTTCGGTTAATGATAAGTGCCCAAGAGATGCTTGTTTCTCACTCTCATTATCCGACTGAAAAAATTAGAGATAATGCAGGGAGATTCCGGCAACTAGGCCTCGGTTATACAAATTTGGGTGCGCTTTTAATGGCGCTTGGTATCTCATATGACTCCGATGAAGCACGGAGTTTTGCTGCCACCATTACTGCAGTGATGACTGGGGAAGCGTATCGGACTTCTGTCCAGATAGCTGCAAGATTAGGTTCATTTGAAGGGTTTGAACTTAACAGAGAGGCGATGCTTTCTGTATTTGAAATGCACCGTGATGCGGTAACTCAAATCCAAGCTACCGAAGTGGTTCCTGCTGCTTTGACCGCCGCCGCAGTTGAAGTTTGGGAGAATGTTCTGCGTTTCGCTGGGCATGACGGCGTCAGAAACGCCCAGGTAACTGTTCTCGCTCCGACAGGGACCATTAGCTTTATGATGGACTGCGATACTACCGGAGTTGAGCCAGAACTTGCACTTAAGAAGACAAAGACATTGGTCGGTGGAGGTACGTTGTCCATAGTGAATCAGACGGTCGTTCGTGCTCTAGAAAATTTAGGTTACAGTTTGGAGCAACGAGAAGAAATTCTTTCACATATCGATGACTGTGGGAGTGCGAGGGAAGCTCCACATCTGAAAGAAGAGCACCTAGATGTGTTCGCCTGTTCGATGGGAGATCATGTGATTAGGCCTCATGGGCACGTCAAGATGATGGCGGCTGTTCAACCTTTCCTTTCCGGTGCTATCTCAAAAACTGCCAACCTCACTCATGATGCTTCAGTGGAGGATATTGAAGCACTGTATATGGATGCTTGGAAGCTTGGTGTAAAGGCATTGGCGGTGTATCGGGACAATTGTAAGGTTGCGCAACCGCTGTCTGTTGATACGGAAAAAACTCCTGCCTCTCTTGTCGCCGTTGCAGAGTCGGTGGTTTCTTCCTTAGGGCGCCCTCAGCGCGAAAGGTTGCCGAGGTCTCGGTCGAGTAGAACGTTCGAATTTCGGGTGGCTGATTGTAAGGGCTTCGTGACAGTAGGCGAGTACGAGGATGGCCGACCGGGAGAGATCTTTATTCGCGTAAGTAAACAAGGGAGCACGTTGGCTGGGATTATGGATGCTTTTGCTATGGCGATAAGTCACGGTCTTCAATATGGTGTTCCTTTGGATGCTTACGCTCGGGCGTTTGTTGGTATGAGGTTTGAGCCAGCCGGCATTACCGATGACCCTGACCTTCGGATTGCCTCGAGCCTAATTGACTACCTATTCAAACGTTTATCGGTGGAGTATCTTTCACCCGAACAACGGGCGCAGATGAATATCTTCACGACAGGCGAGAGAATTCAGCCAACACTTCCGGGGATTGAAGAGGCTGCTGTCGATACTGTTCAAGGGGTTGACATTGAACCTGATCCACCTTCCGGTGATGGCTTTGTCGAAGGTAAAGAGTTTCAAGCACCGTTCAAGGTAGATGCCCCATTTTGTATGCAATGTGGTGTACAAATGGGGCGATCTGGAAGCTGTTATACATGTCAGAGCTGTGGGAACACAAGCGGTTGTAGCTGATGCTTGGTGTCCCTATTTCCCTGTGCCCGATCACATGGAATAGTGAATTGATTTTCGCGTTTCGTTGTATGAATTATGGACATTGATCAGGAAAGACTTCGGTCTTTAAAAGGGTTGAAATGGTCAAAGTACGGCCCTGAAGTGATTCCAGCATGGGTGGCTGATATGGATTTCTTGCCTTGTTCTGAAGTTATCTCTGCGATTCAGGAGATGGTGGATTTGGGGGATTTCGGATATAGATACCAAGATATTGATCAACTTATACCAGTTTGGTGCGATTGGATTGAGGGCTCGCATGGCTGGCGTCCACCTTCTGACGAGTGTCAGGTATTTACTTCCTCTATGCATGCTTTGGAGGCAGTTATGGTGTCCCATTCGGAACCAGGTGATGGAGTAGTTCTTTTCTCTCCGATCTATATGCCATTTCGGACCGCCATTGAACAAGCTGGAAGGAGGGTTGTTGATGTTGAATTGCAAGGGCCTGATTGGAAATTTAACCCCGAAATGTTCAAAGCAGCGCTCGATTCAACGACGCGTGTTGTGCTTTTCTGCCAGCCGCATAACCCAACCGGTCATGTGTATACCCAAGAGGAACTAACCGTCTTTGCAGAAATTGCAGTAGAGCACGATCTTATAGTGGTGAGCGACGAAATTTGGGCTGATCTGGTATTCGATGGGAATAGGCACTTACCTCTTTCCCTCAGCCATGAGGGTTTACTTGAAAGAACGGTTACTATCGGCTCTGCTAGTAAAGCATTTAATCTAGCAGGAGCTAGATGTTGTGTGGCCCATATAGGTTCTCCTGCAACACGGTCTGAATTGCAGAAGTACCCTGACCATTATTTTGGTTTACCGAGCTCTTTTGGTTCAGCTGCAACAGTTGCTGCGTGGACGCAAGGTAAGCCATGGTTACGGAGGGTGAAAGAACAGATCGAGCATAATAGGAATTACGTTCACAGCCGAATAACTGAAGATTCTTCAGGGCTCGCGATGCATTTACCAGATGCTACATATCTGGCATGGCTTGACTTCTCGGAAACGAACCTTTCAGACAACCCCTCTAAGCAGTTGCTTCATGAAGCGAAAATAGCTCTTGAGCCCGGAGATAAATTCGGGAAACAGTGCGGGTCTTTTGCCCGTCTTAATTTTGCTACCAGTATTGATATTGTCGAAACGATTATTGAACGTATTTTAGAGACTGTGAACCGCTAAGATCATCAGGTTTCAGCGGCAAGTGCTTATGCGCTGTCGCTTCAGTAAAAGATGGGGTAGAGTTCCAGAAAACCGAAAAAGGAGTGTGGGATAAATGCGCGCGGCAGTATTGCGAGATAGTAGCGGTTCCTTAAACGTAGAAGAATTATCGATAGATAAGCCCCAAAGAAATGAGGTGCTTGTACAGACCGTTGCATCTGGACTTTGCCATAGTGATTTGCATTTTATTGATGGAAGTTGGTCACACCTTGCAATGTACCCGATGCTTCTCGGTCACGAAGCTGCAGGAATAGTTCAAGATGTTGGAGAGGATGTAGTAGGAATTGAGGTTGGTGATCACGTAATTAGCTGCCTTTCGATTTTCTGTGGTCATTGTGATCGGTGTTTAACAGGACACAGCTATATCTGTTCGCAGCGTCAGGAAATCTCTGGCCGCCCTATGGAAGAGCCACCTCGACTTGTTGATAGCGAAGGAGCGGCTGTAAATCAATTCACAGGTTTAGGCTCCTTTGGTGAAGAAATGCTCGTTCATCAAAATGGGGTAGTCCGGATCAGTAAAGATATGCCATTGGATCGTGCAGCTTTGATTGGCTGTGGGGTTACGACCGGCGTAGGAGCTGTTTTTAGGACGGCCGAGGTTAAGCCCGGTTCTACCGTCGCTGTTGTTGGTTGTGGTGGGGTAGGAATATCAGCCATCCAAGGAGCTCACCTAGCCGGAGCGCGTCAGATCATCGCTGTTGATTTAGAGCCTCAGAAGCTTGAATGGGCTGTGCAACTGGGGGCAACCCATACCGTTAATCCAAACGATGGTGACCCAGTCCTGCAAGTCCATGAACTCACTGGCGGTGGAGTGGATTACAGTTTTGAATGTATAGGGCTCAAACAAACAGCCGAGCAGGCTTTCGGGATGATACGTCAGGGTGGTGCTGCAACAATTATCGGAATGGTTCCGCTGGGAGAGAATATTGAAGTTCCTGGAGCAGACTTATTTTTAGGTTCGAAGAAACTGCAGGGATCAATGATGGGATCTAACAACTTCAAAGTTGATATGCCGCATCTATGTGACCTGTATCTTGGTGGACGCCTCAAATTAGATGAAATGGTGTCTCGAACTATCACGCTCGACGAGATTAATGATGGCTTTGCTGCGATGAAAAACGGTGAAGTAGTCAGAGCAGTTATAGATTTCGTGGGTTAATTCTCATATAGCAGGGAAAAGATATGACTGCCTGCCCCACGTTGGAGACGAAACGGTTGATTCTGCGGCCGTTTTGTGATGAAGATCTGAATAGTTATTTTGAGATGATGGACACTCCTGAACTACGTGAACATCTGCGCATTCCCGATGAGAAGGGAATATCTGAAGCTTGGCTTGAAATGGCTTGGTGGCTCGGCCAGTGGGAACTTCGAGGAACCGGTAACTGGGCGCTAGAAGAGAAGGCTTCTGGAAGGTTTCTCGGGAGGGCAGGTTTGCATAACCCCGAACGTCATGACTGGCCAGGGGTGGAAGTAGGTTGGGCGCTTCACCCAGATTGGTGGGGGCTGGGATATGCTACAGAGGCAGGAGCGGAAGCCGTGCGGTATGGATTCGAAGAACTCGGCGAGAAACGTCTTTATAGCACTATTCTCTTGGATAATCACAGGTCTCAGTCTGTGGCTCAGAGGTTAGGGTTTACCTTGTTTGATACGAAAACCCTCTCACATTTCCCTAGCGAACCACATGGTATATGGGCTTTGGAGAGGGAATCATGGAAGGCATGATAAGAAAAGACAATTCAGGCTGGTGGGACGGAAGTGTCGGTTATGAAATCTACGTACGTTCATTCGCCGATAGTGACGGAGATGGCGTCGGAGACCTTCCTGGCATTACTGGAAAATTAGAATATCTCTCTTGGCTGGGTGTTGATTTAGTATGGATCACACCGTTTTACCCTTCTCCGATGGCTGACTTTGGCTACGATGTGAGTGATTACTGTGGGGTTGATCCTCTCTTTGGAACTCTTGAAGATTTCGATCAATTAATTACTGAAGCTCACAGGCAAGATCTTCGTGTCATAATCGACCTTGTTCCAAATCACTCTTCTTCGGCACACCCATGGTTTCAGTCATCAAGGTCATCGGTGGATGACAAATACAGGGGTTACTATCACTGGCGAGACCCTTCGAGTGATGGGAAGCCGCCGAATAATTGGGTCTCGCACTTTGGTGGTTCAGCTTGGACATTAGACGAAGAATCAGAGCAGTATTATCTTCATTTATTCCTTCCGGAACAACCGGACCTGAACTGGAACAACCCAGAAGTTATTAATGAATTTGATGAAATTATCCAGTTCTGGCTTTCTCGAGATGTTGATGGTTTCCGTATCGATGTGGCGCAGGGTCTTGTCAAGAACATGCTTATGCCTGATAACCCGATTCGCTTCCAGATAAATGAGAGCATGAGCCCCCGTCAAGTCTTCGCTTCATTTGACCACCGTTACGATCTTGATCAAGCTGGAAATTTAGAAATATTCAGGAGATGGAGAAATCTTGTAGATCCTCACGACGCTCTTCTATTGGGAGAAGTGTATCTTCGCGACAATGACCCAAATCGGGTTAGCCGCTATGTCAGTTCAGGAGATGCTCTGCATCGGGCTTTCTACTTCGCACCCATGCATGTGCCTTGGGACCCTCAATCAATGTGGGACACCTTTAGAGACGCCTTAGATGCTGCTCCAGAAGACTTGTCATGGGCGCTAAGTAGCCATGATGACCCTCGTGCCCCCACTCGATTCGGCGGAGGAGAAGAAGGGAAACAACGTGCTTTAGCGTATTCTGTATTATTGTTTTTTCTCCCAGGTTTACCAGTTATTTTTCAAGGTGATGAACTAGGACTACCGAGTATCGAATTAGCGCTAGAGGAGCTAGCTGACCCAGTAGCGACTAGAAACGCGGTTGAGACGGATGGTCGAGATGGAGCTAGAACTCCAATACCATGGAACAGCAGTTCCGGATTTGGATTTACTCACGGAACGCCATGGATACCAATTGGAAATCGATCCGAAAAGGACACTGTGGAATACCAGCAGAAGACACATGGGTCTTGGCTGATGCGATACCGAACACTTCTTCAAATCCGCAAAGATAATCTTGACCTAGACTCGCCTTTGCGCTGGATCACAGCAAGGGACAGTGACGTTATTAGTTTTAGCCGCGGGGGGTTGATCAGTGCTTTAAATGTTGGCGGATCCGGCCAAATTCTCTCGCTTCCCAACGGGCAATGGGAATTAGCGTTTCACGTGGGAGAGGTAGCCCTGAACGATAGGTCAGTTGCCTTCGGAGAGAACTCTGCAGCAATCCTAATTTTGGCTAGTTAATGACCGAACTAGGCGCACCATAGCTATTACAGCTTCTGCAGCTGACGAACCTTTGTCTCCAGCAGATCCATCATGGTCAACGTAGCTCTTATCTGACCTTTCAAGAGCCTGTTCATAGGTATTAGTAGTCAGTACCCCAAGGCCAATTGGAGTGGAAGTCGAGATGCTGACTTTCCGAATTCCTCTTAAGCATTCTCCTGCAACAAAATCAAAGTGAGGAGTTCCACCTTTAACCACAGAACCTAGAGTGATGAGCGCGTCCACGTCTGTCTTGGTGATTATTTCTTGGCAGGCAAAAGGGATTTCAAAAGCTCCGGGGACCCAATGGACGGTTATTTCCACCTCAAAGTCAGAGACATTTCTTAAGTAACTTTGTGCACCCTCCAGCAAGCGTTTAGAAATCTCTTCGTTAAACCTGCTTACTATGATGCCTATGTGCACCTTCTCAGCGGTCACTCGTGCTCCTCAGCTATTGATCCTTCATCTATGTTTAGAAGATGCCCCATGCGGCCCTCCTTAGTTTGGAGGTAACGGACATTCTCCGTATTCGCTCCACCAATAAGGGGAACACGTTCAACGATTTCTAGGTCGTAGCCTTCGAGGCCACCGTATTTAGCGGGGTTATTCGTAAGAAGGCGCATTTTTGTTATTCCAAGATCTGAAATTATTTGCGCTCCAATTCCATATTCTCTTGAATCAACTGGAAACCCTAAAGCTACATTCGCATCAACCGTATCCATTCCTTCATCTTGAAGAGCGTATGCCCTCATTTTATGACCTAGTCCGATACCACGACCTTCATGGCCTCTGAGATAGACGATGGCACCATTTCCAGACTCGCTAGCGAGTTTCATTGCTAAATCAAGTTGCGAACCGCAATCGCACCTTAATGAACCGAGGACATCTCCCGTTAGGCATTCTGAGTGCACGCGAACCAAAGGGGGTTTACTGGGATCGAAATTTTCACTGACGAAGGCAAGATGTTCCATATTGTCAAGTGAACTCCGGTATATATGGGCGGTAAATTCTCCATATTTCGTCGGGATCCGTGCAGTGGAGAATCGTTCAACAAGTCGCTCATGGCGATTTCTGTATCGAATTAAGTCAGCAATTGAAATAATTGGAATTTTGTGAGTTTTGGAGAATTTCAGAAGTTCAGGTAGTCGGGCCATGGTTCCATCATCGGACACTATCTCTGATATAACCCCTGCTGGTGAAAGCCCAGCCATTATCGCGAGATCAACCGCTGCTTCAGTGTGTCCTGCACGTTTGAGAACTCCGCCAGCTCGTGCTCGAAGAGGGAACACGTGGCCAGGTCTAGCAAAGCCACTTGCGCTAACTTGGTCATCTGCAAGCGCCTGACATGTTAAGGCCCGATCACTTGCAGATATCCCTGTAGTTGTCCCTTCAGCGACATCTACAGAAATAGTAAATGCCGTGCCCATCGCCTCGGTGTTGTTAGCCACCATCAATGGAAGGTGAAGAGCGTCAGCTCGCTCATTAGTGATTGGGCAGCATACGACCCCGCTGGTGTGCTTGACCATGAACGCCATATCTTCAGGAGTAACTGTCTCAGCGGCAATGATTAGATCGCCTTCATTCTCTCGGTCCTCGTCGTCTATGACCACGACAAACTTACCTGCTGCTATAGCATCAATCGCTTCTCGGATAGTGTTTAATTTTGACACGGTAATCTACTCTACTTCCAAGTTGGTTTGCTTGTTCGCCGAAAGCTGGCGTTCTACATACTTTGCGAGAATGTCTACTTCGATGTTAACTGTATCTCCGGCTATTTTTCCTCCGAGATTTGTGGCAGTCCATGTGTGCGGGATAACAGCAATCTCAAAACTGTTTGGATTCACTGCTGCGACAGTAAGGCTAATTCCTTCTACCGCGATTGATCCTTTATGGCAAACATACTGCTCCCATTCAGTCTTTAATTCAAAAATAAACCGGTATGACTCATCATCTTGCCGCTCTATACTTCGTATGTTGGTAGTTCCATCAATGTGACCTTGAACGATATGCCCGCCAAATCGGCCCGAAGTGTGGAGCGGGCGTTCGAGGTTTACCGGGTCGCCCTCGTTTAAAAACCCCAAAGATGTCCTATCCATGGTTTCAGGAACCGCATCTGTGGCCCACCAGTCAGCACCAAAATTTGTCGCTGTGAGACAGCATCCATTGACAGCTATTGAGGAGCCAATTTCGATGTCTTCTAGCACCTTGTTCGCGGAAAAAGTCAAGGAAGACCCTGGACCGTTAGGGGAAATGGATTGCACTGCTCCGACTTCTTCAATAATTCCTGTGAACAATTCGTACCTTTCAGGTTGTACTGCATTCTCTGTATTAATGTATACCATTAATACAGAGAATGCAATCTGCTGAATCAACAGTAGTTAAAGATCGATGAGAAGATGTCGGCTTACATCTCCTATTTGTTTTAAAACCATTCGGCGGCTGCTAAACCACCATCCATCGTCGTGCAAAAGAAATGAATCAAAGTACTGTCCTGTAACGATGACCTGTATAGGGAAATCGTCCATTCCCTGAAAGACGGTAAAGTACGATGTTGAATCGGCTGAGTCGCCCATCTTATTGATTTCAATATTCGTTGTCACGTGATGTGTTCGCGGTGTTCCATCTTCGTATCGTCGTGTCGTCTCTGTGTACATTGCACAAACATCCACAGCCCCTTCGATGCTCCTTGTATCATCGATAATGATTTTCCCTCTGCTAAACAACTTACCGACACCTTCGAAGTCACCATCGTCTATTCGTCTTGCGTATTCGAATATCAGATTTCGAATTTCATTTGAGCTATTCATGATTTCGCTTTCGTGATTCTGCATAGTAGGCGTTCGTCAGCATGTAGAATGATTTTACTTGCGGGAATACCGTAACCACTCAAGGAAGATTGTGTTTAGTTCAATTCCTAGTCCCAGTTCAGGATCTTTAGACTTAGGGTCTCTTACCCTTCGAGGGTATGGCCTTATGATAGCTCTCGGCGTCCTAGCAGCAGTTTGGCTTACTGCGAAAAGATTTACAGATCGTTCATTAAGCGCAGATCATGCGCCAGGCATAGCGATGTGGGGTGTCCCTGCCGGAATTATCGGAGCTCGTTTTTATCATGTCATTACCGACTGGGGCAGGTTCAGTGGGAATTGGGGAGAAGCGTTCAAAATATGGAAGGGTGGTCTAGGTATTCTTGGGGGAGTCATCGTTGGTTATTTGGCTGCGATGATCTATTGCAAGAGAGCTAATTTAGATTTGCGGACAGCTATGGATGTTGTGGCCCCGGCAATACCTCTTGCGCAAATGATTGGGAGATGGGGGAATTGGTTTAACCAAGAGCTCTATGGCCGCCCATCAGAATTACCATGGGCGTTGGAAATTGATCCAGAAAATCGCCCCGTTCAACATCTTGAACAAGCGACGTTCCATCCTACTTTTCTCTATGAATCGCTATGGAACCTTATGGTTGTTTTGGCACTGATCAAAATTGACCGAATGAAGAAGCTTACTGCCGGAATGCTTTTCATCGTGTATCTCGCCCTGTATTCGATTGGACGTATCTGGGTAGAAGCTCTTCGCATCGATGAAGCAACTAAGATCGCTGGACTTCGAGTGAATATCTGGGTATTCGCCCTTCTTCTCCTTTTGAGCCTCGGTCTTCTTTTCAAGGTTGAATGGAAACGGGGAGGAGTTGACGCAAGCGAAGAAAGAGTTCAAGACCCCCCCACGCTGGTTTGAAAGACGGCCAATTCGATGATTGCTGAGAATAGTAGAGGGATTAATCATAAGAAATCTCAGCACGATGACTTCTATAAGAGTAGCTTCGTGGTTGAGGCGTTGAGAAATGATTGAAGAGAATCCATACGAAGATAGATTTGAGCGTACTTTCGCATTCGTAGACCTTTCTGGCTTTACGACGTTTACAGATCGTTGGGGCGATAAGGCTGCGGTTGAAGTTCTTAACGACTTTAGATTCCTCGTAAGAACTGTGGCTTCACGAAAAGGGATACGTATAGCAAAATGGCTGGGCGATGGAGCGATGCTGGTAGCTGTTGAACCCGAAACCGCTACTGAAGCGATTATGGAGATATTAGAATCTCTAGCTAAATCCGATGCCCCATTGGAACTGAGGGCAGGTTTAGCTTCTGGTCCGGTATTGCTGGTTGATGGAGAAGACTACCTAGGTCATGCGGTAAACATGGCGTCGCGATTATGTGACAAGGCAGAACCCGGAGAAGTCCTTGCTACAAGTTCAATGATCACTTCACTGATGGTGAACACGCCATCTACCCCAATCGGCAAACACAGGATCAAAGGATTCAAAGAATCCATAGACCTTGTTCGACTTACGTTAACCAATTCGGATTGAGGTATTTTCTAACATGCCCATTCGAGGTACCAGAAGATGTATTGTAGAAAACTGTGGATCTTTCCTCTGTCCATGACGCTTCCTCTACAAAGTCGCTCAAACGACCTTCCTCAACCGAAATTTCCTACAACACCTTATGACAAGTAATCAAACATGGAGCGACCTCGGAATAGATGTAGATATCTGTGAAGTCCTCATCAAGCGAGGTATAACCTCGCCGTTTCCTATACAAACCCTTACTATCCCAGATGCCCTTTCCGGTAAAGACGTCTGCGGTAAGGCAAAGACTGGGTCCGGTAAAACTCTGGCATTCGGTATTCCGATGATTCAGAACCTTAATCTGGACATCAAGGCAAGCACAGCTAGCCTTAGAGTGCTCATACTTGTTCCCACAAGAGAGCTTGCTGTTCAAGTAAGTGAAGAGCTAGAACCTATCGCTGACGTTCGTGGGCTAAAGATAGCTGCAATCTACGGAGGGGCGAATATAGAAACTCAGATAAAAACCATTAAAAAGGGGTTAGATGTTGTTGCCGCTACGCCTGGAAGGATGATTGACTTACTCGAAAGAAACGTTGTTTCCGTTGGGGGACTGGAGATGGTCGTTATCGATGAAGCTGATCGAATGGCTGACATGGGATTTCTTCCGCAAGTGGAATGGATACTAAGAAAGGTAGAACGAAAACACCAGACCCTGTTGTTTAGCGCGACGTTGGACGGCGTTGTTAACTCATTGATCCAGAGATACCAATCTGATCCTTGCATGCACGAAGTAGAAGCTAAAGAAATCACTGTCGAAGAGATGACTCATCGGTTCCTCCATGTTCATGAGCGAGACAAAGTCAAAGTCGCTGCTTCCATAGCAGCTTCAGCTTCACGAACTTTGATATTCAGTAACACTAAAGCGGGATGCGATCATCTGGTCCGGAAACTAACAGAAGAGGGTGTTAAAGCTCAAGCCATCCATGGGGATCTTCGTCAGAATATGAGAGAGAAAGCACTGGACCGCTTTGCAAAGGGCGATCTTCCCGTCCTAGTCGCTACTGATGTAGCAGCTCGCGGAATTCACGTTGATGATGTCGAAGTAGTCATTCATTATGACCCTCCGCCTGACCATAAAACGTATCTCCACCGGTCCGGTAGGACGGCGAGAGCAGGAACAAAAGGCCTTGTCGTCACACTGTTGCTTTGGGATGAAGAACTAGTGGTAAAACGACTTCAAAAGCGTGTTGGACTGGACATTCCTGTGGTGGAAATGTTCTCTAACGATCAACGACTAGGAAGTCTTGGAGATTGGGAGCCAGAAAAGTAAAAGCTAGGTAGTTTTTTCACTACGAAACACTCGTACACTTTTAGGTATGTATTTTTCGAGTGGGTCCCGATGAATCCGTTAATGACACAATGGCTTCAAAGGTCATTAGAGGAGGGCTATGACCCTATTGAAGTAGCAGCAGCAGTGGCGAGAGGAGTAGCTGCCCAAAAAGGTCTGCTTCGGGACTCATCAGGACCTCACCTTCTTTCCTGTGGAAACCTGCTTCCTCCTGAAGAAGTTGAATATACACCGGAATTGGTCGGGGCAGTCTATGAGCAATGTCTGGATTCTTCGGTGCGCCGAAACAGCGGTGTCCACTACACTCCGACCAAAGTTGCGCAGAAACTCACCGATCTTGCTCTATACACAGCTCCTCTAGGGCCCGTTTGCGACCCTTCTGTAGGAGGCGGGTCATTTTTGCTCGCTGCAGCACATATTTTTCGAAAGTCTGGTCTTTCCTCTTCGACTATTATTCAAGACTTCCTATGGGGTATTGATATAGATCCGGACGCAGTACTAGTTGCCAAAGCGGCGCTATCGCTTTGGGCATCCGATGATGATTGGATCCTCGCCGGAGACAACATCGTAGCGGCTGACTCTTTAGAGAAAGGCATTCAAGCTTTCACTTCACCCCCAAAAGGGGGATTTTCTGCAGTCATAGGAAATCCTCCCTTTCAGAATCAGCTTCAACACCAGACCGTTCGTACTTTAGATTCAACAAATCGACTTCGAGAACGTTGGAAGACTTCTGCCGGCCCATACGCAGATACAGCATGCTTTTTCCTACTAGTCGGAGCCTCAATGCTGGCAGATGAGGGAACCTTGCTTATGATCCAGCCTCAGTCCTTTATTTCAGCATCTGATTCCTGCCCGATACGTGAAGAACTTGAAAAGCAAATGGATCTTAGAGGTATGTGGTTGGGCGGGTCAGACGTATTTGAAGCCGGTGTGCATGTCTGCGCGCCGATTTTTGGTCCGATGAGCGGAGAATCAGAATTGAGGTTATGGGAGGGTTCTGAGATTAGGGAAAGAGAACCCATCGCCAGAGACAAAGGAGATAACTGGACAGAGATAATTTCTGCAGTTAGCGGAGTTCCATCTGTCAACCTTCAAGGCCCAGAGCTTAGAAAGATCTGTTCGTCAACTGCGGGTTTCAGAGATCAATTCTATGGGCTTAAAGAGTACGTCTTTGAAAAACATCTTTGCGAGGGGGATTGGGCCCCTCTTATTACGGTAGGGATGATTGATCCATTTCGTAACCGTTGGGGAAAGGGGGCATTTCGATATGCGAACAAAAGTTGGATTGAGCCTGTAGTCGACCTAGATGCGCTAAAGAACGGGAACTCAGAGTTATACCATTGGGTCAGAGATCGTTTAAGGCCAAAGGTCCTAGTGGCAACCCAGACCAAAGTACTAGAAGTGCTTCCTGACCCTGAAGGGTGTTTTATCCCATCAACGCCGGTTATTTCAGTCGAATGCGACTCCAAGGACATATGGCGTATCTCTGCTGCGCTGAGCTCTCCCGCTGCCAGTGCGAGAGCTTTCGCCAGAGCTGCAGGAGCAGCCTTGTCATCGGACACCCTGAAGCTATCGGCCACCCAAATAAGTGAAATACCGCTGCCAGAGAAAACCCATGAGTGGAATCAAGCAGCTCAATTTGCAAAGAAGGCGTATTTGGCTGACTCAGAGACAATGTGGGCATCGTATCTACGAAAGATTGGTAGCGAAACCGCAAAAGCATACGAGCTTAACGATGATGTTTTTGAATGGTGGTTAAACCGGCTGCCGGCATGGCGCTAACAATTTACGGCAAATGTTGGAGTTTGCGCCAAATGCTGGTTCACTGACAGTACATCAAGAGCGGTTCGTTATTCGAACACGGCAACCTGGGATTGACACCCAAGGTGCCTCTAGCCGGAGGGTTAGGATGCGGTTTAGTCTAAGGCTAAGCAACAAAGTGCCGAGGAACAAAAAATATCTCATCACTTAGCATCAAGGTGTCTATTTCGAAGAGAGATAAAATGGAACAGGTGAGACGAGCAAAATCTAAAGGACCAAGGTTAGATATCATTGAAGGAGGTCAAGGCCCTAGTGAAGGGTCCTTGAACGCTGTTCCCGCGCATCCGCGGAACTATTCTTCTGATCTTCCCGTTTCTGGTGCTTGGTTTCCAGGAGACCCAGTAGGCCACCGTCGGTTTCTCACAATAACAGACGGCTACCCATTTGCTCTCGAGCCTGGTGGCAGCTTGGCTGAAGTAGTACAGGCGTACGAGACCTGGGGAACGCTTAACAGTGACAGTTCTAACGCTGTACTTGTGTGCCATGCGTTGACCGGAGACTCGCATGTAACAGGAGAAAGCAATACCGCCCATCCCACGAAAGGCTGGTGGGATGATGTGATTGGGCCAGGCAAAGCAGTTGACACGAATGAGTATTTTGTCGTTTGCATAAATGTCCTTGGTGGCTGCCAAGGAAGCACTGGGCCATCCTCAATTGATCCTTCAGTGGGTCGCCCGTATGGGTCACGTTTCCCAGAGATAACAATCCGCGACATCGTCAGAGCGCAGGCAAAAGTAGCAGATCACCTAGGAGTGCGCTGCTGGCACGCTGTCATAGGAGGATCAATGGGCGGCATGCAAGTGCTTGAATGGGCAGCCATGTTTCCAGAACGCGTGCAACGTATTGCCCCGATAGCAACAGCTCTAGCAGCTAGCTCACAACAGATCGCTTGGAGCGCTGTAGGAAGATCAGCGCTAGCGTTAGATCCTAGATGGAGGGGCGGAGATTACTATGATGCTGAACCAGGTGATGGTCCTTATGCTGGCCTTGCCATAGCGCGAGCTATTGCACAGATTCATTACCGAAGCGATGAAAGTTTCCAAGAACGTTTCGGAAGAGCACTTGTAGAGAAAGATTCGATCTTCGGCCTATGGGACCGTTTTCAAGTTGAATCCTACTTGGATTATCACGGTGAGAAATTAGTACGTCGTTTCGACGCAAACTCATATCTCGTTCTCAATCGAGCTATGGATACACACGATCTAGCTCGAGGGCGCATATCCATCCAAGAAGCTATAAAAAGGATCACCGCAACTACAGCCACAGCAAGTATCAGTACAGATTCTTTGTACCCACCGCACCAACAGATTGAAATTCAACGGTTCATACAAGAAGCTGGCGGTGATTGCAGCTATATCGAAATCGAAGACCCTAACGGGCACGATGGCTTTCTGCTGGCCACAAATGGTGTCGGAGACGTTCTCCGATCCCTTCTTGATAGCTAGCACCGTCACCGTGAGGGGTTATGCCTGAAGGGATAGAGGTTGAATACTACCGGAGGGGCGCAGAAGCAGGTCTCTCCCGAGAAATCTCTTCGGTAGTAGCTGATGACCTTCGTTACCTTAAGGGTCAAACATCACCTGAGATTCTTACAGAGGCTTTAGTCGGAAGTGAATTTCTTCATGCAAGGCGAATCGGTAAGTTGCTGTATCTGGAAATTGACAATGGGGATTGCTTAGGTCTCCGGTTTGGAATGACGGGAAGAATTATCGTTGACGGTTCTGCCCCTATTGAATATCTGGAATATTCCAGTGTTCGAGACGAACCTTCTTGGGATCGTTTAATCGTGAATTTCGCAGATGGTGGGAGTATGCGGATTCGCGATCCTCGGCGTCTGGGCGGCGTAGAGCTTAATCCTGACCTTGGTTTGCTTGGCTATGACTTGTATGCACTGACGGAGCAGATGCTCAAAGATGTACTTCTGGGTTCTGCGCGCCCCATCAAAGCTAGATTAATGGACCAAAGTAGAATCGCGGGAGTAGGGAACTTGCTGGCAGATGAGATTCTTTGGCGTGCATCTATTGATCCAAGGCGGGCTTCCGATTCTTTGAACAATCACGAAATCCGAACCTTGCACAGGCACTTTTCAAAGACTGTTTCTGAACTGACATCTCTAGGCGGATCCCACATGGGCTTGTTGCAAGATCACAGAGTAGGTGGTGGAATATGTCCAAGAGACGGAATTCCCTTGGAAAGATACAAGGTTGGGGGGAGAACAACCTATTCTTGTCCTGAACATCAGAAAGGATGATGCAGGATGAAGAAAGCCGGTATGTATATAACTGCTGTGGTTCTCAACCTTGCGTATCTACTGCAAAAAATAGATTCATCGTTTGCGCAAATAACAGAGTCTGAGAAAGAGTACATTCCAGGTGAAAGTGAAACCTCACAACTTATTACGTCTTCTTTCGAAGTGAGAAGAGCAGTAATCGCCTTGATCGTCATTGCGGCAGTGGCCTTTATCGGCTTATGGTATTACTGGCGCAAGACGGGACAATGGGCGCGGGATCGCTTTGTCGAAGAACACGGTCAAGAGGCCTTAACCAAGCGGAATTTCTTTCAAGTGTTTCCCCGATCTAAAAATAGGCAGATAGCCCAAAATCAGGATTCCCCAAATGGTGAAATTTCTGGTTCAACTGACTTGTAGGTAACTTGCTCTATGCTAAGTGCATGGAAAACGAACTTGATATTGAAGCAATGTTGCAACGGTTTAAAGATAGGGCAGCAGCAGTGAAAAAAAGAGATCTCCCTCCCGTTGGAGGTGAAGAACGGCAACTCTTTATTGAACAAGCGCAGCAGGACTATATGGATTACGCGATCATAGGAGACGCTAAAGGTTCCCTTGTCGATGGAATCCTTACCTTAGAGGTAGATCTTCGAACCTCGTAAAAGGGCATCAAGGGCCGGAAAGCATCGAGGCGAGCTGTTTCCATTTTCCTCTGATTGCTTATTTCTCTTTCTGTTTCCTATACTTGAGTCTCTGCGGATGTAGCTCAGTTGGTAGAGCGCAACCTTGCCAAGGTTGAGGTCGCCGGTTCGAGGCC
>PBIQ01000034.1 GCA_002720485.1 Acidimicrobiaceae bacterium
ATTTCGGTTGTCTACCTAGCACAAACAAAACAGCCTAGGAGGCAAAAATGAAAACAAACAAAACAAATAACAACATCCGAAGGGCAATAGCGTCAGTCGCTCTCGTAGGAATAGGCATGGCTACTATGTTCACAGCAACAGCAGCAGCTACACCAAGTGGTGGTCCCGGTATGGGTCCTGGGTCAATAATTGACCTCGAAGACTTGACCGTAATGGAAGGAATAGAGATCCTAATCGGAACCGACGTCACAGTTGAGCCAACTGGATGCTTTCCATCATATGCACCTGTTCCTGAAGGAATCGATGTTGAAATAACAAACAACAATACAGGTCCAAAGCGCTACCAAGTATTTATGTACGATGGCACGCTTGAAGGTGGAGAAAGCCCAGAATTTACTTTTCCGGAAGAAGCTTCTACCGAATCTGATATAGAACTTATCGCTCCATATGACACCGAAGATTTCGGTCGGTATTGGGGAATGACAGACGACGTAACTGTCGTTCGAGTTGAAGTTGTTCAACTTGGTCTCATGCCAGGTTCTGAGTCCACTGTTGTCTTTGACGAGGAAGTAACTATCTGTGAGGAAGATGCAAATGCACAACTCGCCGAAGCAGCAGCTGAGTATGCAGCTCAAGTAGCAGCTGAAGAAGCAGCCCAGGCTCTTCTCGAAGCACAAGAAGCAGCCGAAGCAGCCGAGCAAGCTCTTCTCGAAGCACAAGAAGCAGCCGAAGCAGCAGCCGCAGCAGCAGCTGAAGCATCAGCAGTAGCGGCCGCTGAAGCAGCCGCCGAAGCAGCACAAGCCGCTGAAGCAGCCGCCGAAGCAGCTATCGCTCAGGCAAATGCTGAAAGAGAAGCAGCTGAAGCAGCTCTCGCCCAAGCTGAAGCGGAAAAAGAGCTAGCACTGGCCCAAGCTGAAGCTGAGAAAGCCAGAGCTGACGCAATTCTCGCTCAAACTCAAGCTGATGAGGAAGCTCAAGGAACAGATGAAGTAGTAGAAAATACTTCAGAAGTAGACGGTTCTGACGAAGAGCTAGCAGTCGGTGAAGATCTCGGTAAGAACGGTAAGTCAGGAATGTCAGGTGCGATACTCGGCCTGATCATCGTGCTCGGACTTGTCGGAGTTGCCGCAATAACCGGCGCTATTCTTAATCTTCGCAAGCAGCGCTAAGAACTCAACAACTACTTAAAAAGTTGAGTAAGTCAGGAGCCAGCCCCCAGGGGCTGGCTCCAAAACGTTTTGACCAAAGTATTGGAGGTAACGTTCTAAATTGACCTTCCAGCTATCCGACCTTCTCGAATAGCTTCCAAAATGGTTCTCGGAGCTGATGCATCACCAATGATGTGAACATTCGAATAGTGAATGGTTTTCGTTAACTCATCCGAGAGAGTCTCGACCGCTTGATTACCCACGGCAGCGATAATCACGTCAGGCTCTTCTGTCCTCATCTGTCCGGAAAGCGTATCTTGGACATGAAGTAAGCCATCGGAGATCTTGACCACACCTGTATTTGGAACCATTTGTATTCCTTTACTCGCTAATCTCCGCAATGTTCTAACCATTGTTGCTTGGTCAAGGAGACTCCCAACGAATAGCTTCGGAGTTATAACCATTACTTCAGCCCCTGCATCTTTCAAAGCTTCCGCTGGAGCATATGCAGGAAAATGAGCTACATGATCAACGACAATAATATTGGTATCCGAGTATGTCTCAGGTGAAGCCATAACGTCGATAGGAGCGATGACAGGGATAGAGCCATCGCTAGTAAATGGCGAAGTTCTAGGTTGCGATCCGGTCGCGATAATGATCGTATCTGGTTTTAAATTGTCTATCTCACTTACATCAATAGGTGTCTCTAGTTTGACATCTACCCCAAGTCTATAGAGTTCATCAATTTGGTAGTCAATGATTGTTCTTAGCTCAGCGCGGGGGTCGATACTGGAAGCAAGAGGTATTTGACCGCCAAGTGTGTCAGAGGGTTCAGCCAACGTTACTTCTAATCCTCGTTCTCGAGCGGCAATAGCTGCTTCCATCCCTGCAGGGCCTCCTCCAACGACAAGAACGCTTCCGGAAGACGAAGTTTCAGTTCCGTGCCCTATGGTCCTTTCATGGCCTACAGCTGGATTGACTGCACAGGTTATTGGCCTATTTGTGTAGAGGTATCCGAAACATCCTTGATTGCAACCAATGCACGGTCGTATTTGCTGCGGAGATTTCTCATTAAGTTTTTGAACCCAGAATGGATCTGCGATAAGCGCTCTTGCTTGTGCTACAACATCTGCTTTACCAGTAGCGATAACTTCTTCGGCTAGTTGAGGGTTTTTCAACCTGCCAACTGCCATCACTGGTAGAGTAACGGCGGCTCGAATGTTCGCCGCATAATCCACATACAAACCCTCTGGGGTATCCATTGGAGGGACGATCATGTGATTATCGCGGGATGTCCCTGCACTAATAGAAAGATAGTCCACTGATGCAAGGGCCTCGATATTCTGAGCGACTTCTACGTAATCATCATTATTTAGGCTGGCATCAACAAGGTCGCTCCCATTTATTCGAATTCCGACAACCATCTCATCGCCGACGGTTTTTCGTGCCAGCATGACAACTTCATTGAGTAATCTCATCCGGTTGTCCATTGATCCACCGTATTCGTCACTACGGAGGTTATTGAGAGGTGAAAGAAATTGGCCAAGAAGATATTCATGAGCTGCATGGATCTCTATCCCATCTACACCTCCCTCAACAGCATTTTTGAATGATTTCTCATACCCATCTAAAACCTGGCTGATCTCATCGGTGGTCATAGCATGAGGAATTTCTGGTGAGATCGCTGATCGCACATCTGAGGGCGCCCACAGCGGTAGTCGAGAATCATGAGAAGACATCCTGCTACCACTGTGAACAAGTTGGATAATAGTTTTGCAGTCATACTTGGACAGTTCTTTCTGAAGGGCCATGTACGAAGGAATAATCTCTTCTTTGTGTCCCCATAAGTAGTTTGGGAATTTCACCGTAGTGTCATGAACGGCTCCACCTTCGACGATGACTGCCGCCACTCCTCCTTTTGCCCGCTCAGCATAATATGCCCGCATTCTTGGACCTACGACGCCATCTTCGGATAGCAACGTTTGATTAGCTGGAAAAACAACCCGATTCTTCAATTTAAGGCGGCCAGCAGTTAATGGTTGAAGGATTTGTAGATCAGAAATGTGGATCACTTCCTGACGGGAAGAGTGGAGAGTGAAAAGTACGATGAAGTGTTTTCAAACGGTTTTCTACGTTGTCCATAAGATTCCCCAGTCTTAAGCAACTTATTATGAGTTGGTCTTTACCGCCAACGATCTGATTCTAATCTGCGGTGAAAATCTTCGCTAGATGACTTTTGATGATATGAGATATTTGTGTTGTTAATGAAATTCATCCATTAGTGCGTTCGTTAGTTGTTCAACCTGTCGCATTTGTATGGGTGGCTGGAAATAGAGAATCGACTGGTGAATTCCTAGCTGGTTCTGGTGCAGTATCTGAGAAATCACCGAGGATGATGTAGTTTCTTCTTCTACGAATACGTGTGTGGAAACTTTAATGTCCTTAATATTGGCTCCAGCGTTCTCGCAATGGATTTTCAAAATTTCATACTTTTGTTTAAATAGTTGATCTTCGAACATTGGAAGATTCCAATGTGATGCATGCCGGGCGACACTCCGTAATGTTCTTTTTTCTCCAGTTCCGCCAATACAAATTGGGAGGGGTTGTTGGGGGCCTTTGGGTTCGTTCCTTGCGTCCTGCAATGAGTAGTATTGTCCGGAGAAGGACGTGTTTTCTTCAGCGAGAAGAGATGAGATAACTATTAGTGCTTCATCAAAGCGATCGAACCGTTCTTTCAGTGACCCGAGTTCGATACCATATGCGCCTGATTCTAGTTCGTTCCAGCCTGCTCCTAGGCCTAGTTCAAATCGGCCTTGGCTAACAATATCTAGAGCGGACGCCATGTTTGCTAGTACGGCAGGGTGCCTGTAGTGAACGCCATTCACCATGCATCCGATTCTGATGCGATGTGTTGCCTGGGCGATACCAGTAAGCGTCACCCACGCTTCAAGACAGGGTCCGTCAGTGGCGCCTTTTATTGGATAAAAGTGGTCAAAATTCCAAAATTGGTGAAAGACATCTGCTTGATCAGCTATTTCTGCAGCTGCTAGTAATGATTTCCACTCAACGTGATGTGGGGCTACTTTTATTCCGATTTCCATGTTGTTTCCGACAGTGTTTTAAGAGTTCTCTACCCTTTAAGTTTTCTTAATAGTAGGCCACTTCACCTTGGAAGAAAATAATGTTATAGGGTTAGTTCGACGAAGGAGGTAGCTGTTATGACCAAATTATCAGACACGGAACCTGCATTAATTGAGGAAGTGTATGAAAAGTGGCATCAGGTCTTGCGGGGTGTATTAGAGATTGATGAAATTCTTCATGAAGATTGTATTTTCTGGTCTCCGGTTCTCTTCCATCCACAACATGGTCGTGACTTGACCAAAATGTACCTCTCGGCCGCATCGCTTGTTTTTCCCGGCGACGATAGTCAAAAAACTGGCGATGGTGAAAAGAAAAATAGCTCAACATCGTCTTTCCGGTATACGAAACGAGTTCTAGATGGGAAACATGCTGTTCTGGAATTTGAGACCTCTATCGATGGGTTACATGTAAATGGGGTAGACATCATTACGTGCGATGATGATGGGCTTATTGTGGAATTTAAGGTGATGATTAGACCCCGGCAGGCTTTGGAGAAAGTACGGGAGCAGATGATGCACATGATTGACTCTCTCAACCAATCGTCTTGAGCATTAGGTTCTAAGTATCAGAAGTTCACGCCTTTGGTATATCCGCCATCTACGACAATATTTGCGCCATTGATCCAGCTTGACCGAGAGGAAGCCATAAAGGCGACAACATCCGCTACTTCATCTCCCGTACCCATGCGTTTTTGTGGATGCATCGCTACGTCTCGTTCGTAAATATCGGGCATTCGGGATCGAATATCATCCCATCGGTGACCTTCAACAAAAATGGGGCCGGGTGAAATGGAATTTGCTCTAATCCCATCGACTCCCCATGTCTGGGCAAGGTGAGAGATCATACGAATCGCAGCCGCTTTCGTCGCGCCGTAGCTAGGGGTGATCGGAACATCGTGGTGTTCTATCGCAGTGATCGTCGCGATCTGGACAATCGATGCTGCAGTTGATTCAAGAAGGAAGGGTTTAGCGGTTTCGTAGAATAGGGCGTTTCCTAAAATATCGATATTTATACTTTTCATCCAGGGTTCCAGGCCCTCCCCGTATTTCAAGTTCTGGCCGCTGGCACTTGCGTTACCGATACAGATGTCAATCCCGTCAAGTTGGGACCCTGATTCTTCTGTCCATCGTTCAACTGCAGCAGGATCGGAGAAGTCGCAAATACTTCCAATTGCATGCCCTAGAGTGTTGTATTCTTCGAGCGCTGCAGCTAAATCTTCTTCGCTTCTGCAGCATATTGCTACCATCGCTCCCTCTTCGAGTAGACGCTTGGCGATAAAGTAACCGAGCCCTTTGTGTCCTGCCGATATGAGAGCTTTCTTTCCGGTCAATTGGAGATCCATCTCTTCACTATTACATAAAAAAGGAAACTGGCATACGATGGGCAAATGTCCAAGTTGCCTGAACTTACTGAAACAAGTTTCGTTGGAAAAGTATCGATTGTTACTGGAGGAGGTTCCGGTATAGGAGCAGCTGTAGCGGATCGTTTGAGTAAATTAGGTTCAAAGGTCGTCATTGTAGATACCGATGAGAAAGCTGGACAAAGTGTCGCTGATGCTGTGGATTGTGATTTCACCAAATTCGACGTAGCTGACCTTGCAGGGTGGGAAAAATTGGTAGCAGAGACCGCAGGACAGTATGGCACACTTGATTTCCTCTGCTTGAACGCCGGAATTGGGAGCCGACCGAGGGGTTCTAGCGTCAAAGATGATCCTATTCCATGGATTCTTCCTAACTATAAAAATGTTCTTGCAGTAAATATCGATGGTGTCGTCTATGGGGCGATGGCGGCTTTACCTTTTATGGAAAAACAGGGATCAGGAAGTATCTTGGTGACCGCATCAGTAGCTGGTATCAGGACACAACCTCCCGACCCAATATATGCCCTGTCGAAATCAGCAGTAATCAGTTTTGTCAGAAGTGTTGCCCCTGCACTGGCTGAACGTGGAGTGCAAATTAATGCACTATGCCCTGGGAGCGTCGATACCCCTATACAGCCCGATGAACGACGACTAGCTGGAAGGCCAATGAGCCCTCCAGAAGAAATGGCCGAAGCGATTGGGAGAATCCTTGTTTCTGATGACAATGGCGGAATATGGATTGCGTCAAGCTCGGATTATCCAGTCTGGCGGTATGAGTTTGCGTCCGCAATAGACGGGCCTCCTAGTTAACTGGCATACTCAAACTATGGCACCACAGATCCGAATAGAGAAAAACTTTCATAGTGGCCTCGAAGAGGTTTTACAGGATGTGATTAAGACAGGATTCTGGCCTTCTACGTATGTTTCTGACCCTACACCTCCACCTGGGTATCATTGGCACAATATCGAAGTGCATGGATATTGCATGGAAGGTAATACATGGATCGGATGCGGAGAAACGGGAGAGAAACTTTCAATAGAGCCCGGAGATAAGCTCATTATTCCTTCCGGCGCCCTTCATATTGAAGGTGAGTCGGACGGTCCGGTGACTTACGTGGTGACTATTCCTGATACCCGATCACACGCAGAAGCTTTTCAACTTCTCCCACCGGATCATCCTGATCGACCGTTGGACTAGTTTCAGGTAGTTGACTTTTCTGATTCTTCGTCATCGGGGTTGAAGTAGGAATTAATAGCCAGCGTAATAATAACTATTGCCATTCCAACTCCTTGAAAAGCTGAAACTGTTTGAGACAATATCCAATAAGCAAGCAGCGTAGAAACGACAGGGACTATGAGTTGAAAAACAGCGATCAGATTCAACGGAGCTTTCCCGTGTGAATAATTTAAGAGTAGATGGCCACCCATTGGGATAAGCGCAACCATAAAAATTCTGCCCAAGTCAGCATTAGATTGAGCGATAATACTCGCATCGGTTGCAATCACCATAGGGATAAGAACAATTCCCCCCCATGCAAAAACTCCGGCCTGAAATTCTAGGAGCGGGACAGTAAGAAGTGTTTTTTTTGCGAAAACAAAATACCCTGCTGAAATAAGCACAGCCACCACTGCGAGAAAATCTCCTTTGAGATCCCCTGTCCCGCCGCTACTTCCTGAAGCTACTATCAGCATGGCTCCGCAGACAGCAACTATGGAAACGATAATGTACCGAAAAGTGATTCGTTCTCGGAAAATAAAATAGGAGGCGATAGTAAGAGGGATAGGAAGAAGAATCGTTATGAGTGTCGCATTGAGAATACTGGTAATTTTGGCTGCCCAGAAAAAGAGTCCCATACTGCTTCCAAAGCAAATACCTGCGGGAGCTGAAGATAAGAAACGTTCAAATGAGAGATCTTTTCGCATCAGAACAATCACAGCGATTAGTGCAAACGCAATCCAGCATCTCCAAAGACCCATTGCAAGTCCATGAACATTTGAATCAGCTACGATGACAGGAGATATCGCTGTCAGCATGTAGCCAAACGCGCACGCGATTAACCCATTTCGATATAGGTGCGTATTCGGGTTCTTCGGCGGTTGTGCTATGTCTGACAAGAAACCTCATTTCTAGTCAATCCCGTTAAATCTCGGGTAAGTAGAAGACTGCCCCTCTACGGTTATTTACTTTTTGCTTTAGGTTGCGGAAGGCGACGAGAATTCAAGTCCTTCGAACGTTCCATTACTCGTCCACTGGCGAAGGTATTCGAAGAATGCGACTGGCCCATCTGGATATCGTGCAGTGCTGAAAAGGTCCCGATCAGAAGCAGCTGACCCTTCATTGTTGTAGTAGCCGGGTGTGCAGTTCGCAAGAAATCCTCGGTCCTGTACTTCAAGCCGGTCAAGCCATGCTTGTTCTGCGTCGGCTGTAGGTTCAAGAGTTTCTGAACCGCTTTCAAGACATTCGCCGATCATTGCTGCGATTGCAGATGCTGATTCGGTGAAATTATGGGTAACGTTCGCTACGAGACTGCCGCCTTGAGCGAGGCCAAGGATGAAGAGGTTCGGGAAGCCATGGACGTTAATTCCATGGAGGCTTCTCATACCATCGTCCCAATGTTCCTCAAGGGTTTTCCCATTTTTTCCGCGTGTGTCGTAGTGGGCATTATGGACGATATGGACTTCAAATCCGGATGCGAGGATAATGCAGTCTAATTCATAGTGTTCACCACTAGCCCAGACACCAGTTTCGTCGATCTGGGTGACGCCTTGTCCATCAGTGTCGATCAGATGAGTATTGGGATTGTTAAATGACTGAAGGTATTCATCGTGGAAGCACGGCCTTTTACAAAGCTGCCGGTACCAGGGTTTGAGAGCTTCAGCTGTCGTTTGATCATTAATCACGGAGTCAACGCGGGCACGTATTTCATTCATTTTTTCATCATCCGACTCTGCAAATGCATCTAGCCATACGTCTTCTATTCCAGCTCCTGGATTGGCTTGGATCCTTTCAACGATGCGGTCTCTGATTCGGATCGCTATGTCGGTCCATCCATCTTTTACCAGATCAGCGTCTGCGAAACCTCCTGCTTGGAGTGTGGCGAAGTTAATCAGCCATTCTCGTTGCCATCCTTTTTCGAGGTCAGAGAAATCTTCGTCGGTTAATGACCTGTTGTTGCGTATGTCTATCGAGGAAGGAGTTCGTTGAAAGACATACAGGTCGCCCGCGCTTGCGGCGAGATGGGGAATGCATTGGACTGCGGTAGCTCCGGTTCCGATAATTCCGACTCTTTTGTCGGCGAGTCCTTCAAGGGGTTTTCCTGTTCGATCTCCACCGGTGTAGTCATAGTCCCATCGAGCGGTGTGGAACATGTGTCCTTTAAAGTCTTCAATTCCTTCAATGCCGGGAAGCTTCGGATGGTGCATGGGCCCAGTTCCCATGGCAACGAACTGTGCTTTTATTTCGTCACCCTGATTGGTTTTGATGATCCAACGGTTGATGTGTTCGTTCCAGCTGAGGTCTTCTACCTTTGTTGAGAAAAGGGCATTGTCATATAGGCCAAAGGTGGTTGCGATGCGCTGAGCGTGGGCGTGGATTTCGTATCCTTGGACGTATTTTTCTGATGGAAAGTAGTTTGTTTCTTCAAGAAGAGGGAGGTAGACCATGGCGGCTGTGTCACACATTGCGCCGGGATACCTGTTCCAGTACCAGACACCACCAACGTCTCCGCCGCTTTCGATCAGCATGACGTCCTCAACCCCTGCCTCTTTCAGACGGGCTCCCGCAGATAGGCCGGCGAAACCACCGCCGATGATTGCCACAGTAACTTCGCCTGTGAAGATGTCTCGCGGATCATGATTGGAGTAGGGATCTTCTAGTAGGTGGGCGAAACGACCTGTTGGTTCAAGGTATTGGGTGTGCCCATCAGGGCGTAAGCGTTTTTCGCGTTCAATACGGTATCGCTCCCGAAGATTTTCAGCTTCGGTACTATCGCTTTCGGTTATCGCCATTTCCCTACCCATTTATCGTTTCCACTTATCTTAGGCCGAAAACTCATCTGCGGTCACTGTGAACTTCGTGTTCGTCTTCGGGAAAGGTCCATAATATTTATGTCGTGTAATATACGCCAATGGAACCACGTCTAGCTGGAACACCTATTACCTGGGGGTTTGTAGGGAACAATAGGTGGGGTATTGATTTACCCGAAGAGCGTATCCTGTCGGAAATGTCAGAAATCGGATTTACCGCAACGGAAGTTGGTGTTCCAGGATTCTTACCGGACGATGGTGCTGAGGCAAAAGTATTGCTTGACAAATATGGTTTACGAGCTGCGTCCGGTCCTGTTTCATTTGTTATTCATGAGAGAGGAAGCCGTGTGGATGCTCTGGAATTCGTTCGCAGGGCGGGAGAGCGACTTGTTGCTCTTGGTGGTGACGTTCTCATCACCGTCCCCAAACCTGGCAGCCTTCGACCAGATGAGAGTCTGGGTGATGATGGATGGAAGGAATTGTGTGATGGGTTGGATGCTGTGGAGGATCTGTGTCATTCGATGGGGTTGAGGCAGGCTCTTCACCCGCATGTGGGTTCATTGGTTGAAACAAAAGAGGATATGCAAAGGGTTATGGAAGCTAGTTCGTGTGGGTGGTGTCTTGATACAGCACATATCGCAAGCGGCGATCTTGACCCGGGCGATTTTGTTAAAATGGCCGGAGATAGAATCGCGCTTGTTCATATGAAGGACTTGAATCTTGATCTTGGTCGAAAGATGGTTCGCCATGAGATTGAATTTGATGCCGCTATTGCGGAACGTGTTTTCGTCCCTCTAGGTGAAGGCGACCTTGATCTTGCTGGTATTATTCCACTTCTCCCGGAAGAAGTTTGGTGGGTGCTAGAGCAAGATCAAGCTATAGCAGAGATGCCTGAAGCAGGTTCCGGTCCTGCTGCTGATGCGGCATCGAGCTTGCATGTTCTTCAGGATTTGTTAAGTACTGCAGATGGATAGGGAAATAAAGGTTCCGTCAGATTGGAATGCTGAGGTCCAAAAGAATATTGATCGGTTTGCATTTACTTTCCAATCCCAAACTGATGTCACGATCGCTGAGCGGATATATGGACGTTTACTTGAGTTGAGAGAGCTGTCCGTAGACGCATTTGAGCAAGATCCCAGTGGTGCTGCGGAAACATATCGGCTATGTGCCGAACTTGATGATCTCATTGTTCGTGCGGACGTTGAGCTCGAACAGTGGAGTAAGAAATGAAAAAACAGACGGGTACTGAACCTCGTAGACGATTGAGCCAAAAGGAACGCGACATCTACGAAAATGACGGAGTCGCACTCTTATCTGGTGTTTTTGAGCTTGGGTGGGTTGATTTTCTTCGTGATGCTTTTGAAGTAGCTCTGTCGAATCCTGGAAGTCTTGCGGAGGAATACGCTGCAGCGGACGCGCCGGGACGTTTTTTTGCTGATTTAAATATGTGGCAGAGAATTCCCGCATTCCGACAGTTTGTCTTTGAATCTCCTGCTGCCAAGATCGCCGCTGACATAATGGGATCGTCGCGGATCAATTTCTTCTACGACCAAATGTTCGTTAAAGAGTCCGGAACGCTTGAGCGAACTCCCTGGCACCAAGATCAGCCCTACTGGGCGGTATCAGGACAACAAGTATGTTCCGTGTGGATTCCCTTAGATCCTGTTGAGAAGGAGTCTTCTCTTCAGTTTGTTAAAGGAAGCCACCGCTGGCCGGCACATAATCCTCATCATTTCGGTGATGACTCGCCATATGAAGGGACAGGCCTACCGGAGCTTCCTAATATCGACTCTGAGATTGAGGAATATGAGATTTTGAGGTGGGATATGGTTCCAGGTGACTGCCTTGTTTTTCAAGGAATGAGCGTGCATGGATCACCGGGCAATTCGAGTGAAGTGCACCGGCGGAGGGCGCTGGCGACAAGGTGGTGCGGAGACGATGCCCGATACCGTCGTAAAGCCGGCGAGGTAGCTATCCCAACGTCCGATCCAGGTCTTTCCGATGGGGATCTTCTTGATTGTGATCTGTTTCCTGCCATACTGCGATAACCACGGTAGTTAGTCGTTAATGTTGATTCGGGTAGTATCACGTTCTGGTCGCCTTCTTGAGCAGTCATAGTTGGATTTTTATAGGTGACGATTCACCAGCCAAGTCAATCTGAGGTGGTTAATCTACGAATTCTTCTTATTACAAGCGTTACAGGTATAGAAGCTACTGCGATGAGAACTACAAGCCAGATAGCCCGATTTGGTTGTTTAGATTGTTCAGGTTCTTCACTTTGTGTTTGTGTCTCTGTATTTTCACTGTCGTGTTGAGGTTCGGTTCCGATTGATTGTTCCGGGATGCTTTGATCTGGTTCATCAAGTTGCTGTTTTTCTTTAGGTTCATCTTTGGCTTCAGCTATTGAAGGTTCTTCTGATGTCGTGGGTTCGCTGTACCACTCTCCTAGTCGTTCTCGGGTTTCATCAAACGCTGATGGCCTATCGCCAGCTCTTTCAACTGTTGTACCAAATCTTTCCTGAATTCCTATAGCAACGGTGAACCGGGCTGCATGCCGGGAAATGATTGTGATGTCGTAGGTTCCTTCAAGTGCTGATGCTTGTTTTTTTAGCAGGGTGATGTAGCTGGTGTTTGTGAATGGCTCATCAAAACGTGTCCGAATATTCGGGTAGAGGACTTCTTTTGAGCCGTTGGGCCCAGCTACTAGTAGGTACGGAAGTTGATCGTCTGCGAGATTTTCTTCAGGAGCGCGGGCCGGTATGAGTAACTCAAGTTGAAAGAAGTCTCCTTCTTGGAAATTTGCCTGGAAGCCACGTGTTTCATCAGCTTCAAAGAACTCACCGTAAAGAGCAAAAGATATTGTCCCATCCGGTAGATACGGGCCTTCTTGCGGAGTTGATTGTTCTGGCGTTAAGAAGAGCGGGTCATGTGCGTATGCAATGCTTGTTGTGGTAGCTCCAATGAGAAGCATCGTCAAAAAAAACATGAACGTTGAACGTCTCAAAGCAGTTTCCTTCTAAGCAATCGTCTTACAAGATCTAACTTGATAAAGAGAATCCGCAATGTTCTATTAGTACCTTCCGATATTGCGTAAAGGTGATTTTGTTACTCCAGCTAATACTTGTCTAATTTTCGAAATTAACACCTGAATGCTAGCTTCCCTCAATGGATAATTTTGATGGGAAAGTTGGTGTTGTTACTGGAGCTGCAAGATTAGTTCCAAGCTCTCGTTTCCGGTGATCAGAAAAACTTAGAGAAAGAATTTTTGTGGTTTAACAATATAGAAACAAGCACGAAATATTCTCTCGGTACCTTCATATGTGGCTCTAACTTATGGAGGAAATTGTGAAACGTAAATTATTTACCGGAATGGGAATAGCAGGTGTAAGTCTTGTACTGGCAGCTAGTCCAGCATGGGCGCAGGGCAATACTGAAGCCTCGGCGATTGTTCAGACTGTCATGGATAACCTCTGGGTTTTCATCGCTGGGATTCTTGTCTTCTTTATGCAAGCTGGGTTCGCCCTTGTTGAGGCAGGACTCACCCGAAGTAAAAATGTTGCGAATATTATGGCAAAGAACATCGCCGATATGTGTATAGGAGTTCTGGCATTCTTTGCTGTTGGATACGCATTCGCGTATGGCAGCGGAGGCGGATGGTTCATCGGTGGGAACTCATGGTTCCTTTCAGGAGAATCTCTCTTCGCACTCCCCGATCCAAAGCTGTTGGATACAGGCGAATGGGTTTCAGGTGGATTGTCGGGAGCTACGGACTTTTTCTTTCAGGTGGTCTTTGCTGCAACGGCTGTAACTATTGCCTCAGGAGCTATGGCTGGGAGAACGAAATTCTCCGCCTATCTGCTCTTTTCAGCTTTGATGACTGCTTTTATCTATCCGGTCGTTGTCCATTGGACCTGGGGAGGAGGTCTTATAGCCGAATTCATTAACTGGGGCGACGCTGGTAGCTATTCAGATTTCGCAGGTTCGGGTATTGTTCACCTCACCGGCGGGGTTGCGGCTCTTATGGGAGCGATCGCTCTCGGACCTCGAATCGGGAAATACGGTTCAGATGGGAAACCGCGGGCGATCCCTGGTCATAACATCGTGTTCACCGTAATTGGTGTTTTTATCCTCTGGTTAGGGTGGTTCGGATTCAACCCCGGGTCTGAGCTGGCAGCTGACGGATATGTCATGTCTGTCGCGTTGAATACCCTGATCGCTGCCGCAGCGGGAGGTGCAGTATCAGCTGTAGTTGTGGTCGTGAAAACGGGCAAGCCTGATGTCGGAATGGTCGGTAACGGTGTGCTAGGCGGACTCGTAGGAATAACCGCAGGCTGTGGTGCCTTTAACACGTTCGGCTCTTTACTAACTGGAGCGGTCGCTGGGGCATTGGTTGTTTACTCTGTGCTCTTCATCGAGAAAAAGGGTATTGATGACCCTGTCGGAGCTGTTTCTGTTCATGGGACGTGCGGTATTTGGGGAGTTTTAGCTATCGGGCTCTTCTCACGATATGACGACGCATTCTTGGGTCGCGATGATGCCGGTCTCTTCTACGGTGGAGGCCTGGATCAACTAAGTGTCCAAGCCGTCATGGTAGTAATTATTGTTGCGTGGACAGCGATAACAGCAGGTATCGCATTCCAAATCATCAAGAAGACAACAGGCCTTCGTGTATCTCCTGAAGAAGAAGCTGCTGGCCTTGACATTAGCGAGCACGGAGCTGCCGGATATCACCTTGATACAACTAACTAAGCCTTCCTCTTTGTTCTGACTGGCCAGTTGGGCCCTTCTCCTGGCAGAGGAGTAAAGAGGATGTTAGATGCGGGAGTTACCTTCTGAAAGCGAGGTAACTCCCGCACTGGGTTTTATGGTCAGGGAGGAAACACTGACGAACTCTTCCAAATGAACTATCGGTAATCTTTCAAAGTTTTATAGCTACTCGTGGGGAAAGAGTAAATGTAGTAGTTGTTAGCCTTTTAGAAAGGTTACTTGTGTCGTTTCAACGTGGACGCCAGCTGCGATGCGGTCAGCAGTGAATTGCTCGTCTGCCATAAAGGCGCCAACAGTTTCCTGGTCTGGGCTTTCCATAACAAGATGCAGCATGTTTTCGTTTTCTAGCTCTACGCCTTGAACAAGTACACGGCCGCCCGCTGCTTCGATTTGCGGGACCGCATCGTTATTGAACCACTGACTAAATTTTTCGTAATCATCTATTTCTTCTTGAAGTAAAAAAATCATGATCTACCTCCATATCTCTATAGGGGAAACACTAACTGATATGTTTCGTCCTATCGAAATGATTAACTAGATTTCGCGTTTCGACTTATGCATTTCATCTACGGTTATGTTTGGGCAGCTGGGAGAGCAGTAAACGCTATTAGTACGTAGTGCGAAGCAATTCCGCATATAACGCAGAGATGAAAAATTTCATGGAAGCCAAATACGTTTGGCCATGGGTCAGGTTTTTTCGCTCCATAGACGATTGCGCCAATTGTGTGAAATGTTCCTCCGAGTAGCAGCAATGTGAAACCTGATGCACTTAATGCGTCCCAAAAGTGATGGATGACTAATACAGCAGACCACCCTACGATGATAAAGAGAGCAATGAGAGCAATTTGAGGAGCTTTGGGCCGGAATATCATTACTGATATTCCGATAAGGGCGCCGATCCAAACGGTAAGAAGAACGGTTATTGCTGCAGAACGCGGAAGTAAAAACCATGAAATGGGTGTGTAGGTTGCCGCGATGGTGAAAAAAATCGTTGCATGGTCTATTCGTCGTAGAATTTCATGAGTTCTAGCGTTCCATGAAAATCCGTGATAGCAGGAACTCACTCCAAAAAGTACTACTACTGCAACGGAGTACAGGGATGCGAGCATTCGCGCTTGAGGAGAAAGGCATATCAGAATAGGAGAAATCGTTATGGCGGCTAGTAACCCAAGGTTGTGTGACCATCCTCGCAATGTCGGTTTTGGTGCAAGATGCATTGGGATGGGGTCGTCCACAATCCAACACTAACATCTGTTGTGAGCTCGCCAGTTTCGCCGGTGGCGTTATAACTATTCTGACATACCTCTAAGATGAGATACCTTGAGTCCTAGGCGCAGGAGATATAGACGTCCATAGCCCATGCTGGCGGGACTTTTCTTTCAGAGATGGTCTCTTCCAACTCAATGAACCAGCGAACGGCTTGGGTTTCAGTCCCTTGTGATCTCAGATGGTCGACTAGGCCCTGGTATAAGCATCGGCAAGTCGAAGCAACTTCGCTCCGGTCAACGTTCGTGTCGGAAGTTGCTACACAATTGAGTAAATACTTTCGTTGTAAATAGGGAACTGATTCGGGATCACCTTCTCCTAGTAATTCTGTTTGAATATCGAGAAGTTCTTTTGACAAGGCGTCTGGGCATTGATCGAAAGACTCTAATGAATCGCAGACATCGAGATCAGTTGTAGTGGCTTCTTGTTCGGTTGTATTCGCTTCTTGCTGTTCCCCATCGGAGCTAGATCCCCCACATGAGGTGAGAAGAATGAGAAATATGAGTGCGATTACTCTTTTCATACATCTAAACGTTAGTGGTGCTTATGGCATTAAAGGCTTTAAAGCTTCGTGTTTGTGGAGGTTTCTTTAGCGGAAGCCTTGATTTTGCGATACCTTTTGTCATGGATTCGTCGGCATTATATTCGGATAATTACCGGACAAATCCGGAAAAAGTATGGGAAGAGATGCGTAATGACTTCCCTGTCTTCTATGACGATATTTCGAATATGTGGTGGGTATCTCGATATGAGGATGTCAAGAATATTTTCGTCGATTACCAGACGTTTTCCTCATCTACGTATGAATTGACGACGGGGCAGGTTGTCGGACCGACGCTTATTTCCCGAGATGACTATGGGCATGTTGTCCGTAGAAAAATAGTCGCCCCTGATTTTGTGGGTAATCGGTTGAGGTCCTATGAACAATTGATTGAGGATTGCGTCAGTAACCTTATTAATAGCTTTGAAAGCGAAGAGGAAATCTCGTTAGTTCGTGAATTCAGTTCGCAACTTCCTGTGGATGTTATTTCAGCGATACTTGGGATGGAAGGAGATGGGCAGCTTTTCCGTCAATGGGTCACTTCGATGATCATGGGGTTAAATGATTCGCCAGAGCTTCGGCAGAAAGGCCTCGATGCTAGTGAAGCTTTTTGTAGTCACATAGCACCATTGCTTAATGAAGTAGATGATCTAGATCGTACTGACCATATTGCAAAGATTGCGAGAGCAGAAATAGAAGGAGAACGGCTAACGAATGAGGAAATTACCGCATTTTGTGGCCTTTTGTTTATTGCGGGTGGCGAAACAACTGATAAAGCTATCGCAAATATGTGGTGGAATGTCCTGAACCATCCTGAAGTATTAGAAGCTGTACTCGATGATGATTCGCTGTGGGAGAATGCTTTCAGTGAAACGATGAGGAGAACACCTGCAGTTATAAGCGAAGAACGATTTACCACCAGGTCAGTGGAACTGCATGGAGTAGAGATTCCAGAAGGGGCAAAAGTTCGAGCCTGTTTAGCTGCAGCGCATTTAGACCCAACAGTATTTCAAGACCCATTAAGTTTTGATATTTACCGCTCGGATATGAATCTTGGGAAAGAGAACCGGTCTGGTGTTTCAAAAGATAGCGAACGAAGCGGCCATTTCGGATTTGGGCTCGGGAAGCATTTTTGTATTGGGTATGAGCTTGCGCGGAACGAAGCCATAGTCGGATCAAAGAGGATTCTTGAACGCCTAGGTAAGCCACGTCTTCAAGAGAATCAGCAAGGTCAGATTATTCAGGCACGTAATTCATTCTTTGCTTGTAAAGAACTGATCGTGTCTTTTCAAAAATAGGAGACAGGTGAAAGAATATGATGTGCGTGGCTAGTAAATCTGATACTTCGAAAACGAATAGTAAGGGGATGACATGAGTGAGAAACAGATTGATCAACTCGAAGAGAAACAGAAAATTGTCGATCTTACTATCGCGTACACGTGGATTATTGACCATGGTCCACGGGAAAGACTTCGAGAGATTTTTACTGAAGATGCGGTATTCATTATCGACACAAGACACTTAAACGGTATTGATGAAATAAGGGGAAAGATTGAGAGGACGCTGGGAGGTTTATCTGCGTCTCAACATATTGTTTCGAATCATCAGGTATCCATCGATGGAGACACTGCTACGTGTCGTTGTTATCTTCATGCTCAACATACTCTTAATGGAACTGAAGATGGCGATAACTATGTTATGGCCGGTAGGTATATCGATAAATTGGTTCGAGTTGATTCAGAGTGGCGTATCACTGAGAGGCAATTAATGCTGGATTGGACTGAAGGAAACAATCGGGTTCTTGCGCGCAAAAAACCGCAAGAGTGAAAGCAATGACGTTTTGTAATAGTTTCAACAGTGGCTTAAATTAGGACCATGGCTGGGGAAGTTACTCATCAGAGTCCTGAAGATATTGAAAACGAACTTGTTCGAAGAGGTCATGTTGTTACGTCGTGGGACAGCATTGGTGAAATAACTATTGAAGCGACCGGTGTTGAAACAAGTTCATACCGGATAGGCCTACCCTCTCTTGAGTCATCCCCGACTGTATTTAAAGCTTATTTCCCACCTGATTGTAGAATTGAAGCCCACACTCATGCATGTGATTATTCTGAAATTATTTTAGAAGGTACTCAGAAAGTCAGTGGAAAGTGGCTCTACCCCGGCGATATTCGTATAGGTCTGGCAAATAGAGGCTACGGTCCGCTTATTGCTGGACCTGAAGGAGTTACGGTACTGGTGATCTTCGCTGATGGGCATTGGCCCGCCGTTACTATCGGAGCTGGCGATGGAAGTACCCTCGGCACAGGGGAATTACTTGACCGTTTCAGCGCAGCTGACGAAAACTAAAACAATTAGTCTTTGACACCGCACGTGGGTTCCATCGGATAGGCCGAAAGATTAAATTGGTCTGCCGAGAATAACGATAATTTCGCCACCGTTATCTCCAAAGCTTGCGTTGACGGACGTGACAACAGTCCAACCTTCCCGTGCGTACGCATTTAACGCAGTATCCCAGATTTCAGGGTCAAGGAGTTGAGAAAAGAAACCAACCTTCCCTCCAGTTTCTTCTACCTTTTCTTTCATTGATTGAAAATCAATAACCTTATATTCCATTGTTTGGTCAGCCATTTCGTCATCAATCCTTTCAAAACGTACTAGTGGGTTGGTGATTGTTAGATGAAGTCCTTGAGGTGAATGGTTAGTCAAGTAGGTGAGGTGCTCGCTTCTTTAGACGAAGAAGATCAACAGCATTCGCGTTGAGCTTTTCAGTCAAGCCATCAACGTGCCGCAACGTTCCTTTATCCCAGCCACCGAAATTTGTTCCAAATACCAAACGTTCCGTCCCGATTTGTTCAATAGCAAATTCGAATTCTTTATCGCCGGTTACATGACAGTCAAACCAGAGGCGATCTAAGGCCGTATCGAATGCACCTGGTTCTCTGATCCATTCCGGAGAAGATGGGCGGCGTTCAGCTAAGGCTCTGAGTTTCGCCCGATGCATCATCGTGGACCCGCCACCATGGGAAATGCAAACATCGAGTTGGGGGAAACGGCGAGAAACGCCGCCGAAGACAAGCATGGATGTAGCGATCATTTCTTCGTAGGAGAATTCTATGACTAAGTCAAGACTGTACTTTCTCATCCGTTGGTCCCGAAGTGGACCGTCAAGTCCAGATGCAGTTGGGTGGAGGAATAAAGGAACATCTAATTCAACGCACGCAGCGTAGAACGGGTCCATGCGTTCATCATCTAAATCAGTACCGAAATCAGTACCGATGTACCCGCCCATGAGCCCATAGTCGTTCACACTGCGTTCAAGTTCAGCTATCGCGGCGTCAATATCTTGCATAGGAAGCGCAGCAAAACCCACAAAGCGATCCGGATGTTCACTGATCACTGATGCTAAGTCTTCGTTATGGGCTCGACAGAAATTAATCGCGTCAGCAGCCGGAATCCAGTGCAAGTATGTCAAGGGGTTAGGAGAAAGAGCTTGGACTCGGATTCCAGCTTCATCCATTGCTTCTAATCGGAGGCCTGTTTGCATAAAGAGCGATTCACGGTACGGGACTCCTTCGAGGCGCCAGTCTCCAACTCTGAACCATGTTGTTCCATCTTCATATGCCCCAAGTTCAGGGCCGCAAGTTGGGCCAGCTGCTCCTAAGCTCCCTTCAAGAACAATATGCCCATGCACATCAATCAGACCAGTCACGAATCCCTCCCTTGTCTCAAAGCATAGTCTTAAAACCCAAAAGGGATTAATCCGGTTGTTACGCTGGCGATTCATAAGGGTTTCTTTTTTGGTGCGGTCTGTTTTCCTTATCTAGAATCAGGGATGAGTGGGAGGACTGTTTTGGAATCACAAGATACGCAACGATTATTGGAAGCCGCTGATAAAGAAGAGATTAGAGATGTCCTTATGCGATATGGGAGAGGAGTTGATCGTCTTGACGAAGATCTAATCCGCTCTTGTTACCATGATGACAGTTTCGATGATCATGGGCATTGGAAGGGAAACGGGCAGGATTTCGCAGCATTTATTGTTGAATCACTGCGAGAGCGGTCGCATCACACAACACATGCTGTAGCGAATGTATTAATTGAAATAGATCCATCAGATCCAGACAAGGCAAGATCAGAAGCATACAGTCTGGCGTACCTCCGAAGAAACGATGAAGCAGGAACGGAGTGGCTTGACTTTTTCTCAGGCCGGTACATTGACAAATTTGAACGCAGGAACGGGGAATGGAAAATAGCACACCGGGTCGTTGTTCACGACTGGTCTATCTCCAACCCACTTGACGCATCTGCATTCCCCCTGCCGATGGATTCATTCATTCAAGGGAAAAGAGATAAAACGGACCTTGTTTATCAATAGTGAAGGAAGACGAAATTATGGCTGAGCTCTTCGACTCATACCTAGAACACGCTATAGGTGGCACACCGCTCGTACCGTTGAAAAACCTGTCATCTGCTTCATTAGGGCAGGTTTGGCTGAAGCTTGAAAGCGGAAACCCTACCGGAAGCTATAAGGACCGGATGGCTTATGCTGTTTTCAAAAACGCGTTCGCTCGGGGCGATCTAAGAACAGGTGGCCGTTTGGTCGAATACACGGGAGGAAGCACGGGAACATCTTTGGCTCACATAGCCGCCAGAACCGGCATACAATTCATCGCCGTTTCTTCTGACGCTTTTGCCCAATCGAAAATCGATTCGATGCTCGCGTACGGAGCTGAAGTAATCACCATTCCAAGTAAAGACCGGAAAATCACTCCAGATCTTATTGCTGCCATGCGCGAAAAAGCATACGCAATAGCGGAAGAACCAAATACCCATTACGCCGATCAATTCGGATCTCCAGATGTTATAGAAGGCTATGCCCCGATGGGACAAGAAATAGCCGATCAAATAGGAGCACCCATTGACGTTTTCTGTGCAGCAGTAGGAACAGGCGGTGCCTTTACCGGAACGGCTAAAGGTTTACAGCAAGCCGGTCATCAACCTGACCTCGTCGGACTCGAGCCCCTGCAATCACCTTTTCTTACTACCGGTGTAGGAGGGCCACACCGGGTCGAAGGAATTGGTCTAGGGTTCACACCTCCGTTTCTCAATCTCGACGAATGCAGTGAGATCCGAGCGATTGATCAGAATGATGCTTTTGATATGTGCCGGAGACTTGCGACCGAAGAAGGTCTTCTTTGTGGGCCTTCAACGGGTTTAAATGTTTCCGCCGCCCTTGCCATAGCTTCCGAGCGGGGGCCGGACTCAGTGATAGTTACCTTAGGTTGTGATCATGGATCGAAATATTTCTCCAGTGATAAGTCATAATTGGAACTATTAGAAGCTTCGTAAAATCCCTGTAGTCTTAATTACTATGTGTTGGAGTATGTCTTGTTTATGGCTGGCAGCCTTAGTCCTTCTCTGGATCTAGAGCGCCTTGGAGATATGGGTGCTAAAGGTGCTAGAGGCCTTGTGTTTACAGCGGTTCATCATCTTTGCGTTGGAACGGTTTTGTACACTTCAACGTAACCACAATCCTTGCACAAGTATTCTTCTGACTTGAATCCAATGTGCTTTAATACTCGTTTCCGAATCTTAGGTGCAACAATATTTACGCCGTTACATTTTGGACACGTACCCCTCTTCATGCTGCTCCTTTATTTTGTGATGATGCTTGTAGCGACCCCTTTAACCATGGGTTTTAGTTTAGGGCAGAACAGCTTTTGTTACATGTGTGGGGGTGCTAGAGGCGCTAGAGGGCATGTGTTTACAAGGGATTAAGACTTTCGTGTTATGTTCTTTTCTATGAAGAGATCTTTGATTGTTTTTGTTGCGTTGGGTTTGATGGCTGGGCTTGTCGGCTGTGGTGGGAAATCTGGTTCATATCAAATTGCTTTTTCAAGTCTTACTGATGGGATCTATGTGATGGATGCTGATGGGACAAATCTGCGACAGTTAACGGAAGGTGCTTACCCTGATGGGTATGGCGGGGACTATAGTCCTGCGTGGTCACCTGACGGAGAAAAGATTGCTTTCGAAAGGTGGGATGCCGGTTCTGGTTATCTTCATGTGATGGATGCTGATGGCTCGAATCTACGACAGGTAATGTTTGGTCTCGAGAACTGGGGAGGTGCTCCATCTTGGTCTCCTGATGGGGAACAGATCGCTTTCTATAAAGTAGATAGAAAATCCGATGAAGATGAATACGGTGAACCACTGATTTTTGTGATAGATGCTGATGGGACGGATTTACGAAAGTTAACAAATCATGTCTTACCCCCTTATACAGATGGGTTCGTACAACATCCATCTTGGTCTCCTGATGGGAAACAAATCACATATGTAGTAAGAAGGAGTTTCCCAAATGGCGATTACATAGATAATGCTTCTGGAATTTTTGTGATGGATGCTGATGGGACAG
>PBIQ01000035.1 GCA_002720485.1 Acidimicrobiaceae bacterium
ATTGATTTTTTATTTGCTTCTGGCGCATCTTCATCTTTAACTTCCCAACCTTTTACTAATCTTAAAGCATTCCATACTTTATTAGTAAAGTTTCTGCCTTGCTCGCAAAGTTTTTCATCGAACAATAAAAAATGATGGCATCAAACACATCAATATTAGGATCCCCATGGAAAATAGGAGATTTCGATATGCCGCTTGTTGATCTAGGCATAAAATAAATACGATTTTTTGAGTATTTTTTAATAGAAAAGAAGAAATCATTAATGTTCTGATCTTCTATACGCTCCTCATCAAACAAAACCAATACATTAAATTTTTCTCTTGAAGATCTCATTTCCAGATATAAATTTGAAATTTTTTCAACTACTTCGTCAAAACTGTCAGAAATTAAAATTTTTTCCTTGTCAAACAAGCTCTCATTGCTACATTCATATATTTCGTTGAGACTCTCGAACTCATGCAAGTTAGAAGCAACATATAAATCAACTTCTTTAAGCATCTCGGTCAATGCAGATTCAATTTTCCCAAATATTTCCATTTCTGGTTCCGCAATCTCAGATGACATGGTCAGGGAATTTTGTAAAGGGTGAAATATTTTAAAAGCATTTGGGAAACAGTGAATTAATGATAGACAATCTTGAAAGTCTGAGATCCAGATCATTGGCCGAGAAAGACCTCTAGTACTAAGCAAAATTTTAAGGTCTTCAACCATTTTTCCAGAAGTTAAATCTGGAATATGTACAATATCAATATTTTGAAATTCAGTTCTTTCGACAGTTAAGGAAAAATCATTTATACAATTTCTATTTAACAAAAGAACAGGAACGTCATTCGCGAATCTCTGAGCATAATGCCACGAAGTACTGTTCGGTTGATCTTCAAGATCAGACCAAGCCAGCATTAAAACTGAATCATAAAAAAATTCGTCAAATTCCAATTAGTGATCCTTCAAGAAAAATTTTTAAGGGTGAAATTCTGAACTGTAAGCAAACTGTCAATTTAATGATAATAGAACTGAAATCTACAAATTCCTTGGCAAAGAAATATCCGGGGAATTGAAAACCCCATAATAAGTAAGTCTAATTTATTTAGGAAGAACTATCGGAGGTAGCATTAAGTAATCGGTTCAGATTAATAAACAATGTATTTAATGATGATATTCAGTAAATGAAATGACACGTTCACTATATGTTCACGAAACTATTGACGTTATAGGGCAAGGTCAATATGACTATATGGAAATGGTCAATCGCGAACCAGCCCAGCATATGCCTGATATGACATCACTTCAGGGCACATTCTATGTCCTTGGTTTTGGAGGTGGCCGGTGGCCACAGGTAATTAACATCTGGGATTGCGGTGAGGACGGCTGGGACGGCTGGGGACGGAACTTGGACCGTTTAAACCTTAAAAGAAGAAAAGCTTTTTATGGTGATTGGTGGGATGAGGCAGCTCAATGGCGTACCGGCGGGTTTGATAGAGTCTGCGCAGGAATACCTGCTTCTCCAACAACGCAACAAATCAAAGAACAGGGAATTAAAGGAACCCTATTTGTGAATGAAGTGATATCTGTTACCCCGGGGTCACAGATTGAATATCTTAATCTTGTCGCGAATCAGCGGGTTCCGATGATGGAAGACCACGCAATTACAGCTACTGGAATCTGGGAAGTGATCAATAATAACCATGAGGTCATTATGATCTGGGCTACAACAGTTGACGCTTGGGTCCAGTTCCAAAAAACCCGTGACACTAGTCATGGCCTTGACGATACAGGTGAAGCCGATGAACGGTTGGCTCAGTGGGAGACTACTGCCGCTTCTTTCACAGTGAGTGGTGATACTCATATCATGACTCCGCTTCCTGGCACCGTGTACGGACCGGATGACTGGGAAGAAGCGGACCTTACTTCCTGGTTATCTGATAATGCGCCCGAGGCATACCGGTCTCAACGCCCAACTGGAAATCTTACTCATGATAAAAGTAAAGGAAACTGATGATGGCTTATTCAACAATGACCTATGAAGTGAAAGACAATGTCGGGTACGTACATTTTTCCCGGCCGGAAGGAGCGAACGCTGTCAATCCTGCGTTTTGTTCGGATTTGAAGAACGTGATACTTGAAATTGAATCCGATGATGACGTCCGCTCTGTTGCGGTAACCGCTGAAGGGAAAGTTTTTTGTGCAGGCGGTGACCTTAAAGAATTTCATGCTGCTGGATCGGACCTCGCAGAGGTCGTGGCCGCCATGCTTGAAGATCTCCATGACGCTATTTATAAAATGAATGAAATACCGAAACCATTTGTTGCTGGGGTTCAAGGCGCAGCTGGAGGTGCAGGGATGTCGTTAGTGAGCGCTTTTGATCTTGTCGTTTCTGGTGAATCGGCGAAATTCACAATGGCATACACAAAGGTAGGTCTTACTCCGGATGGAACATCGAGTTATTTTCTTGCCCGCCATGTTGGGTTACGTCGAATGCTTGATCTCACATTAACGAATCGTGTGCTTTCAGCTTCTGAAGCTGAAGCATGGGGGCTAGTCAATCGTGTTGTCGCCGATGAGGAAATCGCTTCCGCCGTAACATCATTGGCCCAGGAACTAGCGTCTGGGGCTCCTAACACTGCCGGTGTCGCAAAGACCGTGATCTACCGTGGATACGAAAGCGATTTGGAAGAAGCTGGCGACTTCGAAGCACAAAACATTGTTCGAGCTGCTGGAACCAACGACGGGCAAGAAGGAATCTCCGCTTTTGTTGAACGTCGCGATCCAAAGTGGACTGGAACCTGATTATCGTTTCGCTGGTTCGTAATCTTCGAGCTTTGGCGCTTCCATTTCTGCACGGAAACGTGAAAATGGGAAAGGCCACGCAAAGGGAACCCCGTTATTATCCAGATACCAACTATTGCATCCGGTAGCCCATACGGTTCCTTTCGCCGCTTCATATCGTTCAGCATCAAAGCGTTCATACGCTTCCTGCGATATCACCGCAAGATCAAGATTGCCTTGGTTTATGTGATCAACGACTTTTAAGACATAGTCAAACTGCATTTCAGCTGTCTGAATAAGAGAGAAATTCCCAACTGGACTATTCGGGCCGTTAAGCATAAAGAAATTAGGAAACTCTGGAACAGCGATTGAAAGGTACGCCGAAGGCCAGTCTTTCCAAACCTCATCAAGAATTATGCCATTCCGTCCAGTGATATTCATTGGCCTCATGAACGCGTCAACATGAAAACCAGTAGCGAGAACGAGAATATCAAGTTCGTGTAATTCCCCGCCGGCACGAACCCCGTTTCTTTCTATCCGTTCAATATCCGCTGTCACGATATCGACGTTGGCTCGCTGCACCGCATCATAAAAATTGTGAGAAACAACAAGCCTTTTACAGGCGGCCTTGTATGTGGGCCGAAGTTTTTCCTTCAGTTCTGGATCTTGGACTGTTTCAAGAGCCTCAAGACACCGTGCTTGTATATCGTCAAGTAGTTCTGAGTTCCCATCAATAACGGAAGTCGCGAACCCATCATTAAATGCTGTAGACATTTCTGTATGAAGAGTTCTTAATAGGTCAGCGTCAGTGCGGAACGCTTCTTTTTCTTCTTCGGTGTACACAACTCGCTCATTCGGCACGATCCATTGAGCGGTTCGTTGAAACACGCTGAGTTTTTCTACTTCTGGGGCGACCGCAGCTGTAATTTGCACGCCACTTGAACCAGTTCCGATAAGACCTACCTTTTTCCCTTCAATAGAGACGTCATGGTCCCATCGGGCTGTATGAAACATTGGCCCTTCAAAATCAGCTAAACCGTCAATGTTTGGATACTTGGGATGATGAAGTATCCCAGTAGCTGCAATAACCCACCGGAAATGTTCGACGGTTCCTTTTTCTGTTTCGATCTCCCATCTATCACCCATCCAAGTGCAACGGGTTACCGCTTCATTGAATCGAATGTGAGAATCTACCCCGTAACGTTTGGAAACCCTTTCGAAGTATTCCTGCACTTCTGACCCTGGAGATGTGAATTCGCTCCAGTCAGGATTTAATTCAAACGAATAACTGTAAATATGGGATGGAACATCACATGCAATGCCCGGATACGTATTTTCTCTCCAGGTTCCACCTACCCTGTCGGCTTTTTCGAAGATCTGAAATGGGTATCCGGCTTCCATAAGTTTGATACCCGCTAAGACTCCGGACATGCCGGCCCCAATCACTGCAAAGGTATTATCGTTTCCAGACCTGCTTGTCATAGGTGTTTAGCGTAGCCGGTTTTCTGTCCGTGCCTTAATTCCGGGGTACGTCGCTGAAAGGAAGATGCCTATCGCTAGATGGTTCTTATTGCGATTTATGAGGCACGGTTTGCTCTTTTCGGTAAAACTACAGATATAGCAATGATAGGAGTGACATGTCTGGGCAGTTAGAAAATAGAGTCGCGATTATTACAGGAGCTGGTGAGGGAATAGGAAGAGGTATTGCTACCGCCTTTATTAAGCAAGGGGCAAAAGTTGTGATTGCTGAAATCGATACGGATCTTGGGATCGCGGCGGAAAAGGAATTAGGTCATAACGCCCTTTTCGTCCAAACAGATGTTTCGATAAAAAGCGACAATGAGCGAATGATTACTGCTGCGGTTGACCAGTGGGGGACGCTCGATATTTTGGTGAATAATGCGTGGGGTGGTGGTTTAATTTCTCGTGTTGAATCGAAATCTCCCAAGTTGATGGAGCGAAGTCTGAACGTTGGGTTTCTGGGGCCACTATGGGCGATGGTTGCCGCTCATCCCATCATGAAAGAAAAAGGGTATGGAAGAATTGTGAATTTGTGTTCGTTGAACGGGGTGAACGCCCATATGGGGACAGTTGAATATAACTCAGCAAAGGAAGCTTTACGTAGTGCGACTAGAACCGCAGCTAGAGAGTGGGCTCCATTGGGAATAACGGCAAATATTATTTGCCCAGCGGCAAAATCTGCCTCGTTCTTTAGGGTTATGGATGAATTTCCCGAACTTATCGCTGCCGCTGACGCTGCTAATCCCATGGGAAGGATGGGCGATTGTGAAGAAGACATTGGCCCAGTTGCTGTTTTTCTGGCAAGTGAGGGATCGAGTTATGTTACGGGCAATACATTATTTGTTGATGGGGGTTCCCACATCAATGGATCGTCATGGGCGCCAGACTTGGGAGACTAGTCAAAAGCTTTCTTAATTGATTCAAAAGGATTTTTTCTCGCTTCTTTAACTGATTCCTGATACGCCGCTAATGCTTGGAGTTCCTGAGCAGCACGTATAGCTGTCCGTCCGCCGAGCACTTCGAAAGACCGATGGACGGACCGTTTATTGACCTGCTGAAGGTCTGATGGAACTCGAGCAACAGTTTTAGCCATTTCTAAAACTTCGTCGTCTAGGCGGTCAGCTGGGTACGCCCGATTTGCGAAACCTACTTGGACTGCCTCTTCAGCTGAGTAGGTGTTGCCTGTCAGCATCATTTCCATCGAAGCCCGAAGTCCGAGAAGAGGCGTGTGGAACTGCCAATCCGGAGTGCTCATCACACGAACGACCGGATATCCGATAGTTGCATTGTCAGCCATGTACACAAGGTCACACGCTGAGGCGAGTTCTGTGCCGCCTGCCATGGCATACCCGTGAATTTGCGCTATGACAGGCTTCGCGAGATCCCAGATACTGAACCAACTATCTGTAGCTTGACGGGTCCATTGCCCATCTCCTGGAGCACTGTATATCGGAGCGTCCTCCATTAGTCCTCCGCTGGTTAAGTCGTATCCTGATGAGAAACAATCTCCTGCCCCTCGGATAATTGTTACTCGAACCTCTTCATCGGTGTCGTGGGATTGCAACGCATGAAAAATTTCTGTTCGCATTGGGGTACTAATTGCATTGCGTTTCTCCGGCCTGTTAAGAACGATTCGTCGCACTTCAGGTGCAGGTTTTTCGATGATGATGTGTTCGTAATCTGACATGTCTACTTCTTTCTGTATTGGGTCCTCTATAGCTGCTTCTCTGTTCAGATTTTTATTCTTTAACCATTTTCTCCTGAACAGGTCATCAATAACGGTGACGATGCCCTTTCCTCTTCTTCGTTTGTAGAACGATTACTTGTATTTCGCAAAACGTCAGGTGATGTGCCAAAGTATCCAAAGAAGAACAACTGTTGCATTGGAGAAATCATGGGTGAACATCTGACACGTCCTGGAGAAACAAGTGGATGGCCGAAATTGAAGGTTTCGTATAGAACTGACGCTGAAAAAATAGCGGCCCTGCTTCCACCAGGCCTAGAACCGAGCGGAGACCCGATCGTACAGATTAACGTGTACTGCGTTCCTATTCTCGGAGAACCAGAGTATGGGGTAAGCACCAAAATTGGAGCTTCATTTGATGGAATGGACGGACTGTTTTGTGTTGGAATGGGGATCGATCAGGAAGCCGCTATTTTCATCAGTCAAGAATTAAATGGTCAACCAAAATTTCCCTGCAGCATCTCGTTCTATCGTATAGACGACTATGTGGAAGCTGTTTGTGAACATCAGGGATACACATTCATGGAATTCCGTGGGCATTCAAATGGGAATATTGAGCCCAGTGGAAGTGAAGTTGAAGAAAATGAATGGTGGATTAAGTCTTCTCGACAGATAGGTGGGGCTGAAGGAGAATACGATTTCCCACCTCATGTCGTTCGTGTCCATAGTGTGAGCGAACCTGTTGAGATTGAGGATTTAGATGGACAGCTTGTTCTTCGTGAGAGCCCATGGGACCCTTATACGGAGCTGCTTCCTATGCGCGAACAGGTTTCTGCCCAGCTCGTCAGATCTGCACATAAAAGTCGTGAAATTACCAACGCCGGCACTTTAGATCCAGAAGGCTTCTGGCCGTATGCAGACACAATCGGAGGGTCCCGTTGGCCAGGTGAGCGAGGAGGGCCGAAGAACTGGCGACCCTAGTTCTTACTCTGGCCAGCCGGGTAACAGTCCTCGGCGTTTGGTCTCCCGCTGGGCGTTTACGATAGTCCCTGCGTACCCTTCTGGAGCAAGGGGATCTTCAACAAGCCAAGCTACGGCTGCTCCTATTGCTTCAGGCGGAGCACTGGGAAATGCGATGTATTCTTTCTCTTTTCGTTTCGCTACTTGTCGTTCCGTTATGACATGCCCAGGGTCAATGTTGTAGGCAATAATTCCTTCTTCACCATGCTCAACCATAAGAAGGGGCGCTACTCGTTCGAAAGCGGATTTTGACATTGCATACCCTACCCCCCATCCACCTGAACCTATTTTCCCTGGGGGGGTAGTGAATGCAGTTGCAGAAATCATATTGACGATTGTGGCGCCTCCTTGATCAATAAATGTTGGAAGAAGATACCGGATCAGCCCTAGTTGGGCGAAGACGTTACCTTCAAATAGTTGATTGAGGTATGCGTCGTCGAGGTCTTCTATGGTCAACATCGCTCCTGGCCCCTGATAGATCGCATTATTGACAAGCACATCAATTCGCCCAAAATGTTCGATAGCTTCATCAGCCGCATCCAAAACGGATTGTCGATCTAGTAGATCCATTTGAATCGGATGACCTTCTCGGCCTGCTTCGACGATTTTTTCGACAGTGGTATCAAGCCCTCCCGGTACTGGGGTGATTCCATCATCGAGTCGTGCGGTACCATCAGTCATGGTTCGTGCTGAAACCGCTACGTCATACCCAGCTTGAGCTAATGACACTGCGCACGCTTTGCCTATTCCTCGGCTCGCACCCGTTACAAAAGCGACTTTTCTTTTCTTCACCTTTTCTCCCTCTTATTCAAACTCTAGGGTTATGTTGTACTGCTTTTATAGCTACCACACCAATAAAGATTTTTCGCACCGTTTTTGGAGTTCAATGTGACAACTTCTTTAGATTCTGACCTTTTCCTCCCGGACCCTGAACCGAGCGAGATTTCATACACCATCATTTCTGTCGATGACCATGTCGTTGAACCACCACATCTATTCAGAGAATACATGCAACCGCATTTACGGGATCTCGGACCACAGTTGGTTGAAACCGATCAAGGGCATCAAGTCTGGGAATTCGAAGGCGCTACCTACAGTCAGGTTGGGATGAATGCCGTAGCAGGCAGAAAACCTGAAACCGTCAAACTGGAGCCTTTTCGCTTTGACCAAATGCGGCCTGGTTGTTACGACATTGATGCCCGTGTAAAAGATATGGATCTCGGCGGGATTTGGGCGATGCTTAATTTTCCATCTCAGATCACAGGTTTTTGTGGAACGGTCTTTGCTAAAGCAGCGAATCGAGAGGTGGGGATCGATGCTGTGAGAGCATGGAACGACTGGCTCTTTACCGAGTGGTATTCCAAATACCCTGATCGGGTGATCCCTGGCGGCATTACTTACCTCGGAGATAGTGAAGCTGCTGTTAGCGAAATCTATAGGAATGCGGAGCGGGGATTTGTTTCAGTGACTCTTCCAGAAATGCCGCACCATATTGGTTTCCCGAATTTATGGGATAAAGACTTTTGGGATCCGATTATTGCTGCCTGTGCAGAAACAGAGACCGTTATTTCTCTTCATGTTGGAAGTTCAGGAGTTACCCCATTCACACCGGGTGCTCCGGCCCTGCAGATAGGAGCTACTCTTTTCGGTCAACTTTCTCTTGGCGCTTGCGCCCATTGGTTATGGAGTGAATATCCTCTTCGTTTTCCTAATCTTAAAATCGCTATGTCAGAGGGCGGCATTGGATGGGTTGCCATGCTGATCGATCGACTAGAAAATATTATTGACCGATCAGGCTATGGATTGGGGTGGGGTGAAAGACCCGCTGACATCCTGAGACGTAATTTCTGGTTCTGCACTCTTGATGACCCATCAACGATCGATACTCGTGATGTGATTGGTGTGGAAAACATTTGTGTCGAGACAGATTACCCTCATGGAGATGGAACTTGGCCAAACACACAGAATGTCATTAGAGAAGCTTGGGGTCATATTCCCGTGGATGAACTTCGAATGATGTGTTGTGAAAATGCTGCGAAACTATACCGTCATCCTTTACCGGATGTTGTCCTTCCCGTCTAGTGAGACGTTAGAGCGCGTATGAATGAGCAAAATCCGAATAGGGTCCCTGGTATTGACGACTGGAATCTGCTCTTGGATGGGAAAGTAGCTGTTGTAACTGGCGGTGGAGCAGGTATAGGTCGCGGGATCAGCGAGTTATTTGCTGCACATGGCGCCATAGTGGAGATCGCAGAAATTGACGATAGGTCTGTTGGCGCCACCGTAGATGCCATCACGAAAGCTGGAGGGAAATCGCAAGCTCACATTGTTGATGTCAGGGACGAAAACCAGGTAGCGAGGTTCCGCAAAGATGTTTTGGACACGCATGGACATATAGATGTTCTTGTTAACAATGTCGGAGACTATCGACCGTTAGTTCGGTTTCTTGACTCTTCTCCTAGTTCATGGAAAGAAATGTACGACATTAATTTGCATCATATCTTTCTGGTAACGCACGCTTTTCTGCAATCAATGGTCGACAATGGTGGCGGAAGCATCATCAACATTCATTCAGTTGAAGGAATGCGAGGCTATCCGGGTGATCCGATCTACGGAGCGATGAAAGCCGCAGTAGGCCATTTTTCTACCTGTCTTGCCGCTGAATTTGGAAGAAAGGGCATTCGTGTAAATGGAATGGGAGTTGATCTGACCCAAACACCGCAGGTTGATTACATCTCAGGGTATGAGGACGTCGATCACCTGTGGGAAGCATGGGCGCCAGTCGGTAGGCTCGGATGGCCAGAAGACCAAGCAAGAGTCGCTCTGTTTCTCGCAAGCGATATATCTGCTTTCGTAACCGGCCACAATATTCCGGTTGATGGGGGAAGCCACGCTAGCGGTGGATGGTTTTTCTCTCCCCAAGCAAAACGTTTTGTAAACAGGCCGAAAACCTTGTAGCTACGACGGGGACGCGATAAGCCCGCCATCTACTTTGAGAACCGATCCCGTAGTAAAAGAACTTACATCGCTGGCAAAATAGAGCGCCGCTCCGACTATTTCACTTGGTCGCCCACCTCTTCCCAGCGGTAATGCCTCTAGAGATTTATGGGTAGCTTCAGACCAAGCATCACTAATATCGGTAAGGAAGGGGCCGGGCATAATGCAATTAACCCGAACTTGTGGAGCATAGGCACGAGAAAAAGATTGGGTTAACGAATGTAGGCCTGCTTTTGCCGCCCCATATGGGGCTTCATGGGGACTGGCTTGAGCTGCCGCAACAGAACTGACGTTGATAATTGAACCACTTCCATCTTTAACCATCTGATCTCCGAATCGTGCAGAAAGCCGGAAGGGCCCTCGAAGGTTGACATTGAGAACCTTATCGAACAGTTCCTCAGAGACATCTGGCAGCGACTTGTACAGGGGAGACATTCCGGCGTTATTTATCAGCACATCGCACGTACCGAAGTGATCATAAACTTTCTCGAATAAAGCATCACACTGATCCCATTCTCCGACATGGCATGCAGCGGGAAGCGTTTCTACCCCTGTTTCCTTCATTATCTCCTCAGCTAGCGCCTCACAGTTTTCTTTCTTTCTGCTCGCGATAACGACATGGGCCCCAAAACGAGAAAAAGCGAAAGCCATTTCTTTCCCTAAACCACGGCTTCCTCCGGTAATAGTAATGACCTTCCCAGCCAGATCAGTAAACATGTCATCAGGCTTTACCATAAGCTCATCCTTCCTATGAATACTTAAACTGGGCCCCAATGTTCAAAGGAGTGACATCAAGTGGATGAAGGACACCAGCAGGAGCTTCGCAAACTGCAGGAATTGCATTAACAATCCGATTCGCGGCAGTACCGTTTCCTCCTCCGGCAGCGCCACGTTCACCGTGCTCTTCACCGTGAACAGTAACTGAAAGATTCGGCTTCCCCGTTATCTCAACCTGATGAACGCCTTGCCCTGAAGACGGGTATGGCCAATCCGGCGCACAATCATCATCGATGCGAGTGACATGTTCCATTACCAACATAGGTTTTCCATTCACGATGCCTTGAATTTCGAAACGTAGCGCCCCAATGGTTCCTTCATCAAAATCGCCCATTCCTTCAACGGTTACGGTCTTTTCCAAAGCACGCTTTTCAACGTGAGTTCGGATTTCTTCAAGTTCAACTCCAAGCCCATCTGCCAGAATTCGAATCTCCGGCCCCCACACCATCTGCATAGAGAAATCTAAGACCATGGGCGGCGTTTGATCCATCGGCATGCCGAAACCTACAAGGTTACGAACAGCATCAGGCTGGTCATATAGTGCATAGTTCATTAATTCTCTTGAGCGGATTTCAGTAATATCAGCGCTAACCCCAGCGAGTAATAATGGGAGGATGTCACAGGTCCATCCTGGGTCAATTCCAGAGGCGAAAATTGAAGCATTCCCCTCGGCGCATGCACTGGCGAATCGATCCGCTAAATCATCGGGCATAGATGGCGGATGATAGAGCGGGTAGAAACTAGGCGTAACGACATTTTTTCCACTCCGAAGAAGTTGCTCTGCTTCATCAAGAGATTCCATAGGTCTGAAATCGGCATTAACCGTATAGACAACTGCATCAACATTGCTTTCAAGAGCAATAGAGATATCGTCTGAAGCTGTAATTCCTGTGGTTTCTATGCCGGCAAGATCGCCGGCGTCTTTCCCGACTTTGTCAGGGTTTTGAACTAACACACCAACTAGATCAAGATCTTTATTTGCTACAACGGAACGAATAGCTGGGCGTCCAACATTTCCTGTTCCCCAAACAACAACTTTTTTTCCCATTGATTTTCTCCTTGGTCCCTGCGTTAACGATATGTGACATCACCGCAGAGATCTAACTGAAGAAAAATATCCGTTGACATGCCCCTTTCCCTGCATGTGTGGATTCAGATAGGCGAATACGAAAAGATGCGCGACAATAGAAGGAGACGTATAGAAAGTAGATCAATATGCAAGGACTTATTCTTGAAGGAACCACCGAAGATAGCGTCCGCTTATCTGACAATATTGAACTTGTAGCGGATTTAGCTCCTAGACAAGTCCGCGTTGAAATCCATGCCGCTGGGGTCTGTGGATCGGATCTGAGTTGCGTCCACGGAAAATACTATATGCCTACCCCCTTGGTTCCAGGACATGAAGCAGCTGGCAAAGTCGTTGAAGTCGGTTCAGCGGTTACATACTGTCAAAAGGGTGACCATGTCATTCTTTCAACTTTTGGCAACTGCGGTCACTGTCCTGAATGCGAAGATGGACACCCAGGAAATTGCAGGAATGGAGGTATGGGAGGGCTTACCCAGCCGTATCGAGAAGACGATCAGTTGCTTTATAATTTTGCCAATATCGGTGCGTTTGTTCAAGAAACGATTGTCAACGAAAACCAATGCATTCCTATCCCGAAAGAAATGCCACTGGCTTCCGCTTCCCTCATTGGCTGCGGCGTCATAACCGGTACGGGGGCTGTCTTTAATCGCGCCAACGTGCAGATAGGCGACAGTGTCGTTGTCATTGGGGCTGGAGGCGTCGGATTAAACGTTATCCAAGCAGCAAATTTAGTCGGAGCCAGCCAAATAGTCGCTATCGATCGAGTCCCAGAGAAAGAATCGCTTGCACGGGATTTCGGAGCTACAGACTTCATAGTTTCCGAAGGGGAAGATTTTGATACTGTTGCAGCTGTGAAAGAAGTTCTCCCGCTAGGTGCACATCACGCGTTTGAAGTTGTCGGTCATACAGGTTTATTAAGTGAAGCTATTAATATGACACGCCCCGGAGGCAATATTTGCGCCGTAGGGGTTCCTGACCTGACGGCCACAGTTACCTATGGGTTTCAAAGTTTGCATCAAAATAAACAATTGATGGGAATCCGCGCAGGTGGAGCGAAACCCCGTAAAGATTTTCCGATGCTTGCTGACCTGTATATGCGAGGAAAATTAAAGTTGGATGAAATGATTTCAAATACTTCAGGTTTAGATGGAATTCAGGGAGCTTTTGATGCCATGAAAATAGGAACGGAAGCTCGAACGGTGCTTCTTCCCCACGGATAAGAAACAGTAAAGATACCTAAATATGTTTGACTATCTCATTAAAGGCGGAACAATCGTTGATGGAACTGGAGCGGAATCGTTTCAGGCAGATATCGGCATCAGCGGTGACCGGATTGTTGCTATAGGTAAGTTGGATAGCGACGCCGCCGAAGTTATTGATGCTACTGGGTTGGTTGTCTCTCCCGGGTTTGTGGATCCGCATACTCATTACGATGCGCAGCTGTTCTGGGACCCAAGAGGTACACCATCGAATCTTCATGGAGTAACGAGTGCAGTTATGGGAAATTGTGGCTTTACATTAGCTCCGGTTAACAATGAACAAGACGCTGATTATTTACGCAAGATGATGGTGAAAGTGGAAGGAATGCCACTTGAAGCTTTAGAAACAGGAGTTAGTTGGGACTGGAACGGCTACGGGGAGTATCTATCAAGGTTAGAAGGAAAGATCGGATTGAATGTTGCGACGATGGTTGGCCATTGTGCTCTTCGTCTCGCAGTAATGGGACCTGATGCCACGAAAGAACTTGCAACTCCTGATCAAATTAACGAAATGAAAGCACTGCTAGCAAAATGCATCGAAGAGGGCGGTCTTGGCTTTTCAACAACACGAGCGTTTACCCATAACGACGGAAATGGAGATCCCGTCCCATCTCGGGTTGCCTCTGAAGAGGAACTTCTCGCTCTCTGTTCTGTCGTTGCTGACCATGAAGGAACCACACTTGAGTGGGCCAGTGATGGTTGTTTGAACGGGTTTACTGAAGACGAAGTTGAATTAATGGCGACTATGTCACTAATCGGGAATAGGCCATTGAATTGGAACGTATTGACTGTGGATTCCGCACGCCCATCTGATTACAAAAATCAACTGAAGGCTTTGGAAACCTGTACTGAAAAAGGAGCGCGTGTTGTCGCCCTCACTATGCCTGTTCTTGTTGGTATGAATATGAGTTTTCTTACTTATTGTGGGTTGAACATGATGCCTGATTGGGGGCCTATTCTCGGGCTTCCGATTGCCGAAAGGATAGAGAAATTACGCGATCCCGCAGTTCGTCAATTTATGGAAGAGCGTGCTGCTTCTCCAGATGCTGGAGTCTTTAGCCGTCTTACTGGATGGGACCGGTATGTTATTGGCGATACCTACTCAGAAGCCAACGAAGGACTTAAGGGACGCACAGTCGGTGAAATAGCACTTGAAAGAGGAGTCCGGGATTTTTATTGCCTTTTGGATATTGTCTTGGAAGACGACTTGAAGACCGTTCTATGGCCAGGCCCCACTGATGATGACCCCGCAAGTTGGTTCATGCGGGCGGAGGCGTGGCAACACCCAGACGTGATGATAGGCGGATCAGACGCAGGAGCGCATTTAGATAGAATGTCTGGAGCCCCTTACACAACGAGCTGGTTGCATGATTGCCTTCATGGTAAATCTCTTATTTCTCTCGAAGATACGGTCCATCACATTACGCAGGTTCCAGCTGAATTATTCGGTCTTCGAGACCGTGGAGTTCTCAAAGAAGGTTGGTTTGCAGACATCGTTATTTTCGATCCTGAAACGATTAATGCTGGCGAAGTTATCCTTCTTAATGACCTTCCTGGAGGCGAGGGGCGTTTGTATGCCGATGTTTCAGGAATGCGCAGAGTTTTTGTCAACGGTGTACCGACAGTTATCGATAATCAGCCAACAGACCACCTTCCCGGAACAGTGTTAAAAAGCGGTCGGGATACGTACACAGTCGACATACCCGCAAACAAATAATGGTTCTCCGCTCGGTAAGAGCTCGCCGTTTTGCAATGGATCTAAGCAGACTTTAATCTTTGTTACTGATTGTGGAGGTTAAAGTGTCAAGATTTTTAAACAAAGTAGTTATTGTTACTGGTGCGTCGGCAGGAATAGGGAGAGTGACTGCACTTCGATTCGCATCTGAAGGAGCATCGGTAGTAGCTGTGGACATGAACGAGGAAACGCTTAGTGAAACGGTCGAGCTCATCGAGGCGACAGGAGCAAATGCTCATGCAGTTGTTGCTGATGTCACGGTTTCAGATCAGGTGAAAAATTACGTAGATCAAGCCGTTGAAGTATTTGGCGGAGTAGATGTGCTATTTAACAACGCTGGGATAGAAGGCCATGTTGCTCCTTTGGAAGCATACGACGAAGAAATGTTTGACAAGGTTCTTAACGTGAATGTGAAGGGAGTTTGGCTCGGCATGCGTCATGTCGTGGATGCCCTGCGGCTGCGCGGTGGGGGTAATATTGTCAATACCGCATCAGGAGCTGGAGTAATGGCTACGCCAACACTTGTGGCGTATGGTGCAAGTAAACATGCTGTAGTTGGAATGACGAAAACAGCTGCTATTGAATTCGCTCCGGCAGGGATACGGGTCAATGCTGTGTGCCCTGGCGTTGTGAACACTCGAATGATTCGAAGCATTGAAAAAATGACAATCCCAGAAGATCCTGAAGAATATACAAAAATGACAAATGAGCGCGTGCCGCTTGGACGGTATGCAGAACCGGAAGAGATAGCTGGACTTGTTGCTTATCTTGCATCTGACGAAGCTGCATATGTTACTGGCGCCAGTTACATCATCGATGGTGGCCTTTTCGTCTCTTAGGCCGATAGTCACCCCTCTCCTATTCGCAAGTATGGTGGTGATGTGCAATTCCATACAAAACTCATACAGGGAACTAAAAAAATCACTCGAACACGTTGGTGGAGAACGCTTGAAGCAATAGTTATTGGCGGAGCTTTTATTGCCGTAGGAATCAACCATTTCCTAGACCCTGACTTCTTCGAAGCGATTGTTCCAAGATGGTTCTGGAGTCCTTCATTTGCCAATGAAGTATCAGGCGCTGCAGAAATTATTCTAGGAGCCGCGTTAATCCCAATTTGGTCTCGCCGGTACGCAGCCTACGGATTACTTCTTCTTTTAGTTCTCGTATATCCAGCAAATATTGACATGTTCATCAATGACGTTGATGTTCAAACAAATGCTTCAGGTATAGCTGAACGAGTCGTCAATGCTGAAGGTGTGAGACTTCGTAACTTTATACGGTTACCTTTTCAGTTTCTCTTTGGGTGGCTGGTATGGAGACACACCAAACAGCAACCTAGCACTAGCCAAAATTCTTAATCTGCGACGGTAATGACTACCCCGCAACTCGAATTTTCTTTTCGCCGTATAAATCTAGTGATTCTTCCCAATCCGACAATTACCGTAAATTGAATCCCATATTTTTTCTTTACCTTCTTTTGAATACTTTGAAATTCATCACCAAATACAAGGTCAGCGGTTCCTTTTACTACGTCGTGTCCGTCAAGGGGCTCCCCACGTGAATTACTCGCAACGAGTTCGACGCTAGGAGTCTTCATAATACGTTTTACTTTCCATGAAGTCGACTCTGTTGTGAACCCTACCTCTCCTTCTTTCAGGTCAACGATCCATACAGGGCAACTCTTCTTTCTTCCGTCTTTTGTGAATGTTGTTAACGAAACGTATGTATTTTCACCGATACTCAAGGCTCTCCTCTTAGCGTTCTATTTCTTACTGACAATAAGGGTTGCCTACTTAGCTAACTTCGATTGTCTGCACCTGCGCGAGAAAGGTACAAGAGAGAACATCATAGCCTTCATCAACTAAATCCACCTTTATAACTCCAGATTCCGGAGCGCCAACCCATTTAGCGGATGCAACCAATGGGCCTGACCTACCTCCGATTAAATACCTGACATCGATTCCTGTTACAACACATGGCGTGTTGTAATGAGCTTCTGCAAAAGTCTGAGCACTTATCTCACCAATAAGCGTCATAATTGCCCCTTGCACAAATCCACCTGGCCTTCGAACTGCTTCCTTTGGCATCATGGTTACTTTGCCAGTCTCCTTATCAACAATAGAAATGCCGGCTAGTTCTTCCACCGGCTGTTCAAGTGGAGGTAACTCTAGTGATCCCATTCGATCCCTGACCTTGGCTACATCAGGCTTAGCTTCCCCTTCACGTAGCGGAGTTCTCATAAAAGTAATTTGTGCATGCCCGACTGAACAATTGTTCTCATTAACATATTCCAATTCCTCAACCATAAGGCGTCTGCCATGTCGAAGGATCGTGCTACTAGCTTCAATATTTTGAGCTACAATAATCTCTGCTCGGCGGAAAGAGAAATCCGTAGTAAACGTCCAGTCTTCAACAAGTGATTCAAGACGCATTCCGACAACAGTGTCAGCTAGAAGCATCAGTGGGGCAACCCTAATAATTCCATGGGACGTTAGATTCTCATTGACCCTGACATGTCCTTTAGATGCATCAACAAGATCTGGTCTTGCTCCCATGCGTGCCATAACGCTGAGAAACTCTGATGGGAATTCAGCTTCTGGCATGTGAGGCACCTAATTAAGCTAGGCTGACGTCCCTCTTATAAGGAGGAGGGTCAATACGCTTTCCTGATGTCCAACTTACTGGAAGATGTTTAATTCCTCCAATAAAATTTGACCGGAGTCTTTCCGGCTCGCCCTCAAGTTTCATATCAGGAATACGAAGCGCAATTTCTCGAAAAATAAGTCGGAGCTCTGCTCTTGCTAGATGTGCGCCCAAGCAGTAATGAGCTCCTCCACCTCCAAATGCAATGTGGTCGTTTGGTGTTCGAGTTATATCAAACGTAAATGGGTCAACAAATACATCTGAGTCTCTATTCGCGGAAATGTACCATATAACGACCCGTGTGTCTTTTGGGATTTCTTGACCTAGTAACTCAGTATCTGCTGTTGTGGTGCGTCGGAAATGAAGGACAGGGCTTGCCCACCGGATAATTTCATCCACTGCAGTATCCAAATATCTATCAGGGTCAGATTTAAGAAGTGCGAATTGCTCTGGATGTGTGAGCAATGCATGCATTCCATGGGCTGTAGCATTTCGAGTTGTTTCATTCCCAGCCACTGATAGAAGAAGCATAAAGACATCTATTTCTAGTTCAGTTAGTCGATCTCCATCTATTTCAGCATTAACTAGCTTCGTCATGATGTCATCTTGCGGATCAATTCCCCGATCAGCAGCCAATTGATGGGCATACGCATATAACTCCATAGCAGCCACACCCGGGTCACCTTCATACTCAGGGTCATCAACTCCTATAAGGTCATTAGACCATTTAAAGAGGAGATGCCGGTCTTCCTGAGGGACTCCCATAATTTCTGCAATCGCTTGAAGCGGAAGCTCAGCAGCTAAATCTTCAACAAAATCAGCTGAACCCGACTCGATTACATTATCGACAATCAAGGTTGTCCGATGAGCCAGAAATTGTTCAAGTAAACCAATCATACGAGGGGTAAATCCTTTGCTGACTAGTCGACGGTACCTTGTATGCTTCGGCGGGTCGGTGTACAGCATGTTGAGACCTCGTTGATCAATAAACTTTCCTTCCTCATGATCAATCCGAGGGTTTGCAATGCTAATTCCTCCAACTTCGCTCGAATAAAGTTCATTATCCCTATTAACCGTTCGAACATCCTTATGACGAACCACATTCCAGAAACCACCTCCATCTGGATGGTCATGCCAAAACAATGGGGATTGGTCTCGCAATATCTGAAACATCTCGTGATGCTCCATACGTACAAACCGATCCGCATCTAACAGATCTATGTCAGTAAGGTCCATGTTGGCTCCGGTCACGAACAAGGGATAGTGTTTTTGCCTTTGACTTCTTAAGGGGGTTAATTCTTAAGGGGGTTAATTCTTAAGGGGTAAAGGAAGTCATTGTGATTCAATCTCTAAATGCTGAAATGGAACTTTTACATTCCTTCGAACAGCACTATTGTTTATTAGTAGAGTATTTAATGAAATACATTAACTTAGGTTAAGTGAATTGGCAACAGGAGAAAATAAATATGTCCCAGCAGATCAACACTAGTAACGATCCGTACATCATTGTTTCCTCTGACTCCCACGCCGGGTTGCAATGCGAAGAATACCGACCGTATCTGGACTCTGCAGTGCATAAAGAATTCGATGAATACGTCAAAGAGCGACACGAACACCGGAGGCTTACTGAAGAAATCAACGGTGAATACGTTGAAGAATGGGAAAGTACGAATGCCGAAGGCCTCCGTGGTGCATACGATCCGGAAGTACGCGATAAAGAACTAGATGCTGATGGAATATCAGGTGAAATTATTTTCGCTGACGGTGATGCAGTTACAGGGATGGAATCTCCCCCATTTGGAGCGGGGCTCGCAGCCGGGCAAATCACTGACCCGCGACTAGCATTCGCAGGAGCGAAAGCACATAACAGATGGTTAGAAGAATTTTGCGCTACAAGCCCTGCGCGGCGCGCAGGTGTCGCATTACTACCTATTACGCATGGAGTGGATGAAGCAGTCAAAGAAGTGGAAGCGCTAGCCGGAAAACCAGGAATTAAAGGGGTCATGATTCCAACTCTCTGGCATGAATCGGCTCCGTATGGGAGTGACCATTACGACAAATTTTGGGCTGCATGCGCTGAAACTGGCCTTGTGGTGCATACACACTCAGGCGAAGCTGATTTTCCAAGCTATGGCGAAAATATAGCTATGTATGTTTCAGAGGTTGCTTTTTGGACACATCGAGCTCTTTGGCAACTGTTATTCAGTGGTAAATTCGATCGGTTTCCTGGATTAAAATACTGTGTTGTGGAATGTGGAAGTTGGTGGGTCGGTGATCTCTTATGGAAGGCCGACGTGAACTTTGGCGCAAGCTGGAAAATTAAGAAGATGAGTAGCAGGATGAAGGGCCTATTGACAAAACTTCCTTCTGAATACTTTGGAGACAGCATCTTTATTGGCGCATCCACAATGAGTCGTTATGAAATACGAGAACGGAACCGTAACGGCATTGATGCGCTCATGTGGGGAACTGACTATCCGCACCCAGAAGGGTCATGGCCAAACACTGCTGAACGTCTCGAAACAGATTTTCAAAACGTTTCTATTGAAGACACGCGACGCCTTCTAGGTCTTAATGCTATAGAGTGCTACAACCTTGACACTGAAGGATTAAGTGAGGTTGCGAACCGGATAGGCCCAACGCCTGAGAGGTTAAATCAGAATCCTGATCTGAGGACAAGCCCAACTGCAAAGCGAGACGGGCGTTGGTGGTTTGATGAGTACGGCATTGAGTGGAAGGGCTCAGAAAGCGGACACTAGGAGTCGCTGTTCAATTTAGAAAGGTATAGGGGAAGTTATGACAATAGATGTTCCAGAAACTGATCATCATATTGTTATCTCAGCTGATAGTCATTGTGGGGCTGATCTTCGAGATTACAAACCATACCTAGAGAAAAAATATCATAATGACTTCGAAGAATGGGCAAACGCTTCGGAGGAAGCTGCTAAGAAACAGGAAGCTTTGTTCTCTGGGAAAGGGAGATCTACTCGTAACGTTGGAATAGACGGAGACCCTGACCTGGATGCTGATAGAAATTTTTCTTCTGAGCGAAGATTAAAGGAGCAGCAGGAAGATGGGGTCATCGGGTTCGTACTATTCCCGAACACCCAGCCGCCATTTGCTCCGCAGGCAGCTACCCAATTTGAAGCGCCACCATATAGTGACAATTTCGAACATAGGTGGGCTGGCCTACGAGCCCATAACCGGTGGTTAAAGGACTTCGTTGATCAAGCACCAGCACAACGAGCGGGCATCGCTCAAATTTTTTTAGGAGACGTTGAAGGATCAGTTGCTGAGATTGAATGGGCAGCTGAAAACGGTCTTCGTGGCGGCATTCTGGTTCCAGGCGCCCCACCTGATTCGCCATTCGAGCCTCTCTATTCATCAAGCTACGAACCAATTTGGGCTACAGCTGCTGCGAATAACATGACATTGAATCATCATGCTGGAGGCGCAACACCAAATTTTGGTAATCACTTTCCTTCTTCGCTTGCTGTCTTTATGCTTGAAGTTTCTTGGTGGTCTCAAAGAGCATTATGGCACCTCATATTTTCTGGAGTTTTTGAACGCCATCCTTCGCTGAGATGGATAAATACAGAAACTGGAACTGCTTGGGTTCCAGATACCTTAAAGAAGCTTGATTCGTTCTACCACCGGATGAAATATTCAAAATATGGATCTGAATCAATATTTGGAGGAATGGCTGTTGAACATTTAAGTTTAACCCCAAGCGAATATTGGCAACGCCAATGCCACGTAGGAGCAAGTTTTCTTCGCCCCGCTGAAGCCCCATTATGTGAAAGTATCGGTATAGAAAATATTCTCTGGGGATCTGATTACCCACACATAGAAGGATCTCACCCGCATACCCGTGAACATCTTCGCCTAACGTTTTCCGAAATGCCAGAGGAGAATGTAGTGAAATTACTGACAACAAACGTCGCTCGAGTCTATGGATTCGATCTCGACGTCCTGAAACCTCTTGCCGAACAGTACTGTCCTACGAAGGAAGAAGTATCGACTTATATTCCATATTCTGAAATTCCTGAAACAGCAAAAGGGTGTCCGGGCATGAATCCGCTAAATCAAATACAAGAGGTCGCATAATGGCTGATAGCCCTGAGAATATCGACATTGAAGATTCTGTAGCCGTTGTTACCGGCGGAGCGAACGGCATAGGAAAAGGAATTGTTAAAGCTCTGCTTTCTCGAGGGGCATCGGTAGTGATCGCCGATATAGAAGAACCTGTCCTCGCCGAAACGGTTAAAGAGTTATCGCAATTTGGACCATTGGACAGCTTTGTCACAGATGTTGCTGATGAAACTTCTGTTGAAGCCCTTTCTGAATATGTTTTTGATACCCAGGGAAAATGCAATCTCTTATTCAATAATGCTGGTGTTGGATCAGGTGGAGGGGGGAAAGCTTGGCAAAATGAGCCAAATGACTGGAAATGGTGCTTTAGCGTTAACGTTTTTGGAACAGCACATGGAGTTATTTCCTTTGTCCCGAAAATGATTGAATCAGGGGAACCTGGTCATGTAGTAAATACGTCTTCAGGAGATGGAGGATTTGCACCTGTCCCTATGGCTTCAGTTTATGCTTCGAGTAAAGCAGCAGTAAGTTGTTTCACTGAAGCTCTAAATCATCAATTACTGAGCGAAACCGACAATATGGCAGCTTCTGTGTTCTACCCTTCTGGGGGGCTTATGAACACTGGCCTATTCACGTCTCAACGTAATCGGCCGGAAGAACTTCAAAGAGTCCGTGGTGGAACCGGAAGAAAATCGATGACGTTTGATGAGATGAAAGATCTGCTTGAAAAAGCAGGGCGCGATATAAAGGTCGCCGATCTTGATGAACTCGGGTCATTCGTTGTCGAGGCTACCCATGAACGACGGTTCATAATTGGACGAGATCTAGAAGACACAGTCGATCTTCTCCACCGACGTGCAGATGCTATTTCTACTTTTCAATGTCCCCCACACCATGACATGGGACTATAGGCAAAAAGATATTTACTCTTTCGAAGCTGCATCTAGAGGAAGTGAAGTCTCTACGGAAGTAGATTCATCCTTTTTTCTTCTTGGTAACTTTAACAATGGGCGATATTTGAAACCGATAAGCCATCCAGCCCAACCGAGTATTGCTCCAACAAAAATATCTAACCACCAATGGTTCGCTGTTACAACAACGACAATTGTTGTTATTAGTGGGTGAAGGATGATCAACCAACGGTATTGGGACTTAACGATAGACATGACTGCCAATGCAAGTAGAAGAGCCCATCCAACATGTAATGAAGGCATTGCTGCAAACTGGTTGGCGGCTTTTGCGATCCCAAGCCTATAGGGGTCAGGTCCAAAAACTTTAGCGGTATCAACAAATCCTGGTATCGCTGCAAGCCTTGGCGGAGCAAGAGGAAAAGCAAGGTGGATAATAAGCCCAATAGCTGTGGTGGAAATCAAAGCAAATCTAATTCTGGCCATCCATTCACGTTTTCGGAACATCGCCCATAGGAGAAAAATGATCATTGAAGGGAAATGCATAGCGAAATAGAAAACATTCGCTACCTGAACAACCCAATCAATATCAATAATTTGTTTTTGAAGAACGGATTCGCTGGGTAAACCTATCCGTTCCTGAAATGAAACAACTCGATCAGCATTCTCCTGAGCAAGTTGAAACGAACCAGAAGTTAATCTGCGCACAGCTGAATATCCCAACCAAAGCAATCCGAATGCAACAATATTGAAAAAGATAGACATTCGTAGACTTGGCCGTTTACAAACGGTGATTATTTTACTTATTTTCGGTATTACAGTTTCCATAAACTGCCCCATCGATAGCCCCCCGGCAACCCTAATCCCATACTAAAACATCATGATGAAAAAATGAACCTGCTGAAAAAGAATATGAAACATGGTGCATGATGTTGACCACAACTAGCAGTTTGCTCATTACAGAGCATTCCCTATCAAGACAGTGTTGCTTGCTTCAATTTTGATCTTTTATTCCAGAGACATTCTTCCCACGTATGGACCGCACCAAACAGAATCAAATTCTTCGGTATTGGCACAGGTAGCAGCAAATTGGAAATACTCATCATCTTCAGATCCCCACGAAGCAAGATACAGCAGATCGCATGCATCCCCATTACCTTGTGAGCATTCATCATAAAGTGCATCAAGGTTCGGGTCCTCTCCGTAACTTATCGGAATCGAGGTTTCAAAAGTATCAACACAATAAACATCGAAAAAGCCGACTTGATCCCCGCATGTTGCTCCAAAGTTCGTGTATTCGCCCCCCACAGGCAAATAAAGCTCAAGATCATATAATCTGTCACACGCCCAGAAAATCCCATCAGAACATAGATCCCAGAGATAGTCACCGATAATGTTTGTGCCGTATGCGTATCCATCACAATTTTCTGTTTCAGCAATTCCATCACTTATAGCTCGCTCTATAAATGATCCCAAACGACTATATGTGAAGCTTTCGCCAAGAAGTTGAGCCCCACCAGGTTCAGTCTCTTGTGTGACTACACCAACGACTAGCCCAGTTTCAGAAATAAGAGGTCCGCCACTCGAGCCGTAATCACTAGCTTCATCCGAGACGACTCCAATGCGACTTGAGCCATCTTGAAGAAAGGAAATAATCGATCCAGCGCTGACAGAGAATTGATAGTACGGGGCTGGGTAACCCAGACTGACTACTTGTTCTCCTTCTCGTAACTCATCTGGGTCAGCCCATTCAAGCCACAAATCAACAGGTTGTGAAACCTGCACCACTGCGACATCCAATCCCCAATTTTTTCCGATGACTACACCCTCCAGAATTTCACCATTTCTTGAAATGAGTGTCGGTGTCATGTCAGCTTCTATTACATGTTCATTCGTAATGAAGATGTTTGGAGCAATAGCAAATGATGACCCGCCTGTTTCAGTGCCGCATGCGTCCGTTACTACTTCCCACACTGCATCCCCAAGTTGCTCTCCGATATCAGCCGGAGACAGAGAAACAGATTCCTGTTCAACCGCAGTATCAGACTCTTGTTCAACCGCAGTATCAGACTCTTCGGCATTGGATGAAGATACATCCATTGTTTCACTTGAGCTACTACATCCAATGAGTGGGATAAGAAGTAGAAGTAAAGAAAATATAGAAAGCGTAGTTCTAGTTTTCACATGAGTAGTTTACTTGCGATTGCTCGAAGCTTTATCCATATTTATATGAACCTCTTATCAAAATGAGTTTCCATCAGGAAAAATTGAAGAGCTGAAGGAGAATATGAGAAATGGTACATCATGTTGACTACAAGTAGTCTTGGATTGAGGTGACTATGTCA
>PBIQ01000036.1 GCA_002720485.1 Acidimicrobiaceae bacterium
TTCTTGCTGCTATTGGCTCGGGAGTACGTTGGACCTTGCAAAATTCCCCTAAATGGGGCAAATCATCAGGGACTTTTATCGCTAATATCATTGCTTCATTTCTCTTGGGAGTTCTTCTAGGAGGATCCCCTTCAGGTGAAGAAGTAACAATCATAGGGTCAGGGTTTTTGGGTTCTTTTTCTACATTCTCAACTGTGATGATGGAAGTAAGCGATGAACTAGAAAAAGAAAAAAGGGTTCTAGCAAGCACGTATCTTGTTGCATCGATTATTACCGGCGTGGCAGCTGCGTTTCTAGGATTAGAGGTCGGAGGGAGATGATCCATTAGCATTAAGGGTATGCGTGATCCTATTTCGCTAGTTGTCTGGTCAGATTTCTTATGACCATGGTGCTACGTTGGGACAGTTCGTCTTGAAGATGTGGAGCAGCACTTCGGAAATCAGATCCAAATAACCTGGAAGAGTTTTCTCTTAAAGCCTGAGATAAAGACCCCAAACCGTGAAAAGTTTGAGAACTATTCCCAAGGCAGGAAAATGATTCAGAATCAAGAACCTAGGGCGAAATTTCGACCTTGGGAAGGTAATTCCACCCCTCCTACTGGAAGCCTCCCAGCACAAATAGCGCACAAGCTGGTGTCGGATCTTTGGCCTCAGATGGCTATGCCTATGCATCACCGTCTACTTGAAGCTTATTTTTCAGAGAATAGAACAATATCTGACTGGATAGTACTTGCTGATTTGGTGTCTGAAATAGGTGAGGATTCTTCTCTCTTTCTTCAGAAACTTGAAGAGCAGAAAAGCGACCTCGCTGATCAGGTCATAGCCGACCACAACGAAGCAGTAGGTCAGGGGATCACAGCGGTACCTACAACTCTAATCAATCATGTTCTTCCAGTTCCTGGGGCGCAGGAAAGCGAGACATACATTAACTGGATTGAGCGTATCATTGAGCGCTCTGAATCTTCCTAGTAAGGAGACGCTACCTATCTTCGTGTGTCCGGAGTTTTAGACGGTCAATCTTGTCAGATGCATTTCTAGGCAATCTGTCCGTGATACGGATTGCTTCGGGCAATTTGTAGGAAGCCAATAGCTTATGAGAATGTTCTCTAATATCCTCAAGCGTCGGCGGGTCATTCATATCTTTAGGCACGATAACTGCGACACCTATTTCTCCCATGATTTCATCTTTCCTCGGTATGACAGCAACCTCAGAAACGTTGCTATGCGTCGATATGGCCCTTTCAATTTCTAAAGGGAAAATGTTATAACCGCCTCGGATAAACATTTCACTAGTTCTTCCAGCTAAATGAAAACAACCTCTGGTGTCTTGAAACGCTAAATCGCCAGTTCTAAGCCATCCTTCGACAATGGTTTCCTCTGTTGATAAAGGGTCATTCCAGTAACGACTCATCACAGCATTAGAACGTATCCATATCTCGCCGATATCACCGGCGGAGGCTGGTCTCCCATCTTCATCCCTGATACTTGCCTCAATTCCTGGGCGAGGTCGTCCAACCGTATATAAGGCTTCCTCATCATCAGCATCTAGTGACGTTCCTAACCCGACTCCCCCGGATTCTGTAGAGCTATAACGGATTGACCATGGAGCACCAAAGAACTCTCTACCTGCTTTCACTAGTTCAGGAGAGGCTAGAGCTCCGCCAGTGACAATCGCTTTCACACAATCAAAATCGAATCTATCTAGTTCATTTACCTGAAGCATCAAAGCAATCTGAGGAGCTATCGCACTAACTGCAGAAATACGGTGGTCATGTATCAATTGTAAAATAGGTTCAGCCTTCCACTTCTCTATTAGGTGGGTGGTTCCCCCACTTGCCAGCAACCATGGCAACTTGGTCATAACGCCAACGTGTGCGAATTCTGTGCTTGCATAGCGGTGGCCGGCACCACCCCAAGCACCTCCAGTGTCGATAGTGCTTATCGCTTGAAGTTGACGATTTGTAAATAAAGCACCTTTGGGGATTCCTGTACTTCCAGAGGTGAAGCAAATACAAACAGCTCTATCAAGATTGAACGGAAGAATACTAAGTTCCTCATTCTGTACTCTATTACTTCTCATGAAGAAATCAGAATCTGAAGAGGTCTCAACCAGCTCAACTTGAGCATTTCCTAATTCTGGGCTGTCAATACTTTGCGACGTTAGGACCAAGTCGGGTCCAAGAGCCACTAGAACTCTTAGCTGTTCAGGTTCGGTAAATCTTGGATTGATTCCTGCGGTAACAGCACCCAACTTTGCCGCAGCTAGATAACTAAGAATATATTCGATTCCGCTGGGAAGGCATAAGGCGACTACTGACCCTTCGCTTAATCCTTTCGTTCGCATCCATGCTGCTACTTCGTCAGAGAACTGATCTAGTTCTCTGTAAGTGATTGCCTTACCTTCGTGAGAAATATACGCCACTGTTTCGCTAAATTTTTTACTGGCTTGACGGATGGCCTCAGGAAGCATAGCTAAAGTTTTACATGAGTTTTCCTGAGTTTCACCCCTAAGTCGGTATTTACCGCATGCGAAGATTAAATGCTTAGGGTTAATTCCATATGATGGGGTTCCTGTGCGGATAGTCTCAATGGAGTGATTGATTTACGAAAACTTCGCGAAGACGAAGATTACCGAACTGGAATAACCCATAAAGGTGTTGATCCAGAAATATTAGATGAGCTTCTTGAATTGGATGCGGCCTGTCGAGCTTTGCAAGGTGAAGTAGAGCAGTTGCGTTCGGAGCAAAACCGTGCTTCAAAAGATATTGGCAGAGCATCCCCCGAAGAACGCGAAGGGAAAATAAACATCGCTGCGACTATCAAAAGTAAACTTCAAGAAGTCGAAGCAGAATATGGGCGAGCTTCTGAATCCCTAAGTGAAATTGCAATAACAATTCCAAATCCAGCTGATCCTCGATGCCCAACTGGTGGAGAAGACGACTATGAGGTTATCGAGATTGTCGGGGAGAAAATTGAACCCCCTCCTATGGACCATGCCGAATATGGAGAGTACATGGGGTGGGTAGAAATCGAAAAAGCGGCTGAAAACATGGGTAGCCGGTTCGCCTATTTAATGGGTGAAGCAGTCCTTATCGAATTTGCCCTTGTTCAGTTCACCCTCTCAAAGTTAGTAAGTCATGGCTTTACACCAGTCGTTCCACCTGTCCTCGTCCGAGAACAGATGATGTTGGATGCTGGTTTTTTCCCTACAGATAGACAGCAGGTCTATGAACTGGCAGAAGATGATCTGTTTCTTACTGGTACTAGCGAAGTAGCTCTCGCCGGCCTTCACCGGGGGGATCTCCTTGATGCCGAAGATTTACCTATTAGATTCGGTGGCTTCTCCTCCTGTTTCCGAAGAGAGGCCGGTACTTACGGAAAAGATACAAGTGGAATTTTCCGAGTCCATCAATTCGATAAAGTGGAAATGTTCTCCTTCTGCGACCCCCTCAATAGTTGGGATGAACTGGAGAATCTTCGCAATTTAGAGCAAGAGATCCTAAATGAACTCGAACTGCCGTACAGAGTTGTTCTAGTAGCCGCAGGGGACCTCGGTGCTCCTGCAGCTTTGAAGTATGACTGTGAAGTGTGGTTGCCTTCAGAGGGGAGATACAGAGAACTTACAAGCTGTTCCAATTACCTCGATTACAGTGCTCGGCGGATGATGACACGAGTTCGAGGTGACGATGGTAACCCGCTCATCCATACCTTGAATGGAACAGCTTGCGCTATTGGAAGAACACTTGTTTTTCTTATGGAACATTGCCAGCAGCACGATGGAAGTTTCAAAGTTCCCAAAGTACTTCAACCCTTCTGCGGGCTTGATGTAATTCCACCCCCGACTATCTGAATTAGTCAAGATTTGTTGGAACTGTAGAGTCCTCAACTTTTGGTTCGACTAGGACCATCTCTGGCTGATTTCTTCTGCTCCATTGAAAGAACCGTGCTGCTATCCATACCCATAGATATATGCTTCCTACAAGTTTCATGACTAACCCTGCGAGTTGCTGATCTGTAGTAATGTCTATCCCCCAAAGCCTGACTTGGTGGTCATACGCATCATAGAGAGCGCCTCCAGCGAACGTTAAAAAACCTGCTGGAACTGTAGGTACGACGGACATCAAGAAGAGGTACACCATTTGGGTAGGGAGGCTAATCCGAAATTCTTTCATTGGGTTGATAATTGGAAGCCACATCCAGAGGGAAGATATAAAGACCGCGAGATGCAGAAAGTAGTGAAATGAGCCACTCTCAATCGAGTAGTTAACTGCAAATGGTAGATGGGTAACAATCACGACCAAGTTGTAGCAAATGCCCGCTGCGATCGGATTTGAGATTCGCTTTGTAAAGGTTCTATCTCCCCCGAATGTACTAAATATCGCCTTTGTTAGCCATACAGGAAGTGCAGAAAGAAATAGAGGTGGGACAATGAGTGAAATGATCATATGTTGAACCATATGAACCGAGTACAGGTATTCTTCTGAAATATCGTGCATAGGCCAGTCAGAAGCAAACCAGAGGGCGAAGAGCGCCAGCCAAAATGCATAGAAATTCTTGCGTGTGTAGATTTCTTCATTTGGCGGAACCAAATTTGGTGCCACCACCTTAACGGAGTAACGGGCTAAAAGAAGAATACCTGCTATGAGAATCCACACCTCAGGGTGAAACTGGAATCTCCATATTTGTGGGTTGGCTGCAAATACCACTACTTCTAGCCTGCCATGTTTCTCCCACAAAATAGCAAGTTTTTGGTTAACTTATTTGGGGTTTGGTTTTGTATCTTGTGGAAGATTTTAATGGTGTCCGCCGGTTCCACCTTTGAATGAATACCCCAACCAAAACCCGGTTATCGCTGGTGGGACGAGAAGGAACATTACTTTAAGAATGGGATTCCAATCAGGTAGAAAACCGAATGCAAACGCCATCACAAAGTAGACAGGCCATGCGATACACAAGCCCAGGACCATCATTTTGGTGAAGATCGCATTGTCATCGCGCAGATGCATAAAGATTGCGGCGACAAGGAAGAACTTTATAACCATAAGAAATGACAGAGTGAGAACTAGAAGCCACTCCGGAGCTTGATGAACTGATTCAAAATAAGTGAAGACCTCAATCGCTGTAAAGACAGCGAGCACAATAGCGGTCTTAATGTACACCCAGTCCTCTTGAACCCAAGAGACATTTTCTTCGGCGCTTTCGGTTAATTGGTCAGTTGTTTCCATCTGGTTTCTCCTATTGTGGGAAAAGGTAGACGATAGTAAATATAACGATCCATACAACGTCCACGAAGTGCCAATAGAGGCCTATGATCTCAAGTTTTTCCTCGTTTTCCGAAGTCAACTTTCCACGCATCGACTGTATGTACATGGACATGAGCATAATGATTCCTACTGAAACGTGCACTCCATGGAAACCGGTAAGGGTAAAGAATGATGTACCAAACAGATTGGTGGTATAACCGAGTCCCTCACGATAGAAAACAGTGAATTCATAAACTTGACCACCGACAAAAATCGCTCCGAGAATAGCGGTTGAAAGTAGCCATATCCTACAACGGCGGATGTCATTTCTCCGAAGCGCGGTAATCGCTAGAACAACTGTAAGAGAACTCATCAGTAGGACAAATGAGCTTACAGAGGTGAAGGGAATATCAAACATCTCCTCTGGACCTAGGTCGTCAGGGCCTATTCGGTCCTTGTACAGCATGTAGGTGGAAATAAGCCCGCCAAAGAGCAAGCAATCAGAACCTAGGAAGACCCACATCCCTAACTTGTCATTTGATACCCCAAGCGTGGAAACGTGATCTTCGCTGTGATCGTTAGATGTTTCGGTAGTTGCTGTTTCAGTCAACGGAAACCTCCTCAGAACTATTTCCATCTACTTCTTCAGCTCCTGTTTCTTCCGAGGTTCCATGAGCTTCATGGTCATGATGCCCATCAGCATTTGGATCATCGACGGGTTCAAAGACCCAGCCGTATAACCCGCCGAGAACAAACAGGCCTCCAACTACACATAGCCATAAATTGTAGATAAGTCCATAACCAATAATCGGTAGTCCTAGAGCTGCGACGATAGGCCAATAAGATGGCGAGGGGAGGTGTACGTTCGTGTTACTACCGTCATGGGCAACCTCTTCTGCTGTTGCTCTTCTAACTACACGACCCGTTTCGTCTTTACCCCACTTTCTATGCCAGAACTCATCTTGGCGTTCAACTTCAATAGTTTCATCAAAGTTGTGCTCTGGTACTGGCGAAGCAGTCATCCATTCAAGGGATCGTGCGTCCCATGGATCGGGTCCCGGTGCAGGGGTCTTTCCTGCTCGGTGAGCACGCCAGCTTATAAAGACATTCGCAATGAACATAGCGGTCGCGACTGCAATTAAGAAAGCACCAATTGTTGCTACAAGATTCCACAGATCAAAGCCCTGACCTTCTGAATAGGTTTGAATTCGACGGCTCATTCCCTGCAACCCAAGAATATGCATAGGCCCGAAGGTTAGGTTAAAACCGATGACCATAACCCAAAAGCTCGATTTCCCTATCTTCTCCGATAAGAAATATCCGAACATTTTTGGCCACCAGAAATAAAATCCGCCAAAGAATCCAAGAATAATCCCACCGAAAATAACATAGTGAAAATGCGCCACGATGTAATAGGTGTCAGTCTGTTGCGTGTCAGCAGCAGCTAGAGAGTGAGTGACACCCGAAAGACCACCGATGGTGAACATAGCTACGACTGATGTCGCATACAGCATTGGGGTTGTAAAACGTATTCGTCCACCCCACATAGTTGCAAGCCAATTTAATATCTTTACGCCAGTCGGGACGGCAATAAACATTGTTGAAACTGAGAATGCTGCTACAGCAACAGGTCCGATTCCTGAAGCAAACATATGGTGTGCCCATACTCCCCAACCCATAAATCCAATAGCTATTCCTGAGAAGATCATAAACGGGTATCCAAATATTGGTTTCCTACTGAATGTTGGGATGATTTCTGAAATAACACCGAAGCTTGGAAGAATAAGGATATACACCTCTGGATGGCCGAAAATCCAGAACAGGTGCTGCCAAAGTAATGGGTCAGCCCCTTGAGCCACATTGAAGAAGTTCGCATCGAACAGTCGATCAAATGTGAGAAGAAATAGAGCCACAGAAATAACAGGCATTGCGAATAGAAGAAGCAGCTGCACGATGAACAGCATCCAAGTAAGCACTGGCATCTTCATTAACGTCATTCCAGGCGACCGCATGTTGAGCACAGTCACGATTAGGTTAATAGCGCCAACGAGGGAAGCTATACCCGTTATTTGAAGTCCGAGTGCGAAAAAATCTATGCCTTTACTTGGGGAAAAGAGCACTCCTGTATTTGGGGAGTAGGCGAACCATCCACCATCCGGTGCGTTCTCCCACCATCCTCCAATAAACATGGAGGTGAGAAGGAAAAGTCCTCCGCCTAGGAAAACCCAGAAGCTAAAAGCATTCAATCTTGGGAATGCAACATCTCGAGCTCCTATTTGGAGAGGAATAAGATAGTTAGAAAATGCTGCACCTAGGGGAATCGCAGCTAGGAAGATCATCACTACTCCATGCATCGTGAAAACTTGATTGTAAGTTTCCGCTGAAAGAATGGAATTGTTGGGACGAGCAAGCTGCAACCTCATGAACAGAGCGTAAATACCGCCAATGATGAAGAAAAGCAGGCCAGCCGCTCCATACATAATGCCGATTTTCTTATGGTCAACGGTAAATAGCCAGCTCCGCCAGCCGCCGCCACCGCCGGGCCTTGTGAAAGCACCGAGGGGACGTTCAGTAATCTGATCTTCGCCTGATTCTAATTCCAGTGGAGCTTGTTCTTCTTCAACAACTGCCATAGGAACTCCCTTTTTTCTTCCAAATATTTTTCATAGTTAATCCAGTGAAATTAGATAGTCGACGAGTAAATCAATGTCTGCCTCACTCAAATTCAAGTTAGGCATACCTCTAGCCTGTTCAGGCTGAGCGTTAGGTTTTTCTTTCGGAGAATTCCGCAACCACGCTTCGAGTGTTCCCCTTGCATAGTCACTTCCTGCAAGCTCAAGGTAGTTTCCAGCATCGGCCATCTCTTGTGCATCAGGGTACAGCTGGAAGAATGAACCCGCATAGCTACTTCTTGTAGCAAAGTGGGTGAGATTCGGAGCCGCTCCTGCCGTTAAGTTCTCAGGTCCGGTGTATTTTCCTTGTGAAAGCGTCCCATCGGCGTGATTTCTGTACTCTTCTATATTTCCGTACAGAGCCATAGTATCTAATTCGACACTTCCGGAAATATCTCGCGAAGTAACACCATTAATAACATGGCATCGTGCGCAATTTAAAAGGAACACTTGCTCACCTTCATAGTTTTCATCACCTTCTTGGAGAGGTTCCCGGGTTCGCATTTGATTATCCGTCCACGTCTGGAAATCTTCCTGAGTGAGAGATACAGCATACATGCGCATGTAAGCATGGCTTAAACCGCAAAACTCGGTACATTGACCTGCAAATCTCCCAATTTCATTTGATTGGAGTACCCATGGAGATGTTCTTCCAGGAACAGAGTCTTTCTTTCCGTTTAGGCGTGGAATCCAAAAACTGTGAAGAACGTCCCGGGAGGTAGTGTGAATCCTTATATCTTGTCCAACAGGGATAACGATTTCATTTGCAGTAACGAAATCTGGTTGTTCTGCCCCATCAACACCATCAAGGTAGTACTGGAATTCCCACCACCACTGCTGTCCGACAACAAGCACTTCCATTTCTGGATATACGGCTTCGTCAGGGGCTGCATCAACGTCATCAAGGTTAAGTAGAGCTCCTACACTGAATATTGCTATTGCTGCCATAAGGATGGTTGGCCCAATCGTCCAGCCAATTTCTGCAGCGAAGTGACCGTGGACTTGTTCCGGGAATTCTTCATCTGGGTATCCACCATCAAAGGACTCTTCGCCTTCTTTGGGTTCACGCACTTTGAATTTCCATCCGAGGTAGAGAACGGCTCCTTGAATAATGACAAAGACAACTCCTGCTATAACGAAGATCGGATTGATGAGGTTATTGATATCGTTTGATTTCCGCCCTGCAGGGTCAAGGGTGTCCAGTGGAGCATTGCTTGCACATCCGGTTATAAACAAAACAGCAATGACAGCAAGAAGCATAACAATCCAACGATGATTCCGTTTTAGACCCATTTCATGACCAGTAGATTCTCTAAGGCCGGCGAGGTCGTAATTATCTCTAGTCTTCATCATTTGCCGTGTCCTTCTCCACCATGGTCATCACTGTGTCCTCCACCATGGTCATCACTGTGTCCTCCACCATGGTCATCACTGTGTTCTCCAACATGATGGTGAGAAATATCGCGCTCCCCTACGGTTGCTGAGACTATACCGGTCGTAAGCAATGCGATTGCCCCGAAAGCTAGGACACCCGCTACAAGATTTCGGTTTACTTTTTCAGCCAGGGCAAAGGCTAATGCGCCGAGAAAAACAACTGCTGAAAGGATCACAGCTATCCAAATCGCCCATGATTTTGAGACAGTTAAGAAAATTCTGGAGAAGCAAAGAACTGCGACAGCTATTCCTATAGTTCCTAGTACTGGAACCTCTATCGGTTTCATGATCTGGTTTCGAAGTTCAGCATTTGCTATTGGGTCACTTGTTGCCCTATCTGCCCATGCGCTCATCATAAGCTCGAACGTGGTTGCAATAATGATGAGTAGCCCTACGACGAATATAGCTGTATGAGTAACAAGCCCTATGAGTAGAGTGCCAAATCCGAATGCTCCGATTACAGGCCAAAAGTTATAACTCACTGGTCCTTGAGCCGGCGGGAGTTCACCTCCATTGAGTTCTGCCACAGCTTCGGGGTCAGCATCACGGAAAGCTGTAAGCATAATAGCCAGCCAAGCGGAACAGACAAATAGCATCACTAGGATGATGTAGCCAACATGGTCACCTATGCCACCTTTCCATCCGAGGCTTACTGCTCCTGTCCAGCTTTCGGCATCAAGGAACCCTAGATAGTCTGCTCCTCCACCATCGCCGCTCACTACGCCATAAAAGAAAGCAGCGACAAGGCCGAAACCAGCAAATCCCATGAAGATTCGGAATCCTGGAGAAAACATTAGAAAGTACCTACTATCACGTGACGCTCATTTCGCTATAAAGACGGCTATCCAAATAATGAAATATATGAACACTAAAGAATACCAATATAGAGACGCAGCAACGATGCCGTCTGTCTGGCGGCTACTATATTGTCCGGCGAGGGCTCGGAATCCCATAAGGGCTACGAAGATCATGCCGATTATAAATGCAACCATATAGCTTCCAACTATGGTGTAGATCAAAGTCGCTGCAGTGGTAGGCCCTTCGTCAGCTACTAAGTTCATTTGAGACAACTGCCACCCATGCTGGACTAGGACCATTGCTCCCATCGCGAGCGTAGTGCCTACAGCTAAAAGGGCGTGCTGGCGGTCGTCACGTTTGATTGAGTAGACGGCCCACTGCATAACGGCTACGGAGATTAGCAATGTCCATATGATCATCCCTGGAGGAGTTAATTCGATGTGTGCCTTATCGGGTATCCATGATCCTCCGACAGATCGGACTTGTGATCGTTCACGTAGGTAGACGCCAAAAAGCCCGCCGAAGTACATCAGAACTGCTGCTATACCAAATCCTACTGAGACTAGAAGGTTTCTGGATCTTGCTGGTGGTGCAGCTGGGAGGTTAGTTGTAGCCATATTCATTGTTCATCTCCTCCAGTTGCGGCAGGAAACAATAGAGGTCGTTCATTATCAACTACTGGGGCATCAGTGAAGTTTCCTGTTGGAGGGGGAGAATCTGTTGCCCATTCCAAGGTATGTCCACCCCATGGGTCTTTTGCATTCTCGTCATTGCCCTTTCTTAGGATCACGGAAATTGTTAAGTCAAGTATGACAACCCCTATACCCGCTAGGAGTAGAAGACTTCCTATCGCACCAACAGTATTGAAGAATTCAACTGCATTAGTATCCCAAACCCCTTCATATGCTGATGGATGGTACACTTCGTCACCTTCGTCGAGAATCCCATTTATGATGTTGCTCCCTCCAGATAGTGCAAGACCCCCTAGGAGTGTCAAGGCAGAGAGAATTCCGACATTGCGGTTCAACTGATATCCAAATATTTTGGGCGACCAGTAGTAAAGCCCAGCGATAATTCCAATGACGGAAGCTATGAGGACGTGTTCCATCACAGCTGTTGCTAGTACAGTTCCTTGTACATCTCGTAGCCACGAGACTAAACCGTCCAACCAACTGTCATTAATTTCTTGAATACCGCCTACCGCTGGTCCAGAAACATGGAATGCAGAAGCTACAGCCGCCACAAGTAGGGCGAGGACTCCAACCACTGAAAGAATCAGATGAGCGGATATCGAGAGATTACCTCTCAATGATGTATCTACTAGTCCACCGAGAAATACCAGAATAGGTAGAACAATAAGTATCCCCATTACAACAAATACTGCCTGGTTGGCTACATCAGGATTGAAGAATGGCTGGGCAAAAGCTCCGAACGACAATGCTCCCATAGCCCCTATCGCAATCTGCTGAACCCTGTATTTGCGTTGGGGAACTCCTAGCGAAACGGGGAGGACATCTCCAGCTATTCCGAGTACAGGAATTGCAAAGGCGAAAATCATAGGTTGGGACCATAGCCAGGAAAGCTGTTCCCATATGTTCTCGACGGCTCCGTACCGGAGAGCATCTGCTCCTTGGAAATCAACCCAAGAAACAGCGAGATTTGATAGCCACACTGGTAATGCCAGAACCCAGATACCCCCAGCGATAAGCATCGACCAGCTGAACAATGGGAGTTCAAATAATGTCATTCCTTGAGGCCGTTGAGAGATGATTGTCGCTAGGACACAAACGGTTCCAAGTAGTAAAGCAAAAACGACCATAGCTATCGAAAGCATGGAGAGCTCTGTGGCTTCTGGATCCATTCCTTGGGCAAACTGCGACATTGGATCTGGTTCTCCTAAACCTCCATCAGCAAAGACAGTAACCACATGAATCATGATTCCAATGGCCCATGCCCAAAAAGCTAAGGCGGCGGCGCGAGGGAAAGAAAGAGAAGGCGCTCCAACCTGAAGAGGAACGATATAGCTTGCCAAACCTATAAGGAGTGGCAACACACAAAAGAACAGCAAAGTAGTTCGGGACAAGCTCCATGTTTGGAAGAATTGATTTGATGATCCGAAATCTAGAACGCCCACAGATCCGATATTGATCCGTTCAAATCTCACAAGGATATTGAGAATAAGAGCCAGCAACCCTCCTGATAAACCAAAGAAGATATATAAACGGCCGATATTTTTGTGATCGCTTGTTCCAAATACTCCCGCAAGCCCACCAATATCTAGTGAGCCAGACGCTGATTCAGCTGCGTTTGAGCCAGTTTCCGTTTGATTTTCAGTCACAGTTTTTCTTTTTTTTTCATTGTTAATACTGACAAGGAGAAGCTCCAAAAGTCAGCACATAACATGCTAGACAATCCTGTCCATTAAGGAATGGATTCTGTAATGATCGTAGCCGTCTGAGGGCACACTAGCCGAACTCTACGGAGACATTCAGATAATCAATTTTTTGTTAATTTTTATCTTTTGAGTTAGAAACCACTTCTTACTAATTCATCGATAGCAATGATCAGGAAAAGAAGGGTCAGGTATGTGATAGAAAACCCAAAAAGCCGCATTGCTGATTGTTCGGTTTTATGGCGACGAACTTGTAAGGAAAGATAGACAAATACGGCTCCGAGTATTAGCGCACCACAGAGATAAATGGCGCCCATTCCTGCTACCGGAGCGAAGATGATAGAAATGGCCCATACTTCCAGGGAATATAGGACCATTTTGGTGCCAGTAAATTCTGGTCCTGCTATCACAGGAAGCATAGGAATTTTTGCAGAGTGGTAGTCTTTCCTATAGCGAATCGCAAGAGCCCAGAAGTGAGGAGGGGTCCATAGAAAAATAAGGGCGAAAAGGATAAATGGAGGCCAATCTAAAGAATTCTCAACTGCGGTCCAGCCAATCAGAACTGGAGCAGCACCGGCCGCCCCGCCGATTACGATATTGCTTGTCGAGGTTCTCTTAAGCCACAAACTATAAATGAAGACATAGAAGAGGCAAGCGCCGACAGCTAAAAAGGCACTCAGAAGATTCACAGTGAGCCATAACCAGAGAAATGCAAGAGCCTCAATAGAGATAGCAAAGGTTAGCGCTTCTCTTGGACTTAGAACCCCGGTAACAAGTGGCCTGTTCTTTGTTCTTTCCATTAGAGGGTCAATATCGCGATCAATGTACATATTGATAGCGTTAGCACCGCCCGCAGAAAGTGTGCCTCCGAGCAAGGTAGCTAAAATAAGAAGTATCGAAGGTAAGCCCTCGTCGGCAACAATCATCGTTGGGACGGTTGTCACGAGAAGCAACTCGACAACGCGAAGTTTCATAAGAGTAATGAAGCCCTTGACTTTTTCCCCTATTGAAGCTTTCGGCAGAGAAGTTACACCCACAAGTGTGAGGCTAGAGCGTAAGTAGAGGTAGCACCAAACTTCAAATAGTTTCATATGAAAAAGTGGAAATTACCGAATTAAAAATCGTAGGAAAATAATCAGCTGTTGAAGTGTCGAAGCGAAAACTCTGTGGTGGACTATGAATATGTTCGATAAATTTCGTTTAACGCCTGCGAAATACCAGCGAATAACCTATCTCTCAGTACTGCTTCTATCTTTAATTATCGTTACTGGGGCAGCAGTTCGACTGACCGGATCCGGCCTAGGGTGTTCCGACTGGCCCACATGCGAAGATGACCAGCTTGTAGCGGAAATAGATGACCTGCATGCAATGGTTGAATTTGTAAATCGGGTGATCACGGGAATCGTCTCTTTAGCAGTAATACTCGCTGTTCTGGGTTCTATATTTAGAGAGCCACGACGCAAAGACCTGACGTGGTGGTCTCTGGGCTTAGTTGCCGGCGTGATTATCCAAATACTTGTGGGAGCGTTAGTTGTTCGAGAGCACCTTCCACCTAGTCTTGTCATCACTCATTTTCTTATCTCCATGGTCCTTGTTTGGAATGCTGTTGAATTACATCATCGAGCGAAATTCTCTGCCAGTGCCCTCCCTCAACCCATACGGACGCCTCTGCGTTCTCTATCTTCATTACTTGTTCTGCTTGGATCAGGAGTCTTAGTTACAGGAACATTAGTGACTGGAAGTGGACCACATAGTGGGGCAGAAACAACACAAACAAAAGAAGCTCTAGAAAATTTGCAAGCCGGTGCACCCCGTTTAGATTCAGAAAGTTTTGAAGTCAAGCGGCTTCCGTTTGATGTCCCAGACGTAGCGAGAATTCATGCCATAACCATGATCATATTTCTTGTAGTAATGACATATGTGGTTTTTCGAATTAGCCAATCAGCAAAAACCAAGTATGTCTTTTCTCAAGCTCAGAATTTACTTACAGTTACAGTCCTTCAGGGAGCAATAGGCTACACACAGTACTTCACAGACGTGCCAGCACTTCTTGTGGGTTTCCATATTGCTGGTGCGGTGGCCGTATGGATCATGACCCTGAGACTATACCTAGCCTTTCGACTTCCCATAGAACCAAATACAAAGCAATTAACGACCTAAATACTGTGAAGATACTCTAAATCAGACTCTCGAAGCCTCTGATCAATTGATGAAAGGCCGTAGTAATTTAGTAGTGAAACAGCCGACCCCTCCTGATTGACAATTTCCACGGCTGATTCAGGAATTAAAGCCGGATGCGTGACCCCGATAGAATGACAGAGACGAAGAATTTCGCTTTGTAAAGCGTGAACATAGTTCATAACTCGGACACTTTTATCAGTTGGGTCTAATCCTCTTGAAAGCCACGAGGATTGTGTAGCGACTCCAGTGGGACAATGACCTGTATGGCAACGTTGAGCTTGAATACATCCAATAGCCATCATGGCTTCCCGACCTACATTAACCATGTCACAACCGAGAGCGAATGCTGCCAGCGCGGTATCTGGATAACCAAGTTTCCCAGACCCAACAAAAGTAATCTCGGTGTGAAGGCCGCGTGTGTAGAAGATATCAAAAACCTTTGCGAAGCCAATCCGGAATGGGTAGGCAACACTATCGGAAAACACTAAAGGAGCCGCACCAGTTCCTCCTTCTCCTCCATCGATAGCAATGAAATCAGGCCCTTTCCGAGTTGCTTGCATTCGATCGGCGAGGTCAACCCAAAAATTAATCTGGCCAACAGCAGCTTTAATGCCCACTGGAAGCCCTGTCTCACATGCAATCAACTCAACAAACTCTATGAGGCCATTGACGTCATCGAAACTGGTGTGCTTTGAAGGACTCTGCACCATTACCCCTTTAGGAATTCCTCGAGTTGCAGCGATCTCACTAGTTACTTTCTTTGCTGGGAGAACTCCCCCAATACCAGGTTTAGCCCCTTGACTTAACTTGACTTCTATAGCTTTCACTGGTGTCGCAGAGATAGTTTCAAGCAAGGCATCCATAGAAAAATTTCCTATCGAGTCTCGACTACCGAACAACCCAGTTCCAATTTGGTAGACCAGATCACCACCATGTCGGTGATACGTTGAGATTCCTCCTTCACCAGTGTTATGTAGGCATCCCGCCAGAAGAGAACCTTTATTCAATGCCTCGATAGCTGGCCCTGAAAGAGAACCAAAGCTCATTCCAGCAATGTTGACAAGAGAATTAGGGCGAAAGGCCTTAGGTCGATTCCCCCAAGATCCTAATATCTTTGGAGAAGGGAGAATATCCTCAGCGGGGCGGGACTCTGCGGGAAAGGTGGAGTGTTTGATGATGACGCTTCCAGGAAGGTCAACATCATTATCTGTTCCAAACCCAAAGTACGGATTCTCTTTTTTTGCGGTCGCATAAACCCATCTTCTCTGGTCTCTATTAAACGGACGCTCTTCGTCATTATCAGCAACAATGTACTGTCGAAGTTCAGGACCGATCTTTTCTAGGAAATACCTTAAATGACCTATTATTGGGAAATTCCTTAATATGGCATGTCTAACTTGAAATAGGTCATAAATTCCAACGAGGAGAAACAGACCTGCCACAATGGCGATAACTAGAAGTCCGGTGTTTCCCATGACATCTCCATATCTTCCCTACCTCTAGATGAACTTAAGGATTAAGCTCTAAATTTAAACTCGTTGCTCTTTGTCCTATGTTGTCACAAAAGAAAAGAAGAGGTAAGTGATGAACCGAGAAACAACAACAAGAGGAGACACTCTCGGTACTTCAACTATTTCACCTGATGTAGAAACGACTAAGTCTATAGATATACAGAATCCATGGGTAGTGATTGTTTGGAATGATCCAATAAATCTCATGAGTTATGTTTCTTTTGTTTTTCAAAAACTATTCGGATATTCAAAAGAAAAGGCAAACAAGTTAATGCTTGAAGTCCACAATAACGGTCGCGCTGTCGTATCTACAGGCTCACGAGAAAAAGCGGAATTTGATGTTTTTCTTCTCCATAAGCATGGCTTATGGGCGACACTCCAACAGGATTGAAACTGATGGTAATTACACCAATAGACAATGGATTATTCAAAATTGATATTCCTGATTGGCAAATTCAGATTTTCCATAATCTAGCTGAAGAACTGCAGGCTATTATCTCAGATGGGAACAACCATTTAACTAGCCGGCTATTTCCAGTTGCATACCAAAGTGATACTTCAGCTAACGCAGAATACGAATCGCTAACCCATGATGATCTTCGCCAATCTCACCTATCTTCCTTAAAATTACTCGCAGAGATTTCTACCTATAGTGAAGTCTCCGAGAAGCTTCTCATCGAGATCATGCAAGGTATTAATATTCTTCGATTGGTTTTAGCGGCTCGGCTAGAAATAGACGACGAAGAGTCTGAAAATTCACCTCAAGCCAGCGAAGATCACCCTGATCATAACTTATGGCTCATTTTTCATCTCTTAGGAGAGACCCTCTCGATTATCATCGATTCTATTAATCCCTAGTTCGCTCACCTTTTTATAATCTTCCATATTATTTATGCGATCTAACCCACAATTTGCTATCGTGACGGAACCCCCTTGTGGGTGACCCTGCCCCGTTCGTCCAGCGGCCTAGGACGCCGGCCTTTCACGCCGGTAACACGGGTTCAAATCCCGTACGGGGTACAAAAAAATACGGTAATTACCAATTGTCTTTGGTGAATGCCGCACAATAGCGTAGAGTGACCTCTTGGTTCCTATGAACCAATCGCTACTTAAATAGGAGCGAACAGTATCTTTAGATGCTGTGAATCAGGTCCCGTGGTGCAGTTTGGAGTGCACGCCGCCCTGTCAAGGCGGAGGTCGCGGGTTCAAATCCCGTCGGGACCGCCACACTTTCCTTCTTCGAAGAAGAGGGATTCTGTGTGGGGTCGGGGAGCTCAGTTGGCAGAGCGGCCGCCTGAAAAGCGGTAGGTCACCGGATCGACGCCGGTCCCGACCACAATGTTGGGCTAGTGGGAAACTACTGGCCCAACATTTTTTTTGGCTTAACTATTACTGTTGTCTCTTGTCTTAACCAGATAATTTATAAGGCTGAAAACCAAACCGATTAGAATTCCTCTTTCGATTTGTGGTGAAGTTGCAAGTGTTGCTACTAGGGTTCCTACCCCTACAACTGCATCTCCAAAATTGCTTCGAATTAATTTAAGTAAGTCTTTCGGCTTAATTAGCCGAATTACTGCTCCAATAACGGTTGCCCCAAGAATTGAACTTGGGAGATGCTCTAATAGGAATGTAAATGGAAGAGCTACAAGGACAAATGCACCAGTTATTGCTCCTGCCCATGTAGATGTCGCCCCTGCAAAGCGATTTAACGCGCTTCGACCAAATGAACCTCCTACAGGAAAAGCTTGTGTAATAGCCGAAGCAAGATTTGCAATCCCTTGACTTACCATTTCCTTATTCGGGTCCCAAATAGTTTCTTCCTCAGCGGCAAAGGTCCGAGCTATTGCTGCTGGTTCTGCGAAACCCACAATTGCAATTATAAAAGCGGGAATTATAAGTTCTGGGAGTGACGCCCATGCAAAATTAAAATCGAAAGATATAAACCCACCCTGAAGTTCGCCAACTACTGAGCCTGAATAGCTTGAGGTCCAGCTAATAAGAATGCCAATAACTACCGAGAGGAGCACACCAGGAAAGAGTCGATGCAATCGGCGTCCTCCAAACATGAGGAAAATCGTTCCGATGGAAAAGAGGATCGCCAAACCATGCCATTGTGTTGGATGTACAAGTGCATGAATTCCATTTCGGATTACACCTCCATTTTGGGTTTCGACACCAAGTGCTTTTGGAAGCTGGGAAAAGATAATTAGAATCGCCGCTCCAGAAGTAAAACCTAAGATAAGGGGGTCGGTTAATAGGTTAGCTAATTTCCCAAGGCGTAAAATCCCAAAACCTAATCGGATCAAACCAACAAGAAGGGCTAGTAGAGCAGCAAGCTCAACGTATTCTGATGTCTGAGGTTCTGCTATTCCTTGCAGGGCACCAAATGTTAATAGAGCAGTGACAGCAACAGGCCCTGTTTGTAAATAGGGAGAGGAAGCGAATAGAGCGGCTAGCAAACAGGGTAATGCGGCAGCATATAAGCCATATTCTGCTGGTAGTCCTGCTAATTCAGCATATGCTAATCCTTGCGGCAGGGCGAGGAGAGCTACAGAGATCCCTGCAACAATATCTCCTGATGATGGACGAGTCATGCTCATCAGCTCCCTACGTTTCTAATTCCTCATTACCTATTGCACATAAGTGAAAGGATTGCACTTTCTAAGGTAGCGGGGACACCGAAATAAGACAGGAAAGTCGACCTCCTGATTCAAATCGTTTTCAAGATTCTTTAGTAGTTATCTATCGAAAAGATAAGTACTTAAGGAATATTTTAGAAAAATTCTCTAATTCTTGTAACAAAAGTAGTTGTCTCGACGATTACCTCTTTGACGGTGCAAATAGCACCGTATTTGAATAAGGGAAAAAATATGAGTGCATTAGGAATAGCAGTCGTTCCTTTAACTAAGGCAGTTGCTTCATTCGTTATGGCAACTTCTGTTGGAGTAGCTGGTATTGGCGATGCCATACCAGCGAAAAAAATAGATCCGCTTCCAGTTAATGAACGTCCTGCAATAGAAGTAATACGTGCAGAAAATCCAAAGCCAATAAAGGTAGATCATTCTGCAATTTCAATAAATGAGAAACTCAACCATGATCATCATGTAGATATGGTGATTCCGGGTTGCCCTCACTGTATGGCAAATCTTCTGGCTCCACATCCTGACTGGCTTCCAAATCTTGTTCGTTCCGGTGAGAACGAATCTGGTCGGATCCTTTCAGTGAAAGACAATAAGGGAGACATTATCGATCTGAAGTTTAAGGATCGCCCCCTCCGGCTTCCTCCAGTGACACCGTTGCGACCACTCCCCCTTCCAAAAGAAAAACCAACTGGAAGCATTTCTAAGGTGCCAAGCATCTCTCAGGCAATCAAAGTAGATTCAGTATCTGTGAAAGAAAAACTGGGACGAGTTGAACATCTGAACCGATCCTTCTTGAGGAGCAACTATTGAAGAATCGGATTGGATTGTTGGTACCACTATTTGTGTCACTATTCAAAAA
>PBIQ01000037.1 GCA_002720485.1 Acidimicrobiaceae bacterium
ATTCAACCAAAAAATTTCAAAGATTCTTGAAACCGACGACGAAATCGCAGCCATTCTTGCCGCATCTGGGACGGAACTTCCTCCGCTCCTTCCCGCTCTTGCCTATGCACTAGGTGACCTCACCTTATTAAGTGAAAATCTCTGGTTGGATCCCAGTAAGTCACTTGAAGAACAAGGTGGGTGGAATGCTCACGAACAAGAACAATGCAGAGCGATTGCACTGGAGGGGATTAAGCGTCTTCGCGACGGAGAGACGAGAGACTCTAGCTTTACTGACGAAGACCTTTGTACGATTATGTCTTGGGCATGTGGAACTCAACTTGATGGGTCATATCTTGAAATGCTTCGAGAAGAACTCGCCCCAGATAATCGAGACCTAAGAGCTCCAGATTGGACCAAAGAAAACTACGCCAAAGAACGAGACTTCACAGTGGCCATTATTGGGGCCGGCATGTCTGGGATTCTTGCCGCATACAGACTCAAGCAATCAGGAGTAAACTTTGTCATTTTTGAAAAAAATCCTGACATCGGAGGAACTTGGTTAGAGAATACATATCCAGGTTGTCGCGTTGATGTCTCCAACCATGTCTACTGCTATTCATTTATGCAAAAACATGACTGGCCACAGTTTCATTCAACTCAAGAGATTCTTCTCCAATACTTCAATGAGTGCGCAGATCATTTTGATATCCGAAAAAATATTCGTTTTTCAACTGAGGTTTCATCTGCTGTGTGGGATGAAACCTCAGGAGAATGGGCTTTAGAACTGTCATCTGGGAACATTGAAGAGACCTTTCATTGTCAAAGCATTATCAGCGCCGTAGGCCAACTCAACCGCCCAGCGTTCCCCGAGATATCTGGTAGAGATTCCTTCAAGGGGCCTTCTTGGCACTCTGCTCGATGGAATCATGAAGAAAAGATTAAAGGAAAAAGAGTTGCAGTCATTGGTACTGGTTGCAGCGCTATCCAGTTCATTCCTCATGTCGCTAGAGAGGCAACATCGACCACAATATTTCAGCGGACCCCTAATTGGCTAATGCCGAGACCGCAGTATCAGAAGGAACTCCCCCAGAGTCTGCTTTGGTGTTTTGACCACATTCCCTTTTATAACAATTGGTTCCGATTGCACCTATTCTGGAGAAGTCACGAGGGACTTCTCCCCCGCTTAGAAGTAGATCCCGAATGGGATGGAAGCGAAGATAATTCTGTTAGTGCAAGCAATCATGAATTAGGTTTCATGTTGAGGTTATATTTGGAAAGCGAATTCAAAGACCGGCCAGACCTTCTCGAGAAAGTAACCCCTAGATACACAATGGGGGCGAAAAGATTCGTTATTGACGATGGCTTATGGGCAACTACCTTAAAACAGCCTGATGTTGAATTGTGTACGAATCCGATAGCTGAAATCACTGAGGATGGTGTACTCACTGAAGATGGGACTTTGCATGAGGCAGACGTCATTATTTATGGAACCGGATTTAAAGCATCAGAATTTCTGACACCGATGAAAATAGTAGGGAGGGAAGGAATTGACCTTCATGAACAGTGGGACGGCATTGCGCAGGCATACCTCGGCATTGTTAGCCCAAATTTTCCAAATCTATTTTTTATGTACGGCCCGAATACAAACATCGTAATTAATGGCAGCATAATCTATTTCTCAGAATGTGAAGCGCATTACATTACGCGCTATATCCGCCACTTGCTCAAACACGACATTAGGGCGCTAGACGTAAAAAAAGAGATTCATGATGAATACAACTTACGAATAGACGATGGGAACTCACAAATGGCTTGGGGCGCATCATCCGTGAATAGCTGGTACAAAAATCCTAATGGGAAGGTAACCCAGAATTGGCCTTTTTCCCTTCTGGAATACTGGGAACAGACTCGAGAGATCAACCCAAGCGACTACATCGAGATACAATAACGCTCGAAACCTATAGAAAAAACAGGATTAAAGATCCTCTAGTGAGATTCGTATGAACAGCCATCAAATAAATTTGGATACTGAGGTAACGGGTAAAGGAATGCCTGTCATCTATACGCATGGATGGGCGGATGATCGCTCAGCTTGGAATGGCGTCATTGAGTCTTTAGGTAACGACGTCAGAAATATCGCTTGGAGTATTCGTGGACATGGTAAGTCAGATGCTCCCCCTTCAGGGAACTACACCAGAGCCCACACATTAGGTGATTTGGAAAGAATTGTTGATATGGCTGATGAGGAGGTTGTTTTAGTCGGACATTCTCTTGGCGGATACCTTTCTTTAGCTTTTTGCCTTCAACACCCCGACCGTGTCAAAGCATTGGTGTTGATCGCTGCGGGGCCAGGATTTAGGAAGGAAGAGACTCGGAATCAATGGAATGATTCTGTTCGAGCTTCGGCCAAAAAAATGGATATCCCTGAAGGCAGTGAAGAAGCAGCTCTTCACATTGATTCCTGGGTTATTGACTCTCTCGGAGAAATAACTAGCCCAGTATTAGTGATCGTTGGGGAGAAAGATAAAAGATTTGCCGCATCAATGGCAGTTTTTGAAAAGTACTTAGATGTCAGGTCATCGGTCGTCGTTCCAGAAGCTGGACATTCAGTACACCGTAAAAATCCGCAAGCTGTCGCACAAGCTATTCAGGACTTTCTTTCTGACATAAGCTAGTGCAGAAATAGTGTTGGGCTGGTTTCGTCAGCTATCTCCTTGTAGGGTCACGCTTATAGAAGTGATATAAAAAGGAGGTCATGTGGCTGGACCATTAGAGGGTATAAAGATTATCGATGTCTCAGCTGTAATTTCTGGCCCTATGGCCTGTCAGGTTCTGGCGGACCTCGGTGCTGACGTAATTAAGATCGAACCGTTAGAGATTGGAGATATAACGAGAATTGGAGGGTATCGGGTTGGAGATATCTCAGCTATCTTTGCTTCAGCTAATCGCGGAAAACGGTCAGTGGCTCTTGATCTTTCACAAGAAGAAGGGCTTGCAGTTTTTAAAGAAATCGCTGCAACCGCAGATGTTCTTGTTCAAAACTTTCGACCTGGAGCAGTTGAGCGGATGGGAATAGGGCCAGATGAGATGCTCAACTTAAATCCCGATCTTATTTATGTTTCAATTTCTGGCTTTGGACCTGATGGCCCTTATCGAGATTGGCGAGTATATGACCCTATTATCCAGTCGATCTCTGGCGTAGTCTCAATCCAGCAGAGTCAGGATGTGCCTATCCCTGACTTGGTCCGGACTATTGTCTGCGATAAAACAACCGCTCTTACTGCCGCAAACGCAATTAGTGCAGCATTGTTCGCAAGAGAATCTGGGAAGGCCAGTGGCCAGCATATAGAAGTACCGATGCTTGACGCTGCAATCTATTGGATGTGGCCGGATGTTTTTATGGGCCACACGTTATGGGGAGATGATGTGACTCCGGGAGCTCTTATTTATCAGATCTACCGATTACAACAGACAGCTGACGGCCACCTTGTCTATTTCTTCGCTACCAATAAAGAATTTGAAGGCTTATGTAGGGCACTGAATCATCCCGAATGGGTCGATGATCCTCGTTTTGCCGAACCTGCTGTACGTCTTGAATCAGACAATTATGCTGCGTTAGGAGAGTTGTTACACAATGCGTTTCTAGAGTTCTCAACTGATGACATTATGGATCGTCTTCATGATGAGGAAGTTCCAGCTGCGCAAGTAAACAGCGTGGATGATGTCTTTACAGATCCTCAAGTGGTGAATAACGAAATTATTGTTGAGTGGGAGCATCCTGATGCTGGGCTAATGAAGATGGCAAAACCTCCTATCAGATGGGGAACTACAAAGCCGGAAGCAGTCTGGTCTACTGATCATTTAGGGCAAAGCACGGAAGATGTTTTATCTGAATTCGGTTTTAATGAAGAACAAATAGCGGATCTTAGAGAAAAGAATGTGATCCCTGGATCTTAAGACTGTTCTTCAGTTTCAGAAGCGGAAGTATCGGTTGATGAAGGTTCGTCACGTAATCCTGCTTTGAATTCATTTAGTGACCTTCCTAGAGAACGAGCGATTCCGGGAATCTTTTTCCCTCCAAAGAGTGCGAGAAGCACAATCAGAATGATGATGAGTTCGGCTGTTCCGAGACTTCCCATGTTTTTCCTTTGATCGATTTGTTCGCTTATTTTAAGGATACCCCAAAGAGTGAATACACTCACTTTCTTAGAATTTTCATCCTGCTATGTGAGATCTATTAAAAGTCGCTATTGGGTGTTCAAGTATTAGTTCCAGTTTCCTATTTTTCGACCTGGATTTAACCTGTTCGTGGGATCAAACTGTTGTTTGAGACGTTCCTCAATAATTTGCTTCCCCCTGTCAGGTGTTCGTAATGGTTGCGGATGTTCAGCCCATACGGTACCAACTCCAATGGAAGCGACAAAGCGGCCGGTTTTGTAGTTACTGATCGTGTATAGATCTGCTGGGGGTAACGACCACCGGTGTTGGGGTAGTTCTGGCCCTCTTTCAACTTGTTCAAAGTTTCCAATTTGCGACAATGTTTCTTGCTGTTTTTCAACATCTGGTTTATGTCCTTCAAGCTGCACCCAGATTGTTCTCCCATCCCAAAGTATGGCAGCTGGTTTGTATAGAGAGTCAAAGATTTTTATCGGATCTGTGATAGCTGCCGTGAGCCACATAGTTTCTGCCGGTACTGGATTTGTTCGCAAGGTAACTTCAGCAATTAGTCCCAGTGTGCCAAACGAGCCAACTAAAAGTTTATGAAGATTGAACCCGCTTACGTTCTTTACGACAGGAGCTCCTGACGAAATGATCTCTCCATCCGCTGAAATGTACCGTATTTGCAGAACAGCGTCCCTGACTCGTCCTTTGCCAAGAACATTTAGATCATTTTCTCCTACAGCTATTGCACCTCCGATAGTTCCTCCTCTATCGGGAAGACCGGTTCGTTGTCCATGTTCTTTTAGATGTGTATGGAGATCTTCGACTGTCGTCCCAGCTCTAGCCGTTACGATCATCTCTTCTGGTTTATAGGTAACTATTCCAGTTGGCGCTGAAAGTAATCTTGCTTCAGGAATCGGAACACCATTAGCATCCCAACGTGTCTTTCCTCCTTGGATAGCAATAGGTCCAACTGGGCCTACTTCGGCTGCGAATTCCTCCAAGGCATGATCGATTACGCTTGCCATTTACACCCACACTCCTTCAGGAGGTTTTTGTAGAGTTTGTATATCCGCACAGGAATGGCCCTGTGGCAGTACTTTCCCAGGGTTTATTCGACAAAGTGGGTCAAAAGCGAACCGTAACCTATTTTGATGATTTAAATCCTCATCTGAAAACAAGTCATTCATGAACTGCTGTTTCTCAATTCCTATTCCGTGTTCTCCTGAAAGCACTCCTCCGGCCTCAAGTGATATTCGTACTATCTCCGCCCCGACGGCATGAACCCGCTCGAGAGTTCCTTCTTCCTCTGCATCAAAAAGTAACAGTGGGTGAAGATTTCCATCGCCTGCATGAAAAACATTCATAATGGTTAAGTCATTTTCTGATGCGATTGCATTTACTTGATCAAGTACATCAGCTAGAGCTGATCGGGGAACTACCGTGTCGTGCAAATAGTAATTGGGGGAAATATACGTGCTTGCCCCAAACGCGGATTTTCTCCCTTTCCACAGTGCGTCTCTTTGCCATGAATTTTGAGCGATCCGGATATCCTCTGCCTGGTGTTTTTCTGCTATTTCACATATACGTTCAGCATCAATTTCAATTCCATCTGGAAGACCTTCAACTTCAACAAGTAATACTGCGCCCGCATCCTTGGGGTATCCAGCAGGTACATGATTTTCAATCACTTCTATGGTCCGCTGATCCATAGCTTCCATTGCTGCGGGAACGATCCCTCCTGCAATCACTGCGCTTACGGTTTCAGCTGCAGCTCTCATCGTTGGGAATGAAATAAGAATTGTTTTGACTGCTTCTGGGTTCGCTGTCAAACGGACAGCTATTTTGGTTGCTATTCCTAGCGTTCCTTCGCTGCCTATAAACGCTCCTCTTAGATCAAGTCCATCTGGTTCAGGATCTAACCCTCCGAATTGCGTCACTTCGCCGTCAGGGAGGACAACTTCTATAGCTAAAACATGGGTGTCGGTTACTCCGTCAGCTAAACAATGTGGCCCCCCAGAGTTGTTTGCTACATTTCCTCCTATTGTGCAAATTTGCTGACTTGAAGGATCCGGTGCGTAATGGAATCCCATTGGACGCAGATGGTCACTTAATTCAAGATTGATTACCCCGGGTTCTACCCAAGCAATTCTGTTCTCAATATCTACCTCAATAATGTTATTCATTTTGGTCAGGGCTACAACAACGGGCGCTCCCAACGGAATAGCTCCTCCTGCTAATCCGCTTCCCGCACCCCGTGGGATAACATCCCGGTCATGTCGTTGGGCGATTTTCATAATGGATTGGACTTCTTCAGTCGTTAGAGGGAAACACACCGGTCCAGCTAGCCCTCCCTCAAAAACTGATTCATCTTTAGAGTGGAGTAGTCGTTCTTCGTAATCTTCAAGGACTCGATCAGGTGATAATGCTTTCTGAAGATCAGCGACGAGTGGGTCATGGAAAGGTGATAGCCCTATAGCTTTTTTGAGTCTGTCGACAAGAGACATTGCTTTCCTTTTCATTTCTTCCTTTTTAGGGTAACCATCTTGTGGCGGCAAGAGTCGGTTTAATGGACGCCTGCATAGATTTGCTCATTCATCTTAAAGGGGGAAGACTTAGAAATATTCTTTAAGATTCTGTTCTGATTGGATTACGTATGGATATACCAAGAGCGCCATCTTCAATAACTGCCGAATGGCTAACGGAAGTGCTTGGACAATCGGAAACGTTCGTAGGGGCGGAAATTACGAATATTGAAGTGACTGACATTGGAGAAGGTACTGGAATTTTTGGTGAAATCGCTCTACTGTCTCTCACGTTTGCTGAGAATGTAGCAGCTCCGAGTTCAATCGTTGTAAAGATGCCGTGCATAGAACCTGAAAATCTTGCTGTTGCTCAAGCTTTGGGGATCTATGAACGTGAATTGAATTTCTTTGAGTCCATCGCTCCGTCAACTAGTTTGCGGATTCCGGATTGTTACTTCGCTCAAATGGCAGCCGATGGCCGTTTTATAATTCTGATGGAGAATTTATCTGAAGGTTTCTCAGTTGGTGATCAAGTTATAGGTGCTTCTGACATCCAAGTAGAGTCTGCAATAACTACCCTTGCTGGATTTCATGTGGAGTGGTGGGAAAATCCTACATTGTTAGGATTAGATTGGCTTCCAAAACAAAATGATCCAGCGTATTTGGCTGCAGTCCCCGGTATTTTTCGCGCTGGTCTTCCTGTACTTATTAATGACTGGGCTGACCGTGTTCCAGAGGAAAGTATAGAAATTGCTAAAAAGCTAGATCCCCGTTTTGAAGAACTGATGGATGCATTCGCTGCAGGTCCCTATACGTTCGCCCATTCTGATACTCGCCTTGATAACTGGTTTTTCTCCAATGATGATTCAGGAAACGTAGCTTTAATCGACTTTCAGCTCTGTTCCAAAGCACGAGGGGTAAACGATATCGCTTACCTTATTGGGACTAGCGTCCCAAGAGAATTAGCTGCTGAAAATTGGGAAAGGTATTTACGGCTTTGGTGGGAGTCCATCAACGACCAGAATATTTCGTATTCGTGGGACGATGCGGTTCGCCATTACCAACTAGCTGCCTTGTACTACACCGTGGGAGGGATGTCGTTAATCGGTTCGTTCGATACAGGAAACGAACGTGGCGCCGCAATGGCAGAGGCATATGTGACGCGAACTTTTAGCCATATTGTTGATATTGACGCAGCAGCAGCATTTAATTTATAGATCTAAAGCTTCACGGTTCTAGTTTGTAATTTTGTAATGTTTGCCTTCTTTGGTGTGAGAAAGCTCTTCAAAGGCGCCAGCTTTTCGAAAACAATACGCTATTTGTTGAGCGCTTTGTCTAGAGATATTTCCAAGATTGGCAATATCAGCAGTTGTGAAAACGCTCGGAAGCTCTTTTGGCAGCAACTGGAGAAAGTCATCGATTCCTTCAAAAAGGTGAGTTGAATGGATTTCAGTTAATTCGGTATTTACTGTCCGATACCCTCCTCTTCCTCTTCTTAATGAAGAATCATATTCTTGGGTCTTTCGTAAAGAAACGGATATAACTTCAAAACTAAGGTTCTGATGAGAGATTAATTCCGGAATAGAAACAAGCTCTTCAAAGATTGAAATGACGGAGTATTTTTTCGGGGATTTTCTAGGTTTTTTATCAGGTTTGATAAGAAGCGTTTCTTTTGCAACTGGATAAACAATATGCACTAAGTACTCATCAAGAAGGGAAGCCAGTTTCTTTCGCATGGCAAGAAATGATTTGGTTTGTATTTCTATCAAAGTTGTTTTTTTAGAGTTCCTTTCTCGGACAATATCGATTACAAATCCGTTGATGGGAACTTCAAATGAGTCGCCAGGTTGGGAAATGTATTGTTTTAACGATGCGTGAAGCGACCCTTCGTTAAGGGTGCCAATATGAGGCGGGGTTGTTTGAGGAGTAGTGGATGGTTTTTTCATAATGGTTTTTGAGCGCTACCTTTCATTAATCTAATGCATCAAAATGGAAATAGTTGGAGTAAGAAATTGCCGAGATTGTGCTTTTGGGACTGGTATGGAAGTCTTTGTTTTGAAGAACTAGCGGGGGGCTATGTCGAAGATACAAGCACCATATATCCCACAAACGGGAAATGAATTTACGGCTGATTGGTTTTCGGACTGTTTACAAGAGCAATTCGGTGCTGCAGTCCTCGATGTAGATCTTGAAATCATTGGTACCGGTATTGGTTTTGTCGGCGAGGTGTATCGCTGTCATCTCACTTGGGATGCTAATCGTGATGACCTTCCTAAATCGGTGATTATTAAAGTCCCGTCATCTATCCCAGCGAATCGAGGACTTGGGGAAGGAATGCAGCTCTACGAGCGCGAAGTGCTCGCGTATCAGAAGTTAAGTGGAGGAATGGGATTGCCGATGCCAAAGCTATTCTACGCAGCTATGGATGATGACCCGACGCCTTGGCTCGATAAGGTCATTGATTTCCTTTTTACATATCTTCCGGTTCGGAGTGTCAGTTGGACCACAGTCCAATTTTTGAAACTTGCTGGTAACAATCCTCGACTACGTCGTTACTTGCTGATGATCGAGGACATCGTTGATGCCAGACCTCCAAGTCAGATTGCGGGTGGCTCATTAGATGATGCAATTGTAGCTTTGACCGCTCTAGCAAAATTTCATGCAACACATTGGATGTCTGAAGAATCTGTTGGTATCTCTCCCCGTATTTGGCCAATGGATCGTCTTCCGAAAGTATGGCAAGCCAGCTATCAAAGAAATAGGGATGAGTTTCTTTCGAAGTTTGGGGACTTAATTGAAGATGAAAAAATCAATCAGTTAGATCAAGCGCAGAAGGATATGCCGAATCTTCTTAAGCCTTTAGGAGAGTCACCGTGGACACTTCTTCATGGTGATTATCGTCTAGATAATATCCTGTACCGGCCAGACGGTAGCTTGGTTGTGATTGATTACCAGATTTTGTCTAAAGGACGTCCAGGTTGGGATGTTGGATACTTTATTACAACCGCACTTACACCAGATCATAAAGACGAAGAGACGTTAATGTTAGAGCACTACCACAAGGAACTCTGTGGATTCGGTGTTTCTGACTACTCTTTTTCTGCTTTGCTTGAAGATATCCGCCTCACAAAATTACTTCTCGCCCACCGGCTTGTAAGTGGCAGGGATGCATTTGAAACAGACCTTGAGGGGACCGACCAGACTTTTGTAGATGTGCTCGTTCAACGGGTCGTCGGGTGGATTGAATAAAAAACTGTAAGATTCCTCGTTACTGAGAACTTAGTCGCTTTTTCGCTAAGTTGATGTAGTCGGGGTCTACGTCATAGCCGATATAGCTTCTCCCGACTTCCTTAGCTGCTAGTGCAGTAGTTCCCGCTCCACAGAATGGATCAAGGATAAGATCATTTTGATAGGTATATAACTCAATAAGGCGTCGGGGTAACTCAATTGGAAATGGCGCAGGGTGACCAACCTTCTTTGCCGAAGCTGGCTGAATCCGCCATGTATCAAGTGTCCATGCCATAAAATTTTCCTTAGAAATCGTATCTATATATGGAAGCCCTTCAGCTTCTCGTTGTTTTCTTGTTAATGAACGATCTAGACGAAGTTTCGAAGCCACAATAACCCTTTCCGTAACATCTCGTAGAACTGGGTTGGAAGCTGATTGGAATGAACCCCATGCGCAACTTCCCGATGCTCCTTCAGCCTTGACCCAGATAATTTCGCCGCGAAGAAGAAAGCCAATATCGTCTTGTAGTATCCGAATAATGTCTGTAGCGAGTGACCGGTAAGGCTTTCTTCCAAGATTCGCCACGTTTACTGCGATACGCCCTCCTGGTTCTAAGACCCTCCAGCATTCAAAGAAAACATCGGAAAGCATCTGAAGATACTCAACATAATTTGCTGGCGTTCCATTTTCCCCTACTTCAAGTTCGTATTCTTTTCCGACGAAATAGGGTGGAGAAGTTACAACTAGAGCAACCGAGTTATCATTCACGTCATTCATTTGTCTAGAGTCACCGGCAAAAAGTTCATTAGTTGTTTTGGGAGATTCAGGAAGTGATTCCTTGTCCTGTTTTAGTGGTGGAAACCTACTGTAAAAATCTTTAGAGTCATGATTTTCTCTTTTTGACACACCGAATGAAGAAGTTTGCGTTCCTTTTGGTATTTCTTTATCTGAATCTGGCATCGTTGTTAGTCCCTTTGCAGGCCCGCTATATTCTTTCCTTCTAGCATGGCAAACTTACGTTGTCTCAACATCAGATGTGATTAATTTTTTAAAGTATCGGACGATTTTCCCTGGTCCATGCTCTCGATCTTGAAATGGCACCCAGCCTAATGATTCATGAAATGCCATGGATTGAGGATTTTCTGGTTCAACGTTTACCTCACAAAGAAGCATTTCTACACCCGTAGAAACGGCATGTTCCTCCAACGCGAGATATAGAGCCTTCCCATATCCTTTTCTTTTGCCGGATGTAGCGATAATAATTCGATCGACGTAACAAAAATTCGTAAATTGGCTATTAAGCCACGTGTAGTTTGCGCTCCCATATGATTCTCTGGGGCCAAGTACGATCAAAACTCCTACAATTTTATCTCCTTCATCAACAACCCAGGCTTTCTCTGAAATGTTAACAATGTCGCTGAGTTCACTCGCAGTTAGCGCGTTCACGGCAGGGACAGCTTCATTATTTATTGCAAGTACTGACGCAAGGTCTTGTGGAGTAATTTGTCGTATCATTTCTGCCCATTCTTACGTAGATAATTCTAGTGGGGATGAAACCTCCTAAATTCAATTGACTAAAATCGAAATGTAAGAGTTCTATTTCTAGTCATAGAATAGACTTTGCTTAGAAAGGAGTCCTTGAAGATGAGTTCCTCTCCCCTCCTCGCTGGAGTACGTATAATCGAAAGTTCACTTCTAGGGCCAGGCCAGATTTCTACATTTTTCTCCGATTTGGGCGCGGATGTAATCAAAGTTGAGCCACCGCAGGGCGACTATATCCGTCAAATGACGTGGCCTATTATCAACGGGGTGTCCCTGCTGCACTTACATACACACCGAGGGAAACGCAGCATAACTCTTGATTTAAAGACAGAAGAAGGCAAGGAAATCTACAAGGAGCTAGTAAGTGGAGCTGATGCTGTTGTTGAAGCCATGCGTTCGGGCACATTATCGAAGCTTGGATTGGGTTATGAAGTATTAAAGGAAATCAACCCTAAATTAGTTTTTTGTACACTATCTGGGTATGGAGCGACTGGGCCATACCAAAATATGCCAAGCCATGGAATTGCCTACGATACATGGGCTGGGCTTATCACCCCAGCTGTTGATGAAGAGGGTTTTACGCGCATTCCAAGAGATATGCCAAATGTGGGCATAAATGTTGGGCCGATGCTCGGTGCCTTTGCTTTACTTGCAGGTATTACACGAGCAAGAGAAAGCGGAACGGGATGCCAAATGGAACTCGCCCAATCCGATGCAGCGGCATATATGGACTGGTACCGAATTGAAACATGGCGGGCCCATGAGCGTTCTGAAGATGAGGTAACTGGAAATCCATCTGATAACTATGAACGTCGCCCACCTGGCCTAGCTGGAATGTGGGAAGGCGTGAGATACCAAATTTATGCATCTAGCGATGGACATGTTCTATTTATGGCATCAGAACAAGCTTTTTGGAAAAATTTCTGCGACGGTGTTGGCCGGATGGATTTATTTGAAAAATGGCCTGGCTCAAAATATGCAGATCATGCTAAAGGAAACACAGAACTTCAAAAAGAACTTCAAGGTATTTTCAGTGAAAAAACTAGTAAAGAATGGTTGGCGTTCAGCGAAGATCACAACACTCCAATTGCTCCGGTTTATGATGCGAAAACAGCTCCCGATGACCCTCAATTCCAACATCGCTTACCGTTCTGGCCGGTAGATGCTTTAGGAGCAGAGCAGCTTCCGCTTCCTGTGAATGTTATAGGGGAGGAACAGGTCGTCCCGTCAATGGCGCCAACTGTTGGAGAGCATACGGATCAAGTGCTCTCTGATGTTCTCGGATATGAAGATAGCAAAATTCAACAACTGCGTGAAGGCGGAGCTTTCGGCTAAGCCGACTATTACAAAAGACTTATGAAACTACTTCGACTGCCCTCTTTTGTCCGGAGGAGCATTATCTTCGTTTTGCTTCCAGTCACGGTAGGTCTCTTAACAAGCATCCTTGTTCTTTTTTTCTTACTTTTCGCCTTCGGTCTTCTACTTAGCAATTTCACTTCTTCTCCTGAGAATGCTTTTCTCCGGTTTTATCGAGTCACAGCAATGATTGTTTGGTATCTCTTCATGGAGTGCGTAGGGTTACTCGCAGCTGCGACATTATGGCTCATAACATGCTGCGGCTTATTTCGAAATCTACGTTGGTCGCAGCAACTCCATGGAAAAATTCAATATATATGGACGACCGGCGTGCTTTTTGGTGTACGTGTATTTCTCAATGGGAAAATCAATTTCCCTGACTGTTCTGCTTTACGGTCTGGGCCAATGGTCATCATTTCACAACATAGAAGTTTTTTTGATGCCTGTATACCGAGCGTTCTTGTTGGAAAAGCTAAAGGGAAAATAGTTCTTCGACATATTTTGAAGTCAGAGTTGTTGCTTTCACCTTCTCTTGATCTTTTTGGTCATCGTCTCCCAAATTATTTTGTAACAAGACAATCCTCCAAAAGCGCTAAGGAAATTGATGCTATACGATCCCTTGGACTTGGATTAGATAATGATGCGTGTGTGATTTTTCCTGAAGGCACCTTCTACTCCAAGAGAAGATTCTCTGCTTCTCTTACTGAAATAGAAAAAACTGATACCGATCGGTTACTCCGTGTTCAGAAACTCAAACATGTCCTGCCAATACGCACTGGAGGTATTTTAGCGTTACTTGACGCAACGCCAGGCGCTGACCTTGTTCTTATAGGCCATAGCGGGTTTGAAAAATTCAGTTCGTTTCAAGAGATTTTCGCCAACGTTCCGTTTACTTCTCCGATACATCTCACATTAAAGCGAGTACCTCACACAGAAATACCTGCCACCGATAGAGATAAGGTCAAATTTTTAGATGATCTATGGCATGGTGTTGATCTTTGGAACGAAGAGATTAGACAGTTTTCTTGAGATTATGACGGGCTTTCCGTCTAGGAAAAAGAATTAGAAAGGGCCCGTCTCTCAGTGAGAGACGGGCCCTTTATTCGGCAGCTGGAATTATGCAATAACTTTGTGTGCTGCCCTTATCTTGGAGCTAGCGAGGAGGAGGGATCCCGCTACCAAGAGTGCTAATGCAATAACAACCATGTAAAGATGCATGCCACCTGTTCGGGGAAGTTCTTCTTCGGTTTCAGGAGCCTCATCTGTAATAGCGATCTCTTCAACTTCTTCTTCGGTTTCAGGAGCCTTATCTGTAACAGCGATCTCTTCTACCTCTTTTTCGGTCGAGTTGTCTTCTTCGGAGTCTCCATTATCAACGTTGGCTACTTCTTCAACCTCTTCACAGTTTTCGTCATCTACGGTTAGGTCTTCAAGACCCCCAATTTCACACATGGCTTCAGGCTCTTCTACTACTGGTTCGACACATGCGTTGTCAGTGGCGAGAAGGCTATCGTCAAACTCGCAAGGTACTGCTTCAACACAATCAACGTAGAATGGGCTACCACTACTGTGGACGACAGGGTTGCTGCTATTAATCATATGGATTTCTAAACTGGCTAAGGAATCTTCTCCAACCACTGGCTGAAAGATGTTCAAGTATGGGAATACCTCTTCATCTTCTGCAGTTATCTCAGGAAAGTCTATTCCTTCTACGAGACGTACTGAAGTTCCGCCAGCAACAGTGACAGGGTTTCCTACTTCGGTGATGCTTGTTGCTTCAAATATGTCGACAGATACAACTACGTAAGCAGGAGTGATATTTATTATCTTTATGTAACGAGCGGATTCTACATCACAAGAGAAGTCCCACTCCATAGAAAAGTCGAACGGTACTGAACAGTGAATATGTAATATTCCTATGCCTGCATCAGGATCTGAAGGACAAGGAACACAGTCACTATCAGATGCGGGTATTAAGTCAACTTCGTCATAGAGATCACAGAGTGGCTCCGTATTTATATCTTCAGGAATATCTAGTGGGGATTTTTCTTGGATGCAGTTGAGTCCGTCGTTGCGGTTTGTGCTTTGTGTTTTTGAAAAGACGTTTACCGTTCGTATGGTGTTATTTTCATAATCGGCGTTTCTCCAGTCGATCCATATCATTCCGTTTCCGTTGTTGTTTGAGGCGTACACTTCATTTTGGAAGTTGTATGCCGCTCCATAATCTCCTCCTGGAATTAAACCTTCATCGACAGGGCCTGTGAATTGGGTCTCCACTCCGGTAATTAGGTTTTTAATTTGGATGACTCCTGTATCAGAAATTCCAATCATTAATTTCTGGCTTTCTTCCTCGACTATGACAATGTCGTGTGCGCTCTTGTCACCGCGAGGCTTTGAAAAAGAGAATCCGTTAGCTTCATAGAAAGGAGCACTTTCTGCAGCTCTGAAAGCATCCATTGTTGAATACCCGACGAGAGAGGCGGCATCAGGGATGACAACTCCACCAGTACCTGATTCGGCAGGTCCGTACCATGTGCCGTCAAGGTCGAATGCGCCTGCTGCCACCCATGTACCGATTCTGGCGAGAATTTCAAAATCTCCATCCATATCGAAGCGGACAAGGTATCTATTTAACTGTTGGTCCTGTCCTTTGATAGTTCCATAGACTTTGGAGTCAACTGGGTTAATTGCAGCGCCATTAAAGTCTCTGAAGCTATACCCCATTGAATTGTGATCAGCATGTTGTTTGATGCTCCATCCAATGTTGTCGTAATTTCCTGTATCAAGATTGAATCTCTTTACATGTGCTGTCCCGTTGTGTCCAGGGGAAGAAAGAAGCTGTAGCACTCCTTGATCTCCACATACGAGAGGATCAACAGAATCGATTACTACCGTTTCTGTTGATTCCGTGTCTTGTGCTAGTGAGGTTGTGGCCCCTACAACTAAGGTTGCTCCAGCGATGATTAGTGCTATAAGTGATTTTGTTAAGTAAGTCATAAGGTAAGTAAATGTTTTTTTGCTGTTTCCCTCATGGGCTTCAGATGCTTACTTTTTGAGACTTATGTCCTACTAAAAATTCCTATGTTTTCAGGCTTTTTCTTTATTTCTTAGAATGAGAATGGTTAGAAACTATGCTTAGGAGATGGCCTCTCCTATTGATAAGGAATTGTTTTCATTTGCTTGCCGTATAGCTGAACAGGCAGCTCAAACAACACTGCAGTGGTTTCAAAAGACTGATTTAAAGACAGATATAAAGTCAGATGGAACTGAGGTGACTGACGCCGATCGGGCTGCTGAAGATTTTCTTCGTTCTGAAATAGCGGAAGCCTTCCCAGATGACACCGTAATCGGTGAAGAAGCTGAAAATTATGCAGGGGATAGCACCCGAAGATGGATAATTGACCCTATCGATGGGACAGCTTCATTTGTTCGAGGCGTTCCCCTGTATAGCTCTCTTCTAGCTATGGTCGATGAACACGGGCCGGCAATAGGAATTATTCATCTTCCAGCACTCGGCGAGTCCTTGGTGGCTGGCAGAGGCTTAGGAGCATATTCAGGAGAAGAGAAAGCTGCTGTCTCTTCAACAAAATCCATAACTGAAAGCTGTATCTCATCAAGTAGTTTTGAGCAACCTTGGTGGCCTGAAAAAGCTCTACTGAACATCACTTCAAGTGGAGCAAAGATACGCACATGGGGCGATGGTTATGGGTATTTTCTTGTAGGGACGGGCCGCATAGAAGCAATGATCGATCCATCTCTTCACATTTACGATATAGCCGCAATGCTTACAATTATTCCAGAATGTGGAGGATCGATTAGCACTTGGAGTGGGGAAACTGAATTAGCAGACAAAAAAGGTTGGGTAGCAACCAATGGGCTTATTCATCAAGAAGTTTTATCTACATTAAGTTCACTCTAGAAAGACGGAATCCCATCAAATTCAAAAATCCGTACACCATTTCGTCGAATTTTATTCACATATTCCTCTGCTGGAACTAATGAAGCCAAACCCCCAGCCCCATAGAAATTAGACGCCTGTATATATGGCAAAGCAGCCTCCCCGACGATTGCTGAAAGAGTTGAAGGTGGGGCTGCTACACCAAGTACCCTAGTTTCTCTTCGGTTATTGAGTTGGCCCCTCACTTCAACACGCACTGCCCCTATTCCCCCATCGTTATGTGGGGGGGTAAGCATTGGTAACCAAGAAGTGAAGCGATCTTGACGAGTAGCTGATAAACGTGCCGTAATTCTGGAGACCTGAGGAAAAAGTGGTTGAAGTAGAGCGGCATCAGGAAGAGCTGCTCTGTAACAATCCGCTCCTCCAACTGGTTCGGGAAACCATACGAGTTCCCTCCCGGAACCACCTGGACGACGAACCCATTTGCCGTCGCGCCAATCTAATGATGGTCTTTTCATTGCCCGATGATGCTGGCGTGCACACGCAGGTCCACCTGTCCCGTCTTTTGCTATATGAATTTCATCTACAACATCGAAACTCTCACTAGCGAAGCTCGATAAGACACAAGTCAACCCAGGGGAGAATCCTACCCCAGCGATCATGGTGCAATGATTTTCTCTGGCGAGGTCTCCCAAGCTAAGAATTCCTATTACATCACTAATACGGTCAGATGCAGAGATAGTAGAAATTCCTTGCCTCGCTGCTCTATGGGCGTACTCCAGATGTTGTCCGGAAGGAGTACAGAGAAAGAGAACGTCTATATCTCCTTGCTCTATTCTTGGAGAAGGTGAGACTTCGATTTTCTGTAACTGCTTCCGAGTGTGCTTATTTAACTTGGAATAATCAGAGTCGTAAACTACAAGCTTGTTTATATCATCTCGTGATTTCAGTCGGTACAGCAGCTGAGAGCCGACGGCCCCCAGGCCTGCAATTCCGATGTTTGTCATCTTTTCCTAATTGTCACTCGGTTTCGAGGTCGCTCCACCCGCCTGATTCGGAAGGAGCTTTACCTGATCCAAAGAACCGCAGTATCGCTGCAATAACTGCACCCCCCAGAAGAGCAAGAAGCACTCGCCGTAAAAGCCTCATGAGAATAAACCCTTTTCTCTATATATCTATATTTCTAATGTATCGAAAAAAGTTCTGTTTGTGAACAAAGATGTGGGCCTAGTTGGAGTTGAACCAACGACCTCACCCTTATCAGGGGTGCGCTCTAACCAACTGAGCTATAGGCCCATTTGCAGTTTTTATTTGCAGCATTTTACGATACCGCACCAGATCGGAAACACACGAAAAGCAATGAAGGAAAGTACAACTATCAGACGGTTCGTCTTCGTCGACGACGGGGCGGAGTTGGTCGTACGGTTTCCTCTTCCACCATTGTTATACGAATCCCTCCGGTTAAATCACTTATGAGATTAAAAAGTAGACACATAAGAACGTTCAACGTTGATCCCGCTATTGCTAGTACAAGGCCACCAAGAGCGTATCCTCTAAAAATTTGTCTGCCGTCAAATGTGAATGTGTCTAGAGCAAATAATTCTGTAATTAATGTTTCTAATTTTCCAACTGTTCCTGATGATTCAGCAACACCCCAAATCATAAAACCAGCGATTAAAAAAACAGCCCACAGACAGGCGTAAAATAAAATTGAAACTTTCAAAACCGACCACACTTCAATATGTCTTACGATGCGCCGCACACGACGAGCTTGTAGCCGCACTCTCCTTCTTCGTTCAAAAATTGAAGGACGGCGAGGACGGCGAGGACGGGGTTCCGGAACTTCAAAATTTTCAAAGAAACTATTTTTCTCTAAATTTTTTTCTTCATCTGGGTAGATCGAAACTTCTTCCTCAAAAAGCCGTTCACCATCAAACCCTTCTGTGCTGGGCTCTGGTGCTAAAAGATCAGACGTCTGAGTGTCGGCCTCTTGGTCCTGCTGGGCTTTTTCGTTTTCTTCCATTAGTAAGAGTTTAGAGAACAGCCGATAGGAAGGGATGTCATCTTAGAATGGTTTAACTTCCAGTTTATTCTTCTTCATCTTCGACTTGAAGAACCGGGGCTATTGCAGCAACATATTCATCTTCTTCTACAGACATAATTTTCACGCCAGTCGCATAAGGCCCTTGGATAGAAATAGTGTTTACTTCCATACGAATTATGACACCATTGGAAGCGATCATAAATACTTCGTCATCTTCACCAACGGCGCGACTTCCGACAACTTTTCCTCTTTCTTCAGAAATTCTAATCGCTGTTACCCCTTGACCGTTTCTGTGCTTCGGGTTGAAATTGTCCATTTCTGTCCGTTTTCCGTAGCCCTTTTCTGTCACAATCAACAAACTTGCAGCTTCTCTAGCTATTGAAACAGCAACGACTGCGTCACCTTCTTTGAGTTTCATGCCTCGGACCCCAGCAGCTGAACGCCCCATGGCTCGAACCTCTTGTTCATGAAATCTCATTAATTTCCCATTGGAACTCATTAAACAAACATCATCGTTCCCATTTGTAGGGATAACACGAACTAATTCATCGCCTTCTTTTAAGTTGATCGCTTTAAGACCACTTGGTCGTGATTTGTTATATTCCGTAAACTTGGTTTTTTTCACATGCCCAGATTTCGTAGCGAAAACTAAAAAGTGGTTGGTCTCATAGTCTCTCGTATCGATAACAGCAGCGACTTTCTCTTCGGGGTCCAATTGCAGCAAGTTCACTATTGCCGTCCCTCGAGCTGTTCTTGACATTGTTGGAATTTGATGTGCTTTAAGACGATAAACCTTTCCGAAGTTGGTAAAGAAAAGCAAATAGGCGTGCGCAGAGGTATGCAAGATTGTGGTGACTATGTCTTCATCTTTAAGGGATGCACCTGCTACTCCCCTACCTCCTCTTCCTTGTCTCTTAAATTCATCAGTCGATACTGTTTTGACATAGCCTCCTGCTGTAAGTGTCACTACAAGATCTTCGTCATCAATAAGATCTTCGATAACGAACTCTCCTGGATCTACAGCCAGTTCCGTCCTTCGATCATTGGCAAATTCTTCACGAATGCTTGATAATTCTTCGATTATTAAATCTCGGACTTCTCGTTCATCAGATAGGATTTTTTCCAATTCTGTAATTAGTTCAGCTAAATCAGCAACTTTTTCTTCAATCTGTTCTCTACCTAGACGAGTCAGTCGGCCTAATTGCATATCAAGAATATGATTGGTTTGTACTTCGCTGAATTCGAATGGATCATCCATCAGCAGGCTTCGAGCAGCTGACCTATCCTCACTTGAACGTATCGCCGCGATTACTTCATCAATAAGCCCTATTGCTTTCAATAATCCTTCATTGATATGGAGCTCGTGCTGTGCTCTATCAAGACGATATTGAGTTCTACGAGTAACAATACTAATTTGATGGTCAACCCAACACTCTAAAGCGTCTCTGAGTGTCATTGTTCGGGGAACTCCATCGTCTAATGCGACCATATTGATTGAAAACGAATTCTGGAGTGGAGTTCCTCTATAAAGTTGATTCAAAATAACTAAAGCCGGTGCATCTTTTTTGAGTTCAAAAACAAGCCGTGTTTGTCCTTTTGCTGACTCATTTCGTATGGTACGAATACCCTCAATTTCTTTCTTGTCTACCAGGTCAGCAGTTTTCTCTTCTATTGCTTCCACACTTGTTTGATATGGGATTTCTGTAACCACTATGGTTGTATTTTTTTCACCTTCAATTATTTCTGCCTTTGCCCGAACTTTGACGGATCCTCTTCCTGTCGTATAGGCCTGGATGATGCCTTCTTTGCCTAAAATTTGTCCTCCTGTGGGGAAATCGGGTCCTTTAATAAACTGCATGAGATCATCAGGAGTAGCCTCAGGATTGTTAATCAGATAAATAGCGGCATCAGATACTTCACCAAGGTTATGAGGAGGAATGTTCGTAGCCATTCCAACTGCAATTCCTTGTCCTCCATTAACTAAAAGATTCGGAAAGCGAGCTGGAAGTACAGTTGGCTCTTGTGAAGAGCCGTCAAAATTATCTGTGAAATCTACTGTTTCCTCATCAATTCCTTCCAACATATTCATTGCGAGTTGTGAAAGACGACACTCTGTATATCTAGGTGCTGCCGGAGGATCATATGGGGATCCGAAATTCCCATGAGGGTTGATTAATGGGTGCCGAAGTGAAAACGATTGTCCTAATCGAACAAGAGCTTCGTAGATAGCACTATCACCATGCGGATGATAATGCCCCATCACTTCTCCAACGACAGTTGCGCATTTCACATGGGATCTATCCGGGCGAACATTTGTATCATACATAGCCCATAGAATTCGCCGGTGTACTGGTTTAAGACCGTCTCGTGCGTCAGGAAGAGCGCGAGAGACAATGACAGACATGGCGTAATCAAGAAATGATTGCTCCATTTCTTGCTGAATTTCAATTGCTTCTATTCCCGAAGATCCATCGTCAGAAATTTGTTCTGTTATATCAGTCATATATGTATCATTTTTGTATTTTCTTTAAATATCTAAGAAGCGGACATCTTTTGCGTTTGTTTGAATGAAGTTTTTTCTGCTTTCCACATCTTCTCCCATTAACTTAGATACAACATCGTCGGCTAATGACGCTTGTTCGACAGTTACCTGAAGAAGCGTTCGTGTAGCAGGGTTCATTGTTGTCTCCCAAAGCTCATCTGCATCCATTTCTCCCAGGCCTTTCAAACGACCAAAATCTGATTTATGCTTCGGATTTTCTTCTAAGAATTTTTCTTTCGCGTAATCATCTTTCAAATAAATTTTTGTTTTGTTTACTTCCGTGGAATACAACGGTGGCTGTGCAATGTATACGCAGCCTTCGAAGAACAGCTCTTTCATCTGTCGATACAAAAACGTTAAAAGTAGCGTACGAATGTGGCTTCCATCTACATCAGCATCTGCAAGGAGAATAATTTTGTGGTACCGGATCTTTTCGATATCGAAATCTTCCCCAAAACCGCCCCCTATAGCAGCGATAAGCGCCTGAACTTCAGTATTGTTAAGCATCTTATCGATACGCGATCGTTCAACATTCAGTATTTTCCCTCGTATGGGAAGAATCGCCATAGTTCTGGGATCACGGGCATCTTTTGCTGATCCGCCGGCAGAGTTTCCCTCAACAATATAAAGCTCTGATTCTCTAGGTTCCTGACTAGAACAATCAGTTAATTTTCCAGGTAGGCCCGCTCCGTCTAAAGCTGATTTTCTTCTCGTTGCGTCCCTTGCTGTTCGTGCTGCAATTCGAGCTCTTGCTGCTTCAACAGCTTTTTGCGCTATTCGCTTTGCTTCAGCTGGATGTTCCTCAAGCCAATCTTTTATATGTTGTCCCGTAGCTTTTTCAACTAATGAACGAATCGAAACATTTCCCAATTTGCTTTTGGTTTGGCCTTCAAATTGAGGTTCTCGAAGACGGACGGAAATAATAGCGGTTAGTCCTTCACGAATATCTTCACCTTGGAGACTGTCATCTTTTTCACGTAAATGATTTTTGTCGCGTGCATATTGATTAATAACTCTAGTTAAAGCAGTACGAAAACCTTGTTCATGCATACCGCCTTCACTTGTCGCTATCCCATTAGCAAAACTATGAATTCCATCTGTATTGAAACCAGTGTTCCATTGAAAGGCGATTTCAACTTCTTGTTCTTCATCTTCTTCTTCGAAATAACCAACATCTTGAAAGAGTGCTTCTTTTGAAGTGTTTACATGTTGGACAAAGTCCATGATTCCACCGTCATAACAAAATGTTTTTTCTTTCACGCCAGTGTCTTTACGAGAGTCTAGGAACTTAATTTCTAGGCCTTTGTTGAGAAAAGCCATCATTTGGAAACGTTCAATAAGCGTTGCCGCTCTGAATTCAATTCCTTCCTTAAAGATTTCTTTATCTGGCCAAAATCGGACGGTAGTTCCGGTTGTCTCATTGGGAGCATCTCCAATAATGGAGAGTTTTTGGTCTGGTGCGCCACCGTCTTTGAATGACATAAAGTGACGTTTTCCATCTCTATCAATTTCCACTTCAACTTGGGAACTTAAGGCATTTACGACAGATACCCCTACTCCATGGAGCCCGCCAGAAACTTTATAACCTTCCCCACCAAATTTTCCTCCAGCATGAAGAACAGTAAGAACAACTTCAGCAGCGGTTAGATCTTCATATTGGTGATGTTTGCCAACTGGTATACCTCGTCCATTATCCCGAACTTCACAGCCGCCATCCGGAAGTATTTCAACTTCTATTTGAGTACAATGTCCCGCCATTGCTTCGTCAACTGCATTATCTACAACTTCATACACGAGATGATGTAGGCCGGTGGGACCAGTTGACCCAATGTACATCCCCGGTCTTTTTCGGACTGCCTCAAGGCCTTCAAGGACTTGAATATCTTGGGCACTATATGAATCAGTTGCTTGGGACATTCCTCTTTCTCTCCACTATTTGTTATATCTTTTGGAATATGCTGATATCCCCAGAAAAATCATGTTTTTTAATGCAAAAGACGTGGTCAGAGGGGTGATTCACAGCAGATACATTCTACCATTATCTAGCTATTTTTTAAGTCTTTAAAGAAGAAACCAGTGTTGTTAATTGGAATAAAGCGAAACTTTAATTTGGGTAATAACTTCATCAGGGAAAAGAGATTTTATTGCTTGGAGAATGTTCTCTTTTCTCCATTCTACCTCCTGGATTAATCCGGCATCTGAAACTGTAATAGTAAGACATTTATCTTTAACTGTTACTGGAGTGCAAAAAGGGTATAAGGATTCATCGATAATGTTTGGCCACTGTTCAACAATCATTTCAATTGTTGAAAGTGACGTTCCAGACAATCCTTTCATCAACGTGTTTAACGCTACTCTCAACCTTGTTGGCTCGTTAGGTGATCTATCATTTCGAAAGGACATACTCTAATAGTAGACAATGATGAAAGTTGTCAGAATCGATTCTTTATAAGATTTTTCCCTGATGAATATGTATCTGTGTAGAGCTATCGAAGTATTCAGGTTTTATTGCAGTTGAAATAAAAGTCTGGTCAGCTACAAGTAAATCCAGAAGTCCCTTTGCTCTAGTTGAATCTAATTCAGAAAACACATCATCCAAAAGAAGGAGTGGTTTAGTTTGATGAACATTTTCCAATAATAAATGTCCTGCTATTCGTAATGAAAGAGCAATTGTTCGTTGTTCACCTTGAGATGCGTGCGTTCTTGCAGGTAACCCAGATAAAAAAACATTAATTTCATCTCTATGAGGACCAGCGAGCGTGATTCCTCTCCTTAATTCATCATCCCTAACCTGCTGAAATACATGTAATAAACCTTGTTCTAACCAGGGCGGATCATAATTGAATTCTAATGACACATTTCCGCCGGAAAGCTCTAAATATGCTTGTTCAGCATAAGCATTGATTTCCTTCAAAAGAGACTTTCGTTCCTGTCCCCATACTTCACTTAACGAGTGAAGTTTCTCATCCCATACTTGGAGGGTTACGTTAATATCTTCAGTTAGACGTCCTCTAGCTTGTTTTAATAAAGCATTGCGTTGCTTTAAAACCTGTTCGATATCTATACGCGTTTGGATATTTTTTGGATGGAGTTGAACCAAGAGGTCATCAACATAATTTCTGCGTATGGACGGCCCTGACTTAATTAGATTTAAGTCATCGGGTCCAAAAATTGTTATAGGTATCCGTCCATTTAGGTTTCTTAATGGGGTTATTTTTTGTTTATTAATAAAAACCTTATTTTGACGTGCTGTAGAAATCTCTGCTTCGACAAGAAGTTCTCTATTCAGATGCTGAATATCTGCACGAATAATTGCCGTTTTGCAGTCTTTCCGAATTAAAGCTTCCGTGGGCGCACCCCGAAATGACCGGGCCATTCCTAGATAACCAACTGCTTCTAATAGATTCGATTTTCCTTGCCCGTTATCACCAAGAAGAATAATTTTTCCTTGTGAAAGGGGTAAATCTATCTCTTGATAATTTCGGAAATCTTGAAGCCAAAGGTGTTTGAGATAAACCATCAGCCTTAACGTGGCCTATGAAATACGGACAGGCATAAGTAAATACAGGAACTCTGGATGATCTGAAGCTTTTAAAACAGCTGGTTTCTGATTATCAGTTGTTTCTAGAGTCACTTCTTCGCCTGGAGCAATTTCTAAACCTTTTAGAAGATACTCAGCATTAAATGCAATAACTAATTCATCACCAGAATAGGAAGCGTCAACAATTTCATGAGCTTCACCAATGTCTTGCGTTTTAGCGATTAATTCTAACCCATTACTTGACATTTCAAGACGTACTGGCGTGGCTTCCTGCGCCAACAAACGAACCCTTCTCACTGCATCAAATAACTCTCCCCTATTTGCTATAAGTTTGTTCGGGTTACTGTCCGGAACCAATCTTTGATAGTCAGGAAACTCTCCGTCTATTAGACGGGTCGTCATCCGAACGTTTTTTACAACAAACGATGCTTCTCTTTCCGATAAATACAAAGATACTTCTTCATCGCCTTCTATAAGCCTTGCTAGTTCAGTAAGTGCTCTCGAAGGAACAAGAATTGGTGATTGTCCTTCTAAAAGAGAAGCACCAGGCATATCACGAACTGCTAACCGGTAAGAATCAGTTGCTACAAGACGAAATCCTTCTTTCTCTGCAACCATATATACCCCAGTAAGAATTGGTCTTGAATCATCTGATGATGCTGCAGGTGTCACTTGCTCAAGAGCTCTAACTAAGCTTTCTCCATCAACAGTAACTGGTGATGAAGTAGGTTCTTCGAAATTTGGATACTCGTCTTTTGGTATTGTTCGCAATGAAAATTCGCTTCTACCTGCAACAACATGGAGATTCGTATCTTCAGCTGTTATATCAACGGCTCCAGGTTCTACTGCTCTAACAACATCTGCAAGTAATTTAGCCGGAACAACAGTAATACCATTTTTTTCTCCACCTACTTCTAATGCAACAGTAATCGTAAGATCTAAGTCACTTCCTGTTATAACTAGATCGTTACCGGAAAGATCTAATCGCAATCCATGTAAAACAGGTAACGTACCTCTATTTGTTACAGCTTTACTAGCAATATTTAATGCGTCTACTAGAAGATCACGTTCACATCGAAATTTCACTTGGGGAAAACTCCTTAACTCAAAAAGTTTATTTATATAGGTAGTAACAGTAGTAGATATGTGGGTATGTGGGTAAGACCTTATTTCACCTGTTCAAAGAGGATTAATTGCTGTGAACTATCTTGTTGATTATTTAGGTAATCCACAAGGGTAAAAAATTTCTACTTTTCCTCTCATATTTTTTCTTTTAGTTATAAACAGAAAAATTAGCCTATCCACATCCATGTGGGAAAAGTGTTATTTACCTGTTTTTATTGTATGGATAAGCTCAGTTACCTGGTCATATATTGTTTGCTTTGCTGACATTAATTCACTTATTTTATCTACCGCATGAATAACCGTCGTGTGATCTCTCCCACCGAATTCACGGGCTATTGCTGGGTAACTTAATTCTGTTAATTCACGAAAAACATACATAGCAATTTGTCTTGCAGTTACAAGAGGGCGGTGTCGTCGTTGGCCAATAATGTCTTCTTTCAACAAGCCAAACATTTCAGCAGTAGCGTCCAAAATTACATTTGGTGTAATAGGTCGTGGTTTTTGTAAAGCGATGAGTTCGTGTAGAACTTCTTTAGCTAATTCAACAGTTAGAGGAAGACTACTCAAATTAGCAAACGCACAGACTCTAATAAGTGCACCTTCTAATTCACGAATATTTTCTGTTGCATGTGTAGCAATAAACTCTAAAACTTCATCAGGGACAGGAAATGTCTCAAATTCGGCCTTTTTCCTCAAAATAGCAAGCCTGGTTTCAAGATCAGGCGGCTGAATATCAGTTAAGAGCCCCATTTTAAAACGACTACGTAAGCGATCTTCAAGCGTGGAAATAGCATCTGGTGGTCTATCAGAAGATAAAACTATTTGTTTATTAGCTTGATGAAGGCTATTAAATGTATGGAAAAATTCTTCTTGGAGACCTTCTTTCCCTTCAAGAAATTGAATATCGTCCATCAAAAGCACATCAATTTCTCGGTATCTGCTTTTAAATTCAGCTCTATTGTTTGTTCTTATCGCTTCTATGAACTCATTTAAGAAAGTTTCAGTTGACACATACCGAGTTGAATGCGAAGGGTAATTCTCATGAATGTAGTTTTCTATAGCTTGTAACAAATGAGTTTTCCCAAGCCCTGCTTCCCCATGTATAAAAAGAGGATTGTATGATTGGGCTGGTCTTTCAGCAACAGATAATGCTGCTGCATGAGCGAATCTATTACTTGTTCCTGTTACGAAAGAATCAAAGGTATATTTTTCATTTGTAATATGATCAACCTTTATTTGAGTAGGTGTTTCCGCTGGTAAATACCTATTTTCTTCACTTTCTTCTGGGATAAGTGGAATATCATCGATGATTGAAAGATCTAAAGCATCACTATTTTTTGTATCAACTTCAACAATAAGGTTTACATGTGTTGGCGATGCTTCATGTAATGCTTCGGCTACGAGTGGTTTAAAAGGGCCTTCCACCCGGTCTTTAACCCACTGACTAGGAACAGTTAGAACCAATTCATCGTTTGTAACTGAAAGAGGTCTTGCTTCTTTAAAAGTGGAATTCCAAACACCATCTGAAACTTGATCACGAATAGATTGGGCACAGGCATCCCATAATTGATTTACATTTGACATTTCATTCCCTAATTTTTTAGTTTTGTTCCTAAGACCGATGTAATGCTTCGTTGATATGTGAAACATTGAGATAATTTTCAATATTTCAAGGTCAACACATTGATGTCCATAAGTGTGTTGTGCAAACTAGCACTACTATCCACATAGCGCTAGTGGAAGTTCAGTGGATTTGTTTTAGCAGGTCAGAACACATTTTTGATAGTTATCCACAGGGTGTGGAACTTAATTTTACCACTATTAGTACAGCCTGAGGATAACTTTATGAAAGTTATGGGATACATCACAGAGGTAGAGGTTGTTATGTATCTTATAGTTGCTCTACTGTAGAAGAGAACAGAATAGGTTGAAATGCTGCCTGCAGGTAAAAAGTCAACGATGAGTTGGGCTTGAGAATCAGGGTGTATAAAACCTATACAATTGTTTAACTAGTAAATGTGGTCAAAAATGGTGAAAACAAAATACTTGATCACAAGACAAAGGATTTTTAGTGAAAAGAACTTATCAACCCAATGTTCGTAAAAGAGCAAAGAAACATGGGTTTCGCCAAAGAATGTCAACCAGGGGAGGCCGGGCGATAATTAATTCGCGTCGGCGGCGTGGAAGGCAGAAACTGTCGGCGTAATTGGACGTGTAAGTGGACGAGAACGTCATAGTGCTTTACTCAAATATGGGAACCGAGCGCAAAACGGCCCGATCAGTGTTGTGTTTTTAGCAGATGGTAGTGAAGTGCCTTGCGTTGCTTTTTCCATAACACGAAAAGTTGGTTCAGCGGTTGTCAGAAATAAAATACGACGTCAGCTGCGTGAAGAATTTAGAAGACTCCACCTATTAGATCCTCAAAATATTCCACCAGGTAGCTATTTAATTCGCATAAAACCTGAACCATGGAAAACTAAAAATCCACAAAAAACACTTGAAAAAGCCTTAAAAAACCTAGAAAAACTCTAATGAATACCAGAATACAGACATCAAAAAATGGAAAAAAAGCAGCGAAGGTTTTGATACATGGCTATCAGAAAATTTTTTCCTATAGGGAACCAACGTGCCGGTATTTTCCCTCTTGTTCTGAATATGCGGATGAAGCTATTGATCGTCATGGGATTACCAAAGGAAGCTGGATCTCCTTGAAGCGACTTCTTCGTTGTCATCCATGGGGAAATTCTGGGTATGATCCAGTTCCAGGAAGGCCTAAAAATGTCTAGGTATTTCAGTTTTTTAGCTGATATTTTGACCCAAATCTATAACTTTTGGCCAAGTTATGGTGGATCAATAATCATATTCACTTTGATATTTATGGTGATTATGACTCCGGTGACTCTTCGCCAGACAAAATCTATGTTGGCAATGCAAAGGCTTGCTCCTGAAACAAAAAAACTCAGGCAGAAATATGGAAATGATAGAGACCGGTTAAACCGTGAAATGATGGCGTTGTATCAGGCAAACAATGTTAATCCATTAGGAGGATGTCTTCCTATCTTGTTCCAATCCCCTGTATTTCTAGGGTTGTTTTACGTAGTTCAAAAATTAAGCCGAAGAGTAAGTGATATAGGTATTGGAATTGGTGATCAAGTAACTAGAGCAGCAGGTGAAATAACTGTTTTTGCTGATCGTACATACAATCCTGAATGGGTAGATACAGGCTCGGATCTTTACCAAGACCTTACAAACACATCAGAAATGACGTCATTTGGGTTAGACCTTTCTCAAAGCCCTTCTTCTGCTCTTGGTGAGAACTTTGTTACAGGATTACCCTATTTACTTTTAGTAATCCTTGTAGGAGTTTCTTCCTGGTTGCAACAAAAACAAATTCAAGGACGCTCAGCAAATACGATGAGCCCTCAACAAGCAGCGATCATGAAAATTATTCCGTTTATGCTTCCTATTTTTTCATTCGCTTTTCCTACAGCATTAATTTTTTATTTTCTTACGTCAAACATTTTTCGAGTTGGACAACAAATGTTTATAACTAGACGATTTTATGGTGATAACAAAGCAGAAAAAGAAGTAGTTGTTCCAACAGCGAAAGAAATGGAAGAACGAGAAAAAGAAAACCTAAGGAATTCAAAAGCTCAAAAAGGAGCTGGTAATCACGGGCGCCGCCCAGTTACTAACCCCCCTAAAAAACGCAAAAAAAAGCCACTACCAGCAGAAACACCAAAAAAAGGGAAAGTGGTGGAGCGTAAAGAACCATCTGCGAGGCCGCACTCAAAAAGAGTAACGCCAAAGAAAGAAACCGAACAAGACGCGCTAGGTTCGCGCCGTCGCAAAAAGAAAAGAAAAGAAAAATAGATATGGAATGGGTAGAAGTTCGCGGTGATGATGTCGCCGCAGCAGAAGAATTAGCATTAGATCAGCTTGGAGTAGCCCGAGAAGATGCAGAGTTTGAAGTTGTTACAGCTCCGGAAAATAAGTGGCTTGGGTTGAAGAAGACCGAAGCGAGAGTGCGGGCACGTGTTAAGCCTGCGGGTCCACGGGCTAAAGAAAATGACCAGAGAAAAGGAAATAATAGAAGAAAAACTCAAAACCGGAATAAAAAACAAGGAAATAGCCAGAAACAGCAAAAACCTGCGGCAAAATCTTCTCAAAATCAAGAGAAAAAACAGGATAATAGAAAGAAAAGTAGCGGTACAAATAAAAATCAACGAAAAGAGAAGGCAAAGAAAATGGAAGACAGGGAACCGATGCCGCTTGCTGAGCAAGAGCAGGCTGTAATTGAATTTTTGGACGGAATTATCAAGGGCTTTAATGTGGAGGCCTCTTCAACTACCCATCTAGAGGAAGAAAGAATAATAGGCTCTATTAATGGTGATGATGTGGGGCTTTTGATTGGTCCCAGGGCTGGAACGCTCCTTGCTATTCAAGACTTGGCAAGGACCACAGTTCAAAGACATGCATCTGGGCGAAGAACAAACCGCCTGTCAGTGGATGTGGGTGGTTATCGTGAGCGGAGAAAAGCTTCTTTGATTGAATTTACTCATCGTCAGATTGAAACAGTTAATGAATCCGGAGAGGCATTAGTTCTCGAACCTATGGGATCAGCAGATAGAAAGATCATTCATGATGCTGTTGCTGAGAATGATTCTGTAACGAGTAGCAGTCAGGGTGATGAGCCTAGAAGATACGTAATTATCCAACCTGCTGCTACAGAGTGAAATCATTAGAAGAAATCCTTAAAGAAGCCCGA
>PBIQ01000038.1 GCA_002720485.1 Acidimicrobiaceae bacterium
CCGATCTCGAAAGAGCCTCTCGGACCTACCTACGGACAAAATGACAGCACATGGGCAGACGTCGTTAACTGGACTGTCTATGCAACAATCATTGCATCCGAAAAGGGAATTGACTCAGGAAATGCAGCAAGCGTTGTAGGAAACGAAGCGTTTGACGCAGAATCACAGAGACTCATGGGTGGTGAAGGTGAACTTCAATCCCTTATGGGTCTTCCAGCTGATGCTTTCCAACAGGTTATTACCCAAGTTGGTAACTATGACGAGATTTATACTCGTAACTTGGGCCCTGTAGGGCTTACCCGTGCCGGATCATCCAATGCTGGATGGGAAGACGGTGGACTTATTTACGCCCCACCCGCACGATAAGTAGCGGTTTGAGCAAATAGTTCAAATAATGATTGTGACTATGTATTAGTCACGCTCATTGTTAAAAATTTCGGATAACGAGCTGAGGGCTTAACCCCTCAGCTCGTTTCCGTATTATCATTACTAGGGACAGAGATATTCAGGGGGTCAACGTTGAGTGTGATGTCAGAGACACCGCCTCAAAATTATCATCATCAAAAACCACCCTTCTATCGCGACGCGGTAGTCGTTAAGTGGCTGTTCCAACTCGGAGCATTAGCGCTTGTAGTATTCTCCCTCTGGTTTCTGGCCAGTCAGGCCCGCGACAACCTTGCCGCAAGAGATATCTCTACTGGATTTGACTTTCTCAGTGTCGATCCAGGAATCAATCTCTCTGAAGGTATTGATACTAGGCCCGCTACAGGAGGGAGGGCCCTGTGGGTAGGTATGGTGAATACGATCCGCTTGGCTACGGCCGGTATTCTTGCTGCTACCATTCTTGGCCTTGTTGTAGGTCTTGCCCGACTTTCTAATAATTGGGTCGTTAACAAACTCGGTTCCGTATTTGTCGAGACGCTTCGAAACATACCACTACTCGTTCAAATAATTTTGTACGGCGCTATTCTGGCCAATCTAGGGGACTTATCTTACGACTCGGGGTGGGACAACTGGGTAATCTGGTCCAACAAAGGTCTGTCGATTCCGCGGGTTTTCATTGCTGACGGCTTCTACCAGTGGGCAATTTTTATGCTCATAGGTTCTATCGTTGCAAGATGGGCATACAAAAGCAGGCAACGACAGCATGACGAAACTGGAAGAGACACTTACCCCTGGCTTGGATCCTTAGGAGTCTTAGGCGTATTCGCGGTAATCGGATGGTTCATCCACCCAATCTTCGGATGGGTAGGTGGAATTTTTGGCGCAGTAGAGGATGGAATTTCTAAAATCCCGGAGGAAGCCCTTCAAGCAGTCATTTCAATCATCGCCATACTTCTCGCTGGTAATTGGATACGCAATTTCCTTAGATCTAGAAGAACTCCAGGCGGTTCAGCCCAATTAACTGATGACGATAAATTCCGAGTCATCTTTTCTGGCATCTCAGCAGGATTAGTCATTGTGGTCGTCTACGTTGTCTGGCCCGGCCTATCAAGCTGGATCATTAACTCTTCAAGTGATCTATTTGGCGTATTAGAAGACAAATTCGGAAATGGCAGATCAGGTGGCCCATTCGGCGCAGATCGCCCAGAAGTAATCAAACCCGGAAAGTTCGAAAAATACGGACCATCAGGGCTTACCATGTCCATAGGATTCGCCGCAGTTTTCTTCGGCGTTGTTTTCTACACAGCAGCGTTCATAGCTGAAATTGTCCGCGGGGGAATTCTTGCCGTACCTAAAGGTCAGATAGAAGCAGCGAACTCATTAGGAATGAAACGGTCGGCAGCGCTACGAACCGTAATCCTCCCGCAAGCCCTCCGGGTGATGATGCCACCGCTAGGAAATCAGTACTTGAACTTAACGAAGAATACATCACTCGCCATCGCTGTCGGGTTTAGCGACCTTGTCCAAGTTGGACAGACAGTAGGCAACCAGACAGGAAAGAACCTATCTGTCTTCGCAATTTGGATGCTGTTCTACCTAGCTTGCTCACTAACTATTTCCGTAGTTGTGAACTTCTTCAATGTTCGACTCAGAATTGTGGAGCGATGAAATGAACGAGCCGACCACAATAAAAATAGAAAAAAGGCCTGAAGAGCCAAGCAGGACACCACGCGAATGGATTCGTAAAAACCTCTTTTCTAATATCCCTAACACAATCCTCACATTGATATTCGGCGCTATTTCGATCTACGCCATTCGAGCTTTATTGGGGTTTATTCTTAGCGGTGAAAGGCGTTGGGGGGCAGTTGCAACCAATATGCGACTTCTCATGGCCCAAGGCTACCCAGCTGATCAATTTGTAAGAGTGTGGTTCACTCTAGGATGTTTGATGGCTCTCTCCGGCTTATCTCTGGCGGCATGGAGAGCTTCAGGACGGCTATCTGTCAAGAAGATTTCAATATGGACCATGAATCTGGGCGGAGGCTTAGCCATCTTCGCTGTTCTTGCTCCGATTTCATGGGCGTCAAGGCTCGGCTGGATAATCGCTGGAATGTTGTTTGTCTTGGTAGGTCTGAGTATGTGGTTTGGCCTCAGAGACTCGGAGAAACGACTTTCCGGATCGGTGCCAACAGTCTGGTTTACATATGGGATTCTCGGTGTTCTGGTTCTTAGCCTTTGGACGGTTCCATACGGCCATTACGCATTTGTGGATGGAGAACTAATCGCTGAAACTGGCAGAACAGTGGCGATGAGCACAAAGCTACCTTTCACAGTAATGTGGCTTATTCTCGTAGGCTCCTACCTCATCGGTACCCAAGTACGTGACTGGATTCCGTCAGGTAAGGCAAAAGGAGTCCTAGTGGGCCTCTGGTTCCTTTCCCCATTTATCCTGAATTGGATTGTGCTTCGTGACCCTGATTTTGATTACGCCCACATTGCATCAACCGATATCCCCTTAGCGTTAATGTTCGCGATTGGGGGAGGGTTGGCTCTATACCTTTTGTCCAAACCTGATCTCGGTGAGATAGGGCGGATTGTTGCCATAGGATTTCTCATTTTCGCCGTCTTTAACTGGGTAGCAGCCTTCTTTGGCTGGTACCCGATGCTACAAAAAGTACGAATCAGTTTTGTCCTATTAGCATTAGCTGCCCTAATTGCCCCCAACTTTGCCGCTGACAAAAGAACACGACTGAGGTTCGCAGCGAGTTGGATCGGATTAATAGCTGTATCTCACTGGTTGATAACAGCAATCAATTCTCCCTCAACTCTTAAATTACAAGGGCCTACTTACCTTGGCGGATTCTCATTGACGCTCTTCGTAGCCGTCCTGACGCTTCTGCTCAGCTTTCCTCTGGGAGTACTGCTCGCTTTAGGTCGAACCTCCTCGATGCCCATCGCCCGAGTACTAAGTACGGCGTACATCGAATCCATTCGAGGCGTCCCACTCATAACGATCCTATTTTTCTTCTCAAATATCCTTCCTCTTTTCCTCCCCGAGGGGATGGAAATCGCAGAACTCGCAGCCATAGTCACTGGGTATACCCTCTTTAGCGCTGCATATTTAGCTGAAAACGTTCGTGGTGGGCTTCAGTCGGTAATGCGCGGCCAATACGAAGCGGCAGATGCCATCGGACTAACAACAAGCCAACGGACCGGATTTATTGTTATCCCCCAAGCCCTTCGAGTATCGATTCCCCCACTAGTTGGTCAGGCTATTGGAGTCTTTAAAGAGACATCTTTGGTCGCTATCGTAGGCGCTTTCGACCTTCTCCGAATAGCAGCATACGTCGTACCAGCCCAAACCGAATTCCTAGGAGTCAAGAGAGAAGGTCTCCTTCTCATATCCGTGATTTACTTCATAGTTGCATTCTCAATGTCGAAATACAGTCAGAAGTTAGAAGAACGAGTTGGTTTAGGTGAAAGATGAACGACGCAAGAAGTAAGGTAATAACACCCGCAGGGGAGAGAGGTAAAACATTATGAGCGAGGAAACAGCCCATAAAACCCGATCGGACATGATTGTTTGTGAAAACGTAGACAAATGGTTTGGGGACTTTCAAGCCTTAAAAGGCGTGACAGCAACAATTGCTGAACAAGAAGTAGTTGTTGTGCTGGGTCCATCAGGTTCAGGCAAGTCGACCTGGATTCGCTGCATAAACCGCCTTGAAGCCCATCAGAAAGGAACAATAGTTGTTGATGGTGTTGAGCTAACAAACGATTTACGGAATATCGAAAAAATCCGGTCTGAAGTTGGCATGGTTTTCCAACAATTCAATCTATTTCCCCACCTTACTGTTTTGGACAATGTAACTCTGGCACCAAAATGGGTGCGAAAAATGCCAAAAACTGAAGCTGAGAATAAAGCCAAAGATCTACTTGAAATGGTGGGTATTCCTGAACAAGCCGCAAAATACCCTGGACAATTATCAGGAGGGCAGCAACAACGAGTAGCGATAGCCCGAGCACTGGCTATGGAACCACGAATAATGCTTTTTGACGAGCCAACGTCAGCCCTCGACCCAGAAATGATTAAAGAGGTCTTGGACGTAATGCGTGATTTGGCCCTTGGTGGGATGACAATGATGGTTGTCACGCACGAAATGGGATTTGCTAAGGAAGTGGCCGACAGGGTTATCTTTATGGAATCTGGCGAGATAGTTGAAGAGGGAACTCCTGAACACTTCTTTACTAACCCGACCGAAGACCGTACCAAGCTGTTTTTAAGCCAAATCCTGTAGCTCCATCGCTTTCCCCCTTTCCAACGAATGACACTTGCCTCTACCTGCTACACTGCAATGAAAATAAAATAATACTTGTAGCGGTTCCGAAGTCCGGTTAAATTCCGGCACTGTCCCGCAACGGTAAATTCGCACTAAGTCTGCGAACTAGTCCGGTCGAGTCCGCTACAAAACGAACATTCTCGAGGTAAGACTAGTTCGTTGCTGGGTACCCAGTGACTGTCGCTCGGGGGAGGGTATCCAATGAAAATATTCAAGAAACTATTCACATTAGCGATAGTTGCCTTTCTCATATCGGTAGCTGCTAGTTGTTCAAGCTCTGAGACGCAAATAAATGCAAGTGGTGAGAAAGCTGATGCGACAAGTAGTAGCCAGATGGAGGAATCTGCTGAAGCGGAAGAATCTACTGAAGCAGAGGAATCTGCTAAAGCGGAAGAACCCGTTGCCGAAGCGTTCCCAGTTACGCTGCAGACCGCGATGGGTGAACTTACACTAGAGACACAGCCGGTGAAAATACTGTCGTTATCTCCTACCGCAACAGAAATCCTTTTTGCCATAGGGGCCGGAAGCCAAGTCTTCGCTGTGGATGATCAATCAAATTATCCGCCGGAAGCTCCTATTTCAGATATCTCAGGATGGTCACCAAATCTGGAAGCCATTCTTGCTTTAGAGCCTGATCTGGTGGTCCATTCATATCTTCCTGAGGACATTGAGCAGGGGCTCGCAAACGTCGGGATACCTTCATTAACGCAGTTTTCGGCTATGACTCTCGAAGATACGTACCAACAGATCCAACAACTTGGGCAAGCAACGGGCAACAGCGAAGAAGCTGAGACCGTAGTCATAGAGATGAGACAAAAGATCGATGAACTGATCGCGCGCGCTAGCGGTTTCGCCCCTTCCACGTTCTACCACGAACTGGATCAGACCTATTATTCAGTGACCTCGACAACCTTTATCGGCCAGGTTTACGCACTGATTGGGCTGGCCAACATAGCAGATGCTGCAGATGAAGCAGGGTCTGGATATCCCCAACTTTCAGAGGAGTACATACTCTCACAAAACCCCGATCTGATATTTTTGGCTGACACAAAGTGCTGCGGGCAAAGTGCTGAAACCGTTGCAGAGAGAAACGGGTGGGGCGCTCTTACCGCAGTGAGCGAAGGCAGAGTTATCGAGTTGGATGACGACATAGCTTCACGATGGGGTCCACGTGTTGTCGACTTCTTTGAAGCCGTTGTCATTGCCATGGAGCAAATTGAATAGTGGCCTGAACAACGGGGGGGCTGCCCCGGCACAACTAACTCCTAAGTTAGTTGCCGGTGCCTTCTTGATACTTCTATGTTCAATTTTATTAAGCTTGCTATTTGGGCCTGTATCAATTCGGCCAGATCGAATATTCCTAGAAATCTTCGACAGAATTCCTTGGATCTCCGTCGACTCAGGATTATCAAAGGTAGAAGCGGCAATCGTATGGGATGTTCGCTTACCTAGAATCGTTCTTGGCCTGATAGTCGGAGGTCTTCTTGCGATGGCAGGCGCCTCCTACCAGGGCGTCTTCCGAAACCCGTTAGCCGATCCCTACTTGTTAGGGGTTGCTGCTGGAGCTGGGCTTGGAGCTACCGTGGCTATTGTTTCGGGTGCATCGAACGGGACTGGAATGTTTGACGCCCTCCCAATAGCGGCGTTCCTCGGATCAGCTATAGCTGTAGGGATCACATTAGCAGTGGGCGGCGCTGTCAGCCGATCAACGAGCACCGCTAGTCTGCTGCTCGCAGGAGTCGCCGTTGCATCGCTATTCACTGCGATTCAGACATATATCCAGCAGCGAGAGTCGGCAACCTTGCGGCAAGTGTATAGCTGGATACTCGGCCGTTTGAGTACTAGTGGGTGGGATGAGGTACTGTTGATTCTCCCTTATGCCCTAGTTTCTGTGTCAATTATGTATGCGATGAAGGGGGCTTTAGATGTTCTGGCAGTTGGAGAAGAGGAAGCCCTCTCTCTAGGACTTCGTCCTGAACGAGTTCGCTGGGTTGTGATAGCAGCGGCTTCTCTCGCCTCCGCTTCTGCTGTAGCTGTAAGTGGCCTTATTGCTTTCGTCGGGATCATCGTTCCGCATGCAGTTCGCTTGGTCGTTGGAGCCTCTAATCGACTTGTCGTCCCCCTCTCTTTCCTCATAGGAGCAGCTTTCTTAATGCTTACAGATCTCCTTGCGAGAACTCTGCAGTCTCCCGCCGAGCTGCCAATTGGCGTAGTCACGGCATTTTTTGGGGCGCCCTTTTTTCTCTTTGTTCTAAGAAGGAGATCTGATGGAGTTATCTAACGTGGAAACACCTCTAGCTGCCATAGATATCGAATCGGTAACAGTTGCATTAGGGGGACAAAAAGTAGTTAACTCTGTTTCCCTCAGTATTAAATCAGGGGAATGGCTTTCAATCATCGGACCCAACGGCTCGGGGAAGTCAAGTCTCCTCCGAGCCATGGCGGGAATCGTAACCTCAACAGGAAGAATTCTCATCGGTGGCACAGACCTTTCCCAGCTTGCCCCGAAACAGCGAGCACAAATGATATCGATCGTTCCGCAAATACCTGTCGTCCCGCCTAGGGTGCATGTTCTCGATTACGTTCTTCTAGGTCGAACCCCGTACTTAGGGAGAGGGTTCCAGCCAACCAAAGAAGATTTGCAGTATGTACTATCGGTTATGGATGACTTGGACCTCGACAATGTAGCTGAGAGGTATGTCACAGAGCTATCTGGAGGCGAGCGTCAAAGAGTCATTATCGCTCGCGCTTTGGTTCAGCAGCCTCAGATCCTCCTGCTGGATGAACCAACTACGGCCCTCGACTTAGGCCACCAGCAAGAAGTGCTTGAACTTGTAGATAAGCAACGTCAGAGTCTAGGGCTGGCTGTCATTAGCGCATTCCATGATCTGACTCTTGCATCTCAGTATGGGACTTCAATGGCTCTTCTCGTAGACGGTATGGTCACAAAATCAGGAAAACCAAGTGAAGTAATCACTGAAGAGTCATTAAAGGAAATCTATGGCGCAAACGTATCGATCAATAGGGATGGAAACACCTTGAGTGTGGTGCCGAAGCGTCAAGAAGATTCCAGGAACTAAGCTCGGAATAGAAGTCCTACAAGCGATCGGGTAGATTTACAATGTCGAACTGAAAGCGGTATCTAGGGGTCAAGATGAATCAAACAAGCGAAAAAGAAGCCAAGGCCGAAGTTGCTAACTGGATTGATGACAACTGGGACCCCGAACTAACCGTCGCCGAGTGGTGGCAACTCATGGCCGATGCCCGGCTCGCGCATACGATGCTACCTGAAGAAGCTGGTGGGAGAGGTTGGAGCAGAGCATTGAACCATGCTGCGTTAAGTGTGATCGCTGACAAAAACGTCTTAGGCCCTCCAACAGGGCTGGGAATGATGTTAGCTGCGCCAACTATCTCTGCGCACGGCACCCAAGAACAGATAGAAGAGTACATTCCCAAAATTCTCAACGGGCAGCATGCGTGGTGTCAGCTTTTCTCAGAACCTGGAGCGGGATCTGATTTAGCTGGCCTGCAGTGCAAAGCAGAAGAAGACGGGGATGAGTGGATAATTAATGGGCAGAAGGTCTGGACTTCAGGCGGGAAAGTTGCTGATATGGGGATGTTGATTGCAAGAACAGACCCAGAGCTCCCTAAACACCAAGGTATCTCCTACTTCGCCTTCGACATGAAGCAGGAAGGCGTTGATGTGCGACCTCTGACCGAAATGACAGGTCGCGCCTTGTTCAATGAAGTCTTTATCACAGACGGACGGGTTCATGACGATGCATTGATCGGAGGTAAATCAAATGGATGGAGAGTAGCCAACGCCACCCTAATGTTCGAAAGGTCACATTTAGGGAGCGGAACAATCCCAGTCCCTACTGCCATACCAGGTTCAATCGCGGGACAGTTAGAACGGAAAGTGGGGGAGGTCATCTCATCGATCAATAAGGTTCGAGGAGGGAACCCAGCAATAGGCCCGAGACTATTTGACCGACTTGCCGAGCTTTCACAAAAGCTAGGCCAAGACAAAGATCCTGTTATCCGAGACGAAATGATGAAACTACATACTCTCGTTGAAGTAAATCGTCTGAATATGATTCGGGCAAAATCAAATACAGATAGGACAGGCGCAGAGGGGAATATAGGAAAGCTGATGATGAGCGAGCTATACCGGCAATTCCGCGAAGTTGGCAATATGGTCATCGGTGCCGAAGGTATGCTGACTGCTTCTGAGGTGGATTACGGGGGCTGGATTCATGAAGTCACGGTCTTTTCACCAGCGCCATCAATATACGGTGGAACAGACCAAGTCCAACGAAACATCATAGGAGAGCGTGTTTTGGGTCTTCCTAAAGAGCCCGGGCATCCCAAAGAAACCCCATTCACTGAGTTGCCTAAAAACTAATGGTTTGGGGTTTCCGAAGACCTGCTGCCCGAGTAGTACTCCTAGATAAAGAGAGGCAGATATTCCTTGTAAAGGGTTCTGACCCAATGCGGCCTGAGAAGGGGACATGGTGGGAGATACCTGGTGGGGGGATAGAACCTGGTGAGCAGAGTGAAGATGCCGCCAAAAGAGAGCTCTACGAAGAATGCGGCTTCAAGGACGTAGTTGTTGGCCCTTGCATCTGGACCCAGTACGTGGAATTCGATTTCGCAATGTACCATTTCAAATCCGATGAGCGTATACACCTCGCAGAAATTGAGGAGAGTGCTGCATGGGACCCTAAAGGGTTAGAGGCGTTGGAGGCAGCTGCTTTCGAGGAAGGGAAATGGTGGACTCTAGATGAGTTGCTAGCCTCCGAGGAACAAACCCTCCCAGAGCGTTTGAAAGAGTTCTTGCCTCCGATCATTAACGGTGAATTACCGGAATCACCAATCGATATTTCTCCAATTGGAGGGCCGCGACCGTCTGACTAAGGATGTGGTTCAGTTTTCAGTTGGTAAACGTTGAGCCCGGTCTTCTCTTTCTGCTGCTCTGACTGCATAACTCAGCACAATCGAAGGCAGTAAGATCACTGACCCAACAATAAGTGTCGTGATCACCACTGTTACTAAAGGCCCATCAAAATCAGTGGCGAATAGGGCGAAAAACAAGATAATTGCGACTAGCCAGAGCGAATACCCGATTCTTTTGCCAATTTTTACGAATCGGCTAACTAAACGTCTTTTACTTAGAAGCGAATCAGTCATGACTCTTCCGACGAGCGAAGAACGTTACGCTAATAATTGAGTCCATGGGCTATATTTTGCTTCCTTGCATCGAACCTGAAAGTTGGCTACCTGGGACATAAACATAGCATGTCACGATTCGATACAGGCCTATCTCCCAGTCTTCTTGAACAGGTGGGATATACCCAATTTCCAACTCCGATAGCTCGTAATCGGTGCCCACAAAATCTTTGAACGCTTCATAGCATTTTATGGCAGACCAGCGTTCGAGTTCTGTTTTACCTGGGTACGGCTCCTCAGCTGTAGCAGGGTGAACGTACTCTTTATAAATCTCTGAATCATGGGGCCTCCGGCAATCTACGATCGTAGTTAGGTCAGATATATCGCCTGTTTCCTCGTCAATAAGCCGGTACTCGTTGAAGCAATCCTCTAATCGAAGTTCATACTGAAAATTAACTATCTCACCTTCAAGAATCAAAGAATCTGCGTCCCCCATACGAATTAACGCGTCAGGAAGAATCAATGCTTTGTTAGATGAATCTGATCCACCGCCAGATGAGCAACCGAGCGCTATTAAAAACAGGGGAGTAAATACGATCATGCATAAGATCTGTTTAAGAAAGAATTTCATCATGAGTACCTAGAGACAAATCACCTTAGATTATGGGTTATAGATCATTGTAAAAGCTCATATCTTTAACTGCTTCGAGTAGACATTGATTCTATTCAGCAAAATTGAAGCCTTTCTAGCTTGGAAGAGCCTTTTCAAGGTTAAAGAACCAGACCGCAACAGCGGCAATAAAAGGGAAAAACCCTATGAAGTATGCAGGCCACTTCCTCCACCGATTCGCTACAAGAAGGGTTGTGATAATAATCATAAAAACGGCGATACCCCACGCAACGGTTGGAGCTATTGCATCCTTATCTCCTTCCAATCCCTCACCAAAACTAGTTACTTCGGTACTCTCTCCAAGATCGTTACCCTGACTCGATGTGGTTTCGCTGGAAGGTGGATTAGCTTCAACCGGTGAAGGGTCATCTTGTGGGGGTGCTTGTGTCGTGGGAGTCTGCTCGTCAGATGTGCCAGAAGGGTCTATTTGAGTTGATGTATCTCCTCCCTCTATGCCGAATGAGAGATTAAGGCTGAACATCGCCCGCTTTGGAGGAGGATAGTAGTCCGCAGGTTCTCCCACTAGTTCAGCTACAACTATGATTCTTTGACGGGCAGTTAGTTTTGGGTGACAAGAAATAAGCGTCAGTCTATTTGGATACGTATCAAAGTTCTGGTCGAGGACATCAAGCCTGTACGGGCTAATTATGAAATGGCCTCTTCCCCCCATCTGCTCCACCACTCTGTATGTAAAAGATCCTTGTACTGTTTGAATGAGGATTTCATCACCGGGTTCTAACTTATTTATATCCCCAAACGGTGCCCCCCATGTCGTCCGATGGCCGGCAATTGCCGAATTTCCCGGCATGCCTGGTAAGGGGGTATAGCTATAATGTCCTGGGCCTTTTCGTAAAGCTTCCACCCCTACACCGGACACTACTGTTTTTGAAAGGTTCAGAGCTGGGATAGTGAGTTGTGCCATGGCCTCTCCTTCTGAACGCCAAAGAAACTCTCCAAGGTCTGGCTTTACTTCACTATCGCTAATTACCTCCTTCGGCTCATCCGCAACTTCCTCGACCTGTTCTACAAGTTCCTCGAAGTCATTTTCAAGACCCTGTTGGTATCTCTCTGTTAAAAGGCCGGTACCCCAGAGCTGGTAGACGACAAAAAGAAGAGTTAAAAAACCCAGAAGAATCAGCGTCTGGCCAATTCGTCGAAAGATTCGTGAAATTAACATCACTGTTGACGTTAGCGAAAATGAAGCCAGATTCGAGTTCATATGCGTATCAATTCTCTAAAATGAACTAGTGGGGACAGAACTCGTGCAAATTCATACGCTGCCACTAGTTTCTAAGTTATGGACTATTTGATTGGCTATCCAAGGTGAATGATGTTATTGACCTTCAAGAAGCTGTAGTAACGCTGGGGCAGTTCCCCGCCTTGACTGGGGTGACACTGAAAGTCTCGCAGGGCGAAATTGTTACGGTATGTGGACCAAATGGTGCTGGTAAATCAACACTTCTCCGCCTTTGTGCTGGCTTGTTGCCGCTGCGCGAGGGATCAGCGCATATTCTTGGAGAGGATTTACAAAAAAATAGAAGGATTATTCGGCAAGATGTCGGTCTGCTTGGCCATAGATCAGGCCTTTATGATGACCTGACAGTAGAAGAAAATGTTGCATTTTGGGGCCAAATGGTTCGGGCTGAAAGTAACGAAATTAATGAGGCCATCAAACTTCTGGGCCTTGATGGTCGATTGCGTAAAGTACTTGTCCGTCAGCTTTCAGCAGGGCAGCGAAGAAGAACGTCTTTAGCTGGCCTCGTGGTCCAACGGCCTCTCCTCTGGCTTCTTGATGAGCCCCATGCTGCTTTAGACAGTGATGGTCGTGATCTTGTGGATGGTCTGATCCACGAGGCTGCTGCATCTGGTGCAACGATCGTATTGGCTTCCCATGCGCCAAAAGATATATCTTCTCCTTCCGGAAGGTTCGTGACTCTAGCTGGCGGCCGCGTTACCAACGACATCAACAACGACGGGAGTGGTGATGGAGTTTCGTGATGCATGGGCGATTGCTTCCAAAGATCTTCGAATTGAGCTTCGTTCTCGAATCCTGACGAATCAGATCGCCCCATACACTCTTTTAATCCTTGTTTTGTTTGGGTTTGCTTTGGATGCAGATACCCAAACTTTGCGAGACACGGGTCCCGGCTTGTTTTGGGTTGCTGTTTTACTTATTGCTCTTCTAGCAATCCAACGAGCTGTCAAAATCGAAGACGATGACGCAGCAAAAGAACGGATGCTTCTTACTCCTGTTCATTCATCTTCTGTCTTTCTTGGCAAAGCGATAGCTCTTTTTATTCAGCTATTCGTTTTAGAAATCCTGCTTTTCTTTGTGATGCTTGCCCTATTCGATCTTTCTGTCGAAGATCCATTATTAATCTGCGTGTCTGCAGTTCTAGCGACAATTGGAGTTGCATCTTCAGGAACTCTATATGGAGTTATCGCCGCGGGTGTCGGTGTTCGAGAAACGCTTCTTCCCATTCTTCTTCTTCCAGTCTTAGCGCCAATTGCTATCGGGGCTACCAGAACCTTCGGCGATGCATTCGGCCGAGTCGATGCTGATGGCTGGGCTTGGTTCGGACTTTTATCTGTATTTGCTGTTGTGTACACAGTTTTGGGTATGTTGGCCTATGGGCAACTTATGGAGGATGCGTGAAATTTAAAACAATCGAGTCAAGAGATGGCCAGCCCAATGCCACAAGTTCCCGAAGTACCCGATTTCTCGGACTTTGCTTAGCTCTCGGTGTCCCTATTCTGGTCCTTTTCGCGTTCGTGTTTAGCCCCAAGGATGACACGATGGACGATGCAGTCAGATTGCTCTACGTCCATGTGCCAGTAGCTATCTTTTCCTATATTGCATTCGGCGTCACCGCCATGGGAAGCATCTTCTACTTATGGAAGCAATCACGTTGGTGGGACACTACCGCGCATGCATCAGCGGAAATCGGAGTGATTTTCTGCGGATTAACCCTCGTAACTGGAAGTATTTGGGGAAGGCCAACTTGGAATACTTGGTGGGAGTGGGGAGATGTCAGGCTAGTGACAACATTGGTAATGTTCTTGATGTTTATCGGTTATCTGGCCCTACGCCAAGTACCAGCTACACCGCATGTCCGAGCAAAACGAGCTGCCATAGTTGGAATTGTCGGGACAATCAACATACCTATCGTGAATCGGTCTGTGGAGTGGTGGGAGAATAGTACGCTTCATCAGCAATCATCTCTTACCGATGGGAATTTAGAAGACTTGACGCTTTTCACATGGTTCTTGGGGACGCTCATATTCGCACTTGCCTATGTCTGGCTTATGATTCACCGGTTTAGAGTCGGCTGGCTTTCCAGCGAGCATGATGCATTAGGCTATGGTGCAGCGATCGAAGAGCGTAAAGCAGAGGCAGGTATAGATACTGAAGCACAAGCACAGGCCTCTGAAGATGGAGGGCCGCAATGACCCATTTAGGTTACTTGATCGCCGGTTGGGCTTTTGGTATTGGGGTTCCAGCTCTATATGCAGTTCTTGTTCTTCGACGTGGCAGGAAACTTTCTGAAGTAGTTCCTTCTGATCGACAAAGGTGGATTTCCTCAACAGAAGATCAAGCGAGGATTAAAGATGAATGAGGGTGAATCCAGCATTGACCTGACTCCACGAGTAACTACGAAATCTAGCCTGCCCAGATGGATACCCGGGCTAGTTCTCCTTGCTGTGGCTTTAACAATCATCGGCCTTGTCTGGTTTCTGGCGACAAATAGTCAGTCATTCCTGGAAGCTGATCAAGCTGTAGCCGAAAGAGAGCAGCTTGGTGATAAGCGCTTCCAGCTGCTCGGCTCTCCTATTTCGAGTGCAGGCCCCGAGCAAACATTAATTATCGGAGAAGCAGAATATACGTTCTTTACAATTACTTTCGATGACGTGTATGTAGATGTAGTAAGTCAAGGGACACCTCCTGACCTATTCGACCAAGGGGTCCCTGTAGTGCTGGAAGGCAGATGGGAAAGCGGGCCTCTCCCTTCGAAAGACTATGTTTTCTTGGGCGGAGCCAATGACGGATGGTGGTTTGCTGCTGACCGAATTTTGGTTAAGCATGATAATGATTATCGTAAGGACCGTATTGATGATGCAGAAAATAGGGGGCAACCGGACAAGAGTCCCGACTCTTAGGAGATGAGATGAATCTGGCGATTGGACTAAGCGGTATCGTGCTCTCCCTTGTAGGCGCTTTGTCCGGAATAATGACCATCATCATTGGCCTTAGAACTTCAAGAAAGAAACTCCTCGTAGTCGGAGCTCGCTACTCATGGCTCGTACTTGCCGGGATGGTAATCGCTACCTTCGCAATGCAAAGGGCTTTGATAACTCGAGACTTTTCCGTAAAGTTTGTGGCAGAGCAGGGGAGTTCGCTAACTCCGCCTCTCTTTAACGTCGCGACAATGTGGTCAGCGCTAGAGGGCTCTGTGCTGCTTTGGGGATTAATCCTCGCAGGTTACGTTGTCGTAGTAACTGTGAAGTTCAGCGGTCGCTATACCGACCCGATGGTTGCATGGGCGTTAGTTGTCATGTTCTTTGTCATGGGTTTTTTCGCTCTGGCGATGGTCGGCCCAGCAAACCCCTTTCAATCATTTGACCCGCCTGTCGGGTATGACGGGCCAGGTCCGAATCCTTTATTGCAAAATCATATTCTTGTCGCTTTTCATCCTCCTATGCTCTACTTGGGCTTTGTCGGTTTCACGGTTCCCTTCGCCTTTGCAATATCCGCACTCATTACTGGCCGCCTTGGAGAAGGGTGGCTTTTAGAAACACGACGATGGACCTTATTCGCATGGGGTTTTCTGACTGCTGGAATCATTCTTGGAGCTTGGTGGGCATACGATGTTCTAGGTTGGGGAGGATACTGGGGTTGGGATCCCGTTGAAAATGCATCTCTGGTCCCATGGTTGACCGGAACGGCTTACCTCCATTCGGTACTTGTTCAAGAACGGAGAGGATTGCTTCGTGTATGGAACCTTTCTTTAATTTGTGCAACGTTTGCTTTAACGATTTTAGGAACATTTATTACTCGTTCAGGAATCCTTGCTTCAGTACATGCATTCTCTGCAGGAAACTTTGGCGGCTGGCTTTTAGTATTTTTTGCCCTTGTAGTGACCGTGACGGTGTCGCTGATCTTTTGGAGGGGCGATCGTTTGCGCTCACCCGGTGGGATAGATTCTCCGCTTTCGCGCGAAGGCGCATTTCTTGCCAATAATCTTGCATTCGCTGTCTTTGCGTTCGTAGTTCTTCTAGGTACTGTTTTTCCGCTGATTGTGGAAGCGCTCCAAGGTCGTCAGATATCGGTAGGTGCTCCGTATTTTGAAAAAATGAGTATGCCTATTGGGTTTACGCTGTTATTTCTCATGGCGATCGCGCCGTTGCTTCCGTGGAGAAAAGCAAATAGCGAAATGTTATTGCATCGAGTGGAATGGCCGGCTTGGGGTGCGGCGTTAAGCATGGTTCTTGCTGTCGCTGTCGGGGCTCGCGGAACAATGCCGCTTCTTGGGTTCTCTATGGCTGGATTTGCTGGGATGAGTGCCGTTTGGCAATTGGGCTTATCATCTCGAAGGAGAGGCATTCGAGGGTTTCTTGGCCGAAAAAATGGGGGGATGGTCGTTCATATCGGAGTGATACTTCTCGCAGTGGGGTTCATTGCTAGCTCTTCGTACGTTGACCAGGCTTCGCTTTCCTTAACTCCTGATCAAAAGGTCCGGATTGGTGAGACTGATGTGACCTATGTTTCGTCAAATACCTATGTTCATTCAAACCGGATTGAAGAAGAAGTATTGCTTGAAGTAGATGGGCAAATGTTAAGCCCAGCAGTTGAGAGATTTATTGCATCTGGTCAAATCGTCCCGGCGCCAGATACAAGGATTACTTTCTTTGAAGATGTTCAAGTAGCACTTCTTAAGCCTCCGGAGGGGGAAGAGCAGAAGATCGTTATTCAGGTCACGAGACAACCAATGCTTCTATGGATATGGCTAGGCGGCCTCCTGATGCTTGTAGGGGCGGTGTTGTCAATCTTTCCTCAAACGGGACGGCCAGTTTTGAGGGAAGGAACATCCGAGAAGAAGGAAGTAGCCCTTAGAGAAGGAGTTGAAGCATGACTCCGTTTAAGTGGGCTACAGCCGTGATTGCAATGCTTTCAATCGCGTTTATTGTTATTCTCGCTGTGCAGAATCAGCAGCAAAACACCCCAAATTTTGACTTAGTGGGAGAATTATCTCCGGTTGTCGAAGGGGTATCAGCTAGGGGAGAGGTCATTGACCTAGGTCAAGTTCTTCAACAGAATCGATCTAAAGTCCCCGGGGAACAAACATGGGTCGCTGTGAATTTCTTTGCTAGTTGGTGTTCAGGGTGCGTTGAAGAACATGCTGACCTTCTCCAGTTTCACGAGGAAGGGGTGGCCAATGAAGACGGTATTCTTTGCCCAACTCAGCTTCTGGGAGTTGCCTTTAACGATGAGAAAGCAGACGTAGATGATTTCTTTGAACGGTTCGGAGGCGATTGGCCGGTAATCGTGGGCCCTGAAACGAATCAGATGGCACTTGATTTCAGCGTTCTTACAGCTCCCGAAACATATTTGATTGCTCCAAGTGGCATCGTGGTCCTTAAAGTGATAGGCCCAGTGACCTATCAGAGGCTTGCTGAAAGTATCTCATGTTGAAACAACCCTCTCTTCGGCGCCTCTCTTGGATTCTGCTAATAGCTACTTTCGTAACAGCTTTGATTATCGGCATTGTTGACAAGTCAAGTGAGCAAAGCTCTGCAGATCGAGCAGCGAGCCTTGCCTCAACGATTGCTTGCCCCCAGTGTTCAGGGCAGCCAGTTTCTGAAAGTAACGCCCCGATAGCGCAGGTCATTCGAGCTGAAATAAAAAGCCAGGTCGATAATGGCCTCACTGACGATGAGATTCGGTCTTTTTACAGGGCACAATATGGAGACTGGGTTGATTTGAATCCTGGAAACGACGGTATCGAGATTTTTGTTTGGGTCTCCCCGTTCCTCCTTGCCGGAGTTGCAGTCGGAGGTATGATTCTTGCGTTCTCCCGGAAAAGAGACGCCGACACTAATGAGGAATTAAGCGACGAGTTGCAAGAACGAGTTAAGGAACTTCGAACGACCTACGAATCGGATATATCCAGCAGAGGCGAAAATGAAAGACCATAGAGGCGGTGGAGAAACTTCAGATAGTAACTTCGTCGCTGAGCAAAAAGAATTTCTTCTAAAGTCGCTTCAAGAATTAGATCAGGAATTAGAAAGCGGCAACCTTTCCTCTGATGACCACGACATGCTTGTCCGCCGTTATACAAGGGAGCTCGCAGACATTGCCGAATCAGAGAAAGCTGTCAGCAGCGGCCAACCACCAAAGAAGGGTTACCGGACGAAAGCTCTTCTATGGTCTCTGGGAGTAGTTCTTCTCGGGGTGGTTGCAGGCATCACAGTCAGCCAAACATCAGGTGACCGCTCCGAGGGCGAAAGCATAACTGGCTCCATACGAAAGAGCGTCAACACACAAATATCTGAAGCGCAAATGCTTCTGGGCAACAGGGACCGGTGGGGAGAAGCGATTGAAATTTTTGACCAGGTGCTAGAAGTGCAGCCCAGTAATGTGGAAGCGATGACTTACCGCTCCTGGCTTAACTACCAAAGTGGCGCAGATGCAGATATCCAAATATCAGCATGGGAAGAAGTGCTTGTTCTCGAACCCAGCTACCCAGACGCACTTGTCTTCATTTCGATTGCGCTTTCCAATGAAGGAAGATACAGCCAGGCAGCCACCTACCTTGATGAACTTCGATCTAGTCCTGTCCGTGAAGACATACTTGGGATCGTTCAACAACGGGGCCTCTACGGTGAAGTCTACGGAGAAGCTCGATATCCGACGATTCTTGAAAAACCTGAACCGAGTCTTCAGGACCTACAACTAGAACCAGACATTGGGCTCGAGGCAGCGAATTACCTTCTCCTAAGTGACAAGGATGAACGCACAGTTAGCGCAATAAAGATATATCGCGCCATTATCGCCGATTTCCCCACCCACCCCGAAGCATTAAGTCGAGAAGCTCTTCTTCTCTGGCAAACAGGGAACCCGACATTATCAGACCGAGCGGTAGATCAGTTAAATCTTGCTGTTCTAGAGAACCCAAATAATCTCGAAGCTCTCCTGTCACGGGCTACTGTCCGCGCAGGCTTTGACCCGGTGGGAGCTTGTAGTGATCTGGAAAGCATAAACGCGATCTTTGCAGCAAGTGACCTGACACCTGAGATTCAATTCTCGATAGAAAAAGTAAGGAACGCGGCAGGGTGCAGCTAGCTAGAGACCTGCTGGCATGGCGCAACCTTCGTTGGGCTTAAAGTGTGTCACCAATCGACACTTTTCTTCTCGTCGCGTTCGGAAAACTCCGGAGAATGACTCACGTATAGGCTTTCGTGCATCCCAGTGGCTAAAATCATACACATAAGCTCTAAACAGAGTCCGAGGTATTAACAAAATTCGGAAGAGGGTAACTCAGAGCACAATGACGACAGATACCGAGCAAGTACTTCAAGCACTTCAACCTGTGCAAGATCCTGAATTGCACAGGAGTATCGTCGACCTTGGAATGGTCCGAAATATATCAATCGATGATATGGAAGTAGAGGTAGAGATAGCGCTTACTATCGCCGGCTGTCCGATGCGGACAACCATCGAACAGAGCGTAACGGAAGCCATCAGCGGTCTCGATGATCGCTTACAAACCAGGATCTCCTTTGGCGTAATGACCGACGAAGAACGTGGCCGAGTTGCGGAAGTAGTCCACGGAAGGCCATCTGAGACAGCAGGGTCACAGCCAGCACATGGCCATGCAGAAGGAAGACTGATCCCATTCGCTCAACCTGAATCAAGAACTCGAGTGCTACTCATAGCGTCTGGAAAAGGCGGAGTCGGAAAATCCTCGGTGACATCGAATCTGGCTATTGCTTTGGCGATGGAAGGAAAAAAAGTAGGAGTGGTAGATGCCGATGTTTGGGGATTTTCTATTCCGAGAATGTTAGGCATTGACCGGCCGCCCACAATAATTGATGAATTGCTTATACCCCCAGAACAGCATGGGGTTAAAGCGATCTCAATGGGATTTTTCGCTAAGGAAGATCAGCCTGTTATTTGGCGTGGGCCCATGCTTCATAAGGCACTGGAGCAATTTCTCACTGATGTCTACTGGGACGAACCCGATTACCTTCTCATCGACCTACCTCCTGGCACTGGAGACATAGCGTTATCTCTCGCCCAGTTTCTGCCCCGTTCGGAATTGTATGTCGTGACAACACCGCAACCAGCAGCCCAGAAAGTGGCGCAAAGGGCGGCATTTATGGCAGAAAACGTGAATCTAGCTGTCAAAGGTGTCATTGAAAATATGTCATGGTTCACAGGTGATGATGGCAAGCAGTATTTTCTCTTCGGCTCGGGTGGGGGGAAAGACCTCGCAGATCGCTTGGACGTCCCATTGATAGGCCAAATACCCTTTACGATAGAATTGCGGGAAGGGTCTGATCAGGGCGACCCATTGATGGCGGCGCAACCAGAAAGTGAAGCTGGGAAAATCTTCTCACAGATGGCGGCGACAATTGACGTAGAGTTGGCGCCAACTCGCAAATATAATAAAGAGCTGAAGTTCCTCAATTAGAGGCAGAAAGGAAATCCAATGATTATCCGTGTGGGTGTTGGAGATATAGCTAAAGAATTAGAAATTGAACTACCGCCAGATGCAAAGGTCGATGAAATCAAAGGCAGTATTGAGAGCGCCCTTAACGGAGACTTGTCGGTGCTATGGATCACGGATAAGGACGGACGGCAAGTCGGTGTGCCAGCTAGCAGAATTACCTTTGTCGATATAGGAACCGAAGTTACTCCAAAGATAGGTTTTGGCGCGAACTAATCATCTTTCCTAAAGCTGCTTCAAGAATATTGGAAGCAACGAAAGGTTCAGCTAGTTTGCTTGTTCGAAAGGGCTCGTTGGCGACGAATGTGACGTCGTTCCTCCTCGGAGCGACCTCCCCACACGCCACTGTCTTGGTTAGAATCGAGAGCGTATTCTAGGCACTCTTGTTGAGATGAACATCTTCTGCACACTGTTTTTGCCAGAGAGATTGCATCAAGAGCGTTTCCAGTGTTTCCAACGGGGAAGAAGAGTTCGGGGCTTGTATCGCGGCACAGTGCTGCTTCCCGCCAGTCGTTCTTGTCATCGAATAAAGTAACTGGTTGTATTGCCACTGGCCCTCCGCAAAGCTTATAGCTGTAAGAATTACTCATTGTCTTACGACAACTCACTTATGACCATATCGTATGTTGGAGCTGTGTGACAAGTGGCATATGTGAGTAATGTTAAATTAGTAAAGAAAAACAGAAAATATTGCAAAAAAACAGCTTAGGGAAGGTTTATGACGCAAATTTACGCGCACAGAGGAGCTTCAAGAGTGTTGAAAGAAAATACTCTCGAAGCGTTCCAACACGCCGAGACACTGGGTGCGGGATGGGTAGAGCTTGATGTTTGGCTATCAAAGGACAGCGTTCTGACCGTTCATCACGATCTCATCGTCGAAACAGGAGACAACATTATTGAAAGCGGGTATTCAAGTTTCCCAGGTGATGTTCCTACCCTTCAGGACGTGGTGGCTTCCACCGACAATGTGGGAATCAATGTGGAGGTCAAGACCCGAAACAACCTCATGATAGATGTTCCGACTCGGCGGTTGATCGATGAGCTAGCTCGATTGCTTGAAGATGTAGGAGAGTCTAGAGAGTTCCTTGTGTCTTCTTTTAATTTTCCGTGTCTTACATATTTTCGCGACAAATCCCCCAGCACGCCTGTCGGCTTCCTCGTATGGGAACTTGATGATGATTGGGAGTCGTTGATCGCCAAGGTGGCTGAGTCGGATTTTCAGGCTGTACATCCAGCGAATGGAATTGTTTCGAGAGATTTCGTGGCAGCGTGTAAAAAGCGAAACCTAGAGGTCAATGTCTGGACGGTCAATGATGAAGACCGTATGGAAGAACTTCTTGGTTTCGGGGTGGATGGAATTATTACTGATGTCCCAGACGTCGCTCTTGAGGTTGTCAAAGGGCGCGGCAGGTAACTATTGGACACAAGGTGAGTAACCCTCACAGGGTAAATCCGGCATTGGGGTTCCGAAGAGCCAACTATCAAAGAAATCTTCAAGGTCTGCACCGCTGACGCTTTCAACTACCTGAACAAAATCGGCTGTAGTGACGCTCTTTCCTCCGAAATCGTCCACGTATTTCCGAACAGAAGTAAAAAATGCATCATCTCCGATCGTCATGCGAAGAGCATGCAATGTCAGGGCGCCTCGGTAATAGACGGCCGGAGCGAAAAGATTTTCCGGACCTGGGTCTCCCGGCAGGACACCGTACCAGTCAGAAGACCCACTCTGAGCTTCTAGGTCACGCATTCCGGCATAGATATCGTATGTCGGGCGAGTAGCTTCGTTATAGAGGTATTCGCTGTAAGTTGCGAATCCCTCATTGAGCCAAATTTCGCTCCAATTATCTACCGTTATGTAGTTGCCAAACCATTGGTGCGCCAATTCATGCACGTGAACATGGGCTTGGTACCAGATGGTAAGGTCCGCGAAGATTGAAAGTGTTTGCGTTTCCAAAGCGAAACCAAACACAGGATCCCGAAGTGCGAGGTATCCGTAGGTGTCATATGGATAGGGGCCAAAAAGATCTGTGAAAGCTTCGAACATCGGGCCATAATCAACCCCCCGCTCTTCCCTAAGAATTGTAAAGGCGTCCGTCCCTTCGAAATTATATTGCCACGAATCTACCCAATGTTGTAGCGTGACGTCGCCCAAGTCTTCTTCATCAGATGCGATAAAAGCGCCATACGCCAATACCGTTAAGTAGGGGGCTTGCGGGTACCTTGTTTCGTAGATCCACGTTGTCATTGGAGAACCTTGGGTATTCGTTGTCTCTTCTTTGGAGATGAGATAGCCATTAGTTACAAACTCCCAATCATCAAAGAGGACATAGTTGAAACCATTATCTACGGTCATCTCTATACGGAACTGGGCCCGATCCTTGGGGTGGTCGTTTACAGGATGCCAAGCCATGCTGCTCGACGGTTCTCCGAGAAC
>PBIQ01000039.1 GCA_002720485.1 Acidimicrobiaceae bacterium
GCCACTCTCTCAGTGACCCGAAGGTCGAGAGCGTTCGACTTGCATGTATTAAGCACGCCGCCAGCGTTCGTCCTGAGCCAGGATCAAACTCTCCGTCAAAATCTCTGAATGCTAAGCACTCATTGAAATCAGGTGCTCTGCCCTACTACTCCCTTAGGGAGTTCTTGAGTAAGGTTTTGCGTTTTTGGAGAGCCAGGGTCGGAGGGGCTTCCTCGTTACCTGACTGGCACAAAACAGTGCGCCCCTATTGAGAAATAAGGGCACGTTGTCCAATGTGCGGGTGCCACCTTATTAGGTGGCGGAATTGTTAAGGTCGACGTTTGGGTTCAAGAAAACCCGCGCGTCGCCCGCACTGGCTTTTTCGTCCTCTCTTCCGTTTTCAAAGAGCAGTGTCACAGCCTACGGCTGAAACCGCTTCCGGACGGCAAAGCCGGAGCCGGATATAACACCCTATTTGTTTCGAATTCAATTACTCAGATTCCTATAAATAGGGCAGAAGATGAAATCTACCCTTTACCTGCTAAAACGTCAACGTTTGTTGACATATTTCTCAGTATTTTTATAGCTTGTGATCTCCATCTAATCCGCACCAGATATGAGTGGATGACTAGTCCTGAACAACAATAAGATTCCTTTGTTTCTTTCCTTTTTGGAGCAACAAAAAACGCTCGCCAATTAGTGCAGATGCGGCCACATCCCCAGATGAGGTTTTTTCGCGATTCACTGACACTCCCCCTTGCCTTAAGAGCCGTCGAGCTTCACTTTTTGACGCTGTTAGACCACTATCAACGAGCACATCGATCAATGCCTCACCACTATCAAAAACCGATCTTTGAACTGGGGTTTTAGGAATAATTCCCTCTAGAGCTTCTAACATTTCTTCGGTTAGGTCACCTGATCCGAATAAAGCAGAAGCCGCTAATTTCGCTTGCGATACAGCATCAACGCCGTGGACGAGAGCAGTAATTTCATCTGCGATACGTTGTTGCCCATAACGTTTTTCTGGAAACTTTTCGTGTTCCTTTACTACTTCTTCGATATCTTCAAGGTCTAATAACGTCAACTGCATGAGGAATCTCTCAACATCTCTGTCATCGATACTGAGCCAGTATTGATGAAATTCGTAGGGTAACGTCATCTCAGGATCGAGCCAGATGGCCCCATCAACTGACTTGCCATACTTCTGGCCGTCACTTCTTGTAATAAGTGGCCATGTCAAGCCGTGGACCATCTTCCCATTTCTTCGTCGAATCAGGTCGACTCCCTGAGTTATATTTCCCCATTGATCTGATCCACCGATCTGCAATTGGCAATTATGTTGCTCATGGAGCCACCAGAAGTCATACGCCTGAAGGAGCATATACGAGAACTCTGTATACGAGATTCCGTGCTTGCCTTCCATCCTGGTTCTTACGGAATCCTTGGCAACCATTTGGTTCACTGTTGCGTGTTTTCCTATATCGCGGAGAAAGTCCAGAACATTAACGCCCTTGGTCCACTCATAGTTGTTGACTAGTTCAGCTTGATCAAGATCAACCAACGCTTCCAATTGGTTACGGATCCCAGAAAGGTTCGCTGCGAGAGTTGCTTCATCGAGAAGATTCCGTTCTTCGGACCGTCCGCCTGGATCTCCTATCATGCCTGTCGATCCCCCTATAAGGACAATCGGTTTATGTCCCGCTTCTTGGAACCTGCGCAGCATTAGAACCCCAATGAAATTCCCTATGTGCAAACTAGGAGCTGAAGGGTCAATCCCGTGATACAGGGTTATAGATTCGGAGGATAAGAGATCCCTCAACGCATCTCTATCCGTTGTATCTTGCACCATTCCTCTGCGTTCGAGGTTTTCGAGAAGATCTTCTTTAGCCATACCTGAACCTTAGGCCTCTTTAGAGCTTTAGCGAGTGATTTTCCAAAGAGTTCAGTTGTCTTTTCTTTTGGGCATTTGGCAAAGCCGTTTCAATAAAGCAATGCTTACTACAACAGGAGAGTTGTTATGGATACTAATTTAGATGGAAATATTGTCTATAAAAGGTGGACCTTCTGGAGAGTGGTCTCCTTACTCTTGCTGCTATCAATAGTTGCCTTCTGGGTATGGGCCTTATCCCCTTTGGCCCCACAGGGACATCCGGACAAACTAGACGAACAAACATTCTCTGAAGCTGCCAAGCCACTGTGCGTGGATGCAAAAAATAGAATTGAAGATCTGCCTCTTGCCTTAACATCGAGAAACCCCGATGAACGAGCCGACCTCATTGACCAAGGGACGGCGATTTACAGAGACCTACTTGCAGAGTTAGTCTTGATTTCTCCTTCCCCTAATTCTCGTGACGGGGAAATCGTTCAGTTGTGGATAGAGGACTACGAAATTTATTTGAGTGACAGAGACGTCTATGCAGATAAATTCAGAAATGGTATTGACGAAGCTTTCACGGTTTCCAAAAAGGGAAATAGATGGGTTACAGATCCTATCGATGAGTTTGCGAAAGCTAATGACCTCAAAGAATGCATGGTTCCGCTTGATGTTTAATCAATCATCACTCTGATCTTCGAATCTGATTTGCCAGTCCCATACGTATTTTCCAGCTTTAACTCGATACCCCTCAAGAACATCGGGCCCACATGCTCCTGTTCCTAAGCCCCGAAGAGCGGTGTCGAGATGCACTTCGACAGTATCTTTTTGCTCGAGATCAGCGATTGTTTTAGCAGCAGTCAAATCTTCATCATGATGGAACCGCGCAGAAAACGAAAAAGGATTCGAGGATGAAATATGCATCTGAAGGCCGCTATTGTTCTGGAGGGTAAACCACCTTGTGTGTTGGTGGGCACCATGTTCCTGAGGGACCACATAGCCGTGATATTGGCCGGCTACATCTGATTCCCATATTCCTACCATTTGCGATCGATAACGGTCGGGATAAGATTCGTGAGGTCCTCTTCCATACCATTTGAGTAAGTTGAAGGATGAAGGCATTTCAAATCGGATACCAACACGCGGCATATCAGCCCATTGCTCGGGTATAACAATCTGTTCAACGACCCTTATCCCCTCTTCCATCAATGAATACGAGGACCCATGGAATGCATAGTTACTTGTTCCATGGATCTCGTGTTCTTGAACAAGAACCAGGCTGTCCCCGTCTTGATAGAAATCAGATCTCTTCCGCTGGATTTGAAGGCTATCGAGTCCTTCTCGAATCCACTTTTGTCGTACTCCTGAGATTTCTGACATCCATCCCTGTTTCACTCCGTCATTATCCGTTGGGGCACGCCAGAGGCAGGCAGTAGGAATTGCTGCCATTATCGTATGCTCACCATATTTGATGCCGGCGAGGAAGCCAGAATCATCGGTTTCAATTAAAATCTTTCCAATGCTATGTCCAGATAATCCGAGATTTTTCGCTTCTTCATTTAGAGTGGGGACTTCGACAGTAACATCCGGTGGCTTATTTAGAATAAGTTGATCCCAACTTACGAGATGGCCATTACCCGCCCATCTTGCGTCTTCATTTAAATACCAATGGAAATTAAGAGTTAATTCTCGATCTGTAACTGGCCCACAATCAACAGGTGCAGGGAACCTTCCCTGAGTGCTAGGTGGGAGATTCACGTCAAGTTCTCCTGTTTGAATAGGCGTTCCGTCTTGATGGAGCTCCCAGCGACAGCTCAGGTCACCCAAATCTGTAAAAATTCTCCGATTCTCTATAACCAACGTTTCGTTATCCAACAATTGGACAGTCACTGGCCGATTCGCCCACATATACTCTTCGAGGGCGGGATGCGGCTCGCCGGTCGGATCGACCAGCCCGTTGATACAGAAGTTTGCATCATTTGGCTCATCTCCGAAATGACCTCCATAGGCCCAAAATAACTTGCCATCTTCATCATGTTTTTCCAATCCCTGGTCACGCCAATCCCAAACAAACCCCCCTGCCAATGCAGGATAAGAGTAGAAAGCATCGACATACTCTGCTATTGACCCATTAGAGTTCCCCATGGCATGAGAGAACTCACATAGTATCAAAGGCCGTTCATCTGCACCTGTCTCTTCAGCCCACTCCGCCCAACTGATTATTTCAGCAATGGGGGTATACATAGGACAAACGACATCTGTAACGAACCGTTCTGATTCTTCCGGAGATATTTTGCTCTTGCTGTATCCATTCTCTCCATTCAATGAGAACCGATGTTCGAGCGCTCCTTCGTATTGAATGAATCTTGTCGGGTCGGTCTGCCTAACCCATCCAGCTACTGAAACATGTGGAGGGCCGAAACCTGATTCATTGCCTAGAGACCATCCAACAGCTGATGGATGGTTTCTATCTCGGGCAACCATTCTTTTAGTCCGCTCTTGGATGGCATTATGATATCGAGGGTCACAGGACAGGGATTTTAATCTTGCATGAGATTCACAGTTCGCCTCATCGATAACATATAGCCCTAGTTCATCGCACAGATCGAGAAGATAGGGGTCATTAGGGTAATGAGCTGTTCTAATGGCGTTTATATTATGCTGCTTCATTGTTAGCAGCTCTGATTTCATTTCAGCTTCTGAAAGTGTTTTCCCAGTTATATGGTGATGGTCGTGCCTGTTAACCCCATGAAGAACCACTGCCTTATTATTTATCCTTAACTGCCTTTCCAATATTTCTATACGCCGGAATCCCATGCGCTGAGAAATAACTTCTCTTGTCTTTCCCGAAGAGTCCACCAAGGAGACATAGAGAACATATAGATGGGGAGTTTCTGCAGTCCAGGCTTCTACGGGAAGAGAAGGAAATGCGAATTCACAACAGAAACCTTGAAATGTGTATGCTCCAAGTAATTGCTCTAATGCCGATCCTGAGATTTTTTGAGGAACAGCGACATCACTTTGTTCCGCTATTAGGTCACCAGATAAATTCTCTATCCTCAGATCTAAGGTAAAACCTTCACAAGGTCCAGAGAGAAACACTACACCAGTCACTGCCCCTTCCATCTTCTGCTGGTCGTAATCTGGTGATATGTGAAGGTCAGCTATGTGTTCGTATTCTCTATGCTCAAGCGAGACCGGCCGGTGTATACCGCCATGAAACCAGTGGTCCTGATCTTCTATCCAAGTCGCGTCGCTCCATCGGATAACCATAATTGAAATAACGTTCCCTGATTTGTGGATATATGGGGTTAAGTCGAATTCGCTCGATAAGCGGCTGTCCTTGCCCAGCCCGACGAACGATCCGTTACACCACACAAGGAGCAAGCTTTCTGCTGCCCCGATCTCAATGGTGACTCTGCCTTCCCCCCATTGAGGCGGCAAATCAACTTTTGTTCTATATAGCCCAGTTGGGTTCTTGCTGGGGGTTTCCGGAGGCTCTAAGCCTTCCCAAGGCATCACAATATTTGTGTAATGCGGGAGGTCATCAGTTCTTTGCCTAGTCCACACCCCAGGAACAAAAATTTGTTCCCAGCGGCAATCATCAAAATTTGGATCAGTCCATGATTCAGGGGCATGATCTGGAGCGTTAACAAGTTTGAACTTCCACTTACCATCAAGAGATACCCGCATAGGGGAAGATTCGCCTTCTCTTGCTTCTTCTACGCTGTGGTGCGGAGTTATAGGAACCCGCATAGGTAAGCGATTTAACTCTGTAAGTTCTGGGTTAAAAGCCATTTCAATTGGCAAGGTAAACACGTTTACAGTATGCCTTGAAATCTCGGTCTGGTTCTCTCTTCCGCTCAGATGGTGGTAAAACATTGAAATGCATTTAGATTCTGACGCTGTCGATTATGTCCTCTCAACGACACGTTCCGTGCGCCTTCGACTTGATTTCGAACGCGCTGTCGATCCTCAAATTATTTTGGACTGTATTGACATCGCTGAGCAAGCTCCGACAGGTGGAAACAGAAGTAGTCGGAGATGGATAGTCGTTACCCAAGAATCCCAGAAAGAGAAAATAGCAGACCTTTACATGAAGGCTGCTGGAAATTGGATGATTGAAGCGAGAGATAAACTAGCTGGATCCGGGCATCCAAATGAGAAGATGATGGAGTCTGCGGCATACTTAGCCGAGAACTTGGAAAAGTCGCCGGCAATCGTTATACCAACAATTATCGGGACTCATGATAACTCTGGCAAACCAGGACTTTTTGATTCTGTGATTCAGAGTGCTTGGAGTTTCTGTCTAGCTCTTAGAGCTCGGGGGCTGGGTAGTGCATGGACTACTGCAGTTTTAAGCGAGCAAGATGAGCTTAAATCAATACTTGGTATACCTAATGGGATAACTGAAATTGCGTTACTCCCCGTAGCTTGGACCAATGGGACAAACTTCTCAAAGGTTGATCGAACCCCTGCTCGTGAAATTACCTACTTCAACAATCACGGAATAACTTTTGAAAATGGCCCAAGTTCACCTATTGCATTCACTGATGAGCCAGGTGTCACGACAGAAATCGATATCGATTCTTCCCTCTCGGATGTCTGGAGAGTCATCTCTGACATTAATTTTCCAGCACAATATTCGGATGAATTTGTTTCCGCAGAGTGGAAAGAAGACGGGAATCAAATAGGTATAGGTTCAAAATTTCTAGGAAAGAACGCAAATACAAGCATGGGAGAGTGGATAGTTGAGTGCACAATTGATGCCTACGAGGAAAAACGCATCTTTGGCTGGTGCACTGGTGACCCTTCCGCTCCTGGAGCTCGGTGGAGGTACGAGCTTGAATCATTCGGAAGCTCTGTCCGAGTAAGACATAAAGTTTTGCTAGGCCCCGGCTCTTCAGGACTAACTAGGATTATTGCTGAACTTCCAGATAAAGAGGAGCAGATAATCATGAACCGCGCTGCATCTCTGAAAACGAACATGGAAAATGTCCTCGAAGGAATGAAGAGCTATTTAGAAGCTTAATCGTCGATTCGTTCAGTTTCAGGCAGCCGAACTAGTGGGATTTTTCGACTTGTCTTATCTTGATAGTCTGCATACCAAGCCCGGTCTGCACAGAGCTGGCCCCAAATCGTCTCATGTTCTTGCCCTTCAAGTATCTCGGGTTCAGACCAGAATTTTCCATCTTGGACCTGACAAAGGAGCTTTGGATTTGCTTCTTTGTCGCGAAGATTTAGATACCAAGATGGGTTCTTGTCAGATCCGGCGAAGGAAGCGACGACGACCCGGATTCCATTGCGGTCTCGCCAAGTTGGAAGTGCCACCTTATGCTGATTTCCTGATTTCCTTCCGACTGTTGTTAAAAGAACATGGTGCATTCCTGCTTGAACCCAAACCATGTCGTCATTAGTCATTTCCATCGCCTCAACGTGAACTTTGGTAAGGTCTACAATCTCCTCATGGCTCGGGGTATCCCAAACCTGTTCGACGAACTGGTCAGTTGATTCGGGATTTTCTGCCGTCACTTTTCTTCCTTCATTCATCAAAATCCAGCCCGAAGAGGTTAATGGCATTACCGCGAGCTATCTTATAAATTTCGTCTTGTTGTAAGTGGCCAAATAACTCTTGAGCGACTGTTCGAGAATTCGGAAATGTTCCATCCTGATGCGGATAGTCAGTTTCAAATAGAACATTGTCAATCCCGATTTGATCGAGAAGTCCTATCCCTACGGTGTCCTTAAAAAAACAACTATGGATGTGATTGCGATAATAATAAGAAGGAGGTTTAGGGATTCTGTTTTCTCCTTGCGCCCATTGGTGTGTATGCCATGTATCGTCAGCGCGTTCAATGAAATACGGGATCCACCCAATCTGGCTTTCTGCGTAAAGAAGTTTCAAATTGGGAAATTGCTCAAATTTTCCAGAGAAGATCCAATCGATCATTGATGCAGCACTATTGCAGACAATTAAATTTGCCGTCACAACAGTTGGGGCTTCTGGTGATGTTTGAACTGTTCGGGTTCCTGAACCGATATGCATGCAAATGACGGTTCCAGTAGCTTCGCAAGCCTGAAAGAATGGATCCCAATGGTTCCCATGGATCCCAGGCTGCCCAAGCCACGAAGGAAGTTCCGACCAGGCAACAGCTCTACAGCCTCTTTCTGCAACTCGGTATATTTCATCCGCAGCTAGCTTTGGGTCCCACAAGGGAACTATGCAAAGAGGGATTAGGCGACCTTCGCTATCGCCGCACCATTCATCAATCATCCAGTCGTTATATGCCTGCACACACAGTAGACCGAGTTCAAGGTCATCAGCTTCAGAAAAAAGCTGGCCGCAGAATCGTGGGTAGTTTGGAAAGCAGAGTGAAGCTTCTACATGATTGATATCCATATCAACAAGCCTTGCCTTAGGGTCGTAGCATCCATCTGCGATATCGTCGTACGTTACTCCCTCCATGGTGACTTCTTCTGGGGGGATACCGGGGCAGGCGACCATCTGCTTAATTTGATAACGTTTGTTTTCGAAATGCCACCAGGCTGCCATTTTGTCTCCTGTGCCAGGAGTTTCAACCCACACGCCATCATCTAGCGCCATTTCACCCTGTGGGGCTATGACTATTTTAGGCGCTTTTTCTTTATGTTTTAATGGGACTCGGTCTTGCCAAACGCTGGCAGGTTCTATTACATGGTCATCTGCGCTAATTATTTTTGGGATCATTAGTAATATCTTAGATTGCGCTGAGCTCTTTTCATAACTTGCCGCAATTACAAAGCTGTTTGAGGAGCTAATGGGCTATGTTCTAGTCCCCATTATGATACCGAAGCACATTTCATCGTCGCTTCCGTCGGCCCAAAGAACATATCTGGGTTCGATGTCTGGTGGCCTTAGGGAACGGTCCCATGTGCATTCCAGCCGGATGATGTCACTGGGCTTTATGCTTATTTCTTCAATCGGATCATAGTTAAACTGCCATTCGAAATCCCATTTAGGGATATCAAGGAGGATTCGCTCCTTAGGAGTATCTGGATTTAGAGTCATTCTAAAAGTTGTACCGATACCATGCTGGTGGCCGAGAACGGAGACGATAGTCCCCGAGAATCTAGCAGGTTGATCACATGTTGAGGACGCATAACCGTCTGTCATATGTGAAAAATCTTCAGGTGAGTATCCGCAGAGATCTAGAATCATATCTGCTTGTACTCCTTGTCCGTCGTAGCTTGCTAGTCGATCAATGAGTGATGCATCCCGGTCGCATAAGGGGCCAGTTTCGCTTGTCGAGCACGGAATTTCCGCTGGGGCGAAATATTGGATTAGCTCTACTGGGGTGATTGATTCGTCTGCACTCCATTTCGCGCGGAAGGAAGAATTATCTGCTGGGGCTTCTACATCGAAGTGATAATGGATTTGCATTACAAAAAAGTCGCCAGGGTTCATCTCTAGTCCATGCCCATGATGGTATTCAACCGCTCCGGTTCCAGGACCCCAAAGAGTGATCATTTGATTGAGCGTTCCTATTTGGTTTCCGCCAAGTCCAGTGCCTCCAAAGCAGCTCCAGCCTCCTTGCCCGTCAGAGAAGTTTTTTAGATTAGCGGCTTCTCTAAGTTCTTTTGGGACCCTATATCCGACAAGATGATGAACCACTTCTGTTTGATCAGGAATAAATTCGTAGCCAATGAGATATTTGCGTTCAGTCAACTGGGGGTCATAAATGAAACAGCGGTATTCGTCGGTCTGCCCCTTCTCCCCGTCATAGTTTCCTATCGGGAAGATCTCTTGGTCGTAATCAACAAGATGGTGAGCTTCTTCGCTCGCAGTGATCTTGGTTGACGGGTCGATATCAATACTGCCGCCGGATCTGGTCCACTGAATAACGGCATCTCTGTCTTCCTGGCTCAAACTCCAATCATGTTCAAATGGAACGCTCAAATTCGAAGCCGGCCAAGGCGGCATGATCTCTGCTTCAACAACTGCAGCAACTGCGAAAGCATTGGCGGATACATCCGAAGCCGTCCCGAGAAAGGCATGCGTCGTTCCGGGGGCATCTCCGATATGGCAGCGTGCACATGATGATTCAATTATTGGAAGAATTCTTTCACCAAAGCTAATGACTTCTGTTTGCTGGCTCTCCGGTGGTGTCTCATCGTGAGTATTTTCGGGTATCTGGTTTGTGCTTGTTTCAGAAGGCACCTCCGTATTTACTGATTCAGGTGTCGAAGTTTCTTCGCTTGATCCGCAGGAAAAAATTAAGGCAAAAAGAAACAGGAAAACAAATAGGTTGAGTTTTTTCCGTAAGGTCATATGTGATGAGTGTAGGACCACTTTATGCATTGGGGGCGTCAGAAGGATTGGCAGCCAGTAATTAGTGCTCGGGTGACTTAATTGTGCGAGCTAACTCAAGGCCTATTCGAGCTATGCGCTGGAGTCTTTCTTCGCCCGTGAGTGTCTCTAGTTCTTTGAGCGTTACCCATCGCATATCTGTACTTTCGTGATTTCGCTTTATCACTGCTTCTCTCGGCGCTAGAAGAAGGTAGGTGAGGTCAAAGTGTAAATGCTCTTTTTCATCTCCAAACTCTGGAATTCTGTGTACATCACAATCTATTGCAGTGTCCCAAAGGGCTAGATTGTCGATTCCCGTCTCTTCGAAAGCCTCTCTATACGCGACATTGGACAAGTATCCTTCACCATCTGCATGGCCACCGGGCTGAAGCCAGATGCCAAGTTTTTTATGCAACATGACCAAAACCCGCTCAAATGAGCTTTCTACTATCATCGCTGATCCGGTCAGGTGACCCTCGACGCACGTTCGGTAGAGGGCATCATTATGGGTATTTATGAATTCGAGGATTTTCTCTCGCGCGAGATCTGATTCGGGTGAACTGGATATAGCGTTCCGAACCTCTTGCTTTGCTTGTGAGATAGATCCCCCCGATGGGAGACCGAAGGTAAAAGATGCGCCGGTTGACATTATTTGTTTGCCTATAGCGTCATGAGTTCTGAGCGGTCGCTAAATGATCGTGCAGCTCTTGGGGAACAGGAATTGGCCTATAGTTTTCATGATCTACGCATACGTAGATAACAGATGTAATAAACGAGGGCTCATCCTCCACTTTGCCCTCAAAGTGTACTGTAAAACTTGTATTGCCCCAGCTCTCGATCTCACAACGGATCTGTAATTTGTTAGCGAACTTTACTGGCGTCTGCCATGTGATTTCAGCCTTTTTAAGCATTACTTCCCAGCCATATACCTCTTCAAACGCTAGGTCTAGACTTCGAAGCCAGCAATCAAAGGCATCGTCGACGAACGTCAAGTAATGGGCATTGTAGACAACCCCCTGCATATCGCAGTCAGCGTATCTGATGCGGACCTCATGACTGTAGGTCATAGTTGGTCCTCGTCAGAGATAATTTTCTTTTCAAATCTTTTAATTTGTTCATCTAGTTTTCCTAAGCTTGCAGAGCCGTGTGTTTTTTTGCTGTTGAGCAAGTTCTCTGGCTTTAAGAGAGCTACTGCTTCCTCTCCTAAATTCTCGTCCATCGATATTAGATCAGCAAGCGCAACCCCCTCGGATAGGGACCGTGCTACCAATCCACCAACGACTGCATGCGCCTCTCTAAAGGGCATGCCACGTTGAACGAGCCATTCGGCTAGGTCCGTTGTCGCTAGATAGGGTGATAGAGCCTGTTCACGCATTTCTTCAACTTGAAATGTTGCTGTGCTAATCATTCCCGTTACTGCAGGCAAAATTTTCAATATGGTATCAACTGCGTCGAATAGCGGCTCTTTGTCCTCTTGAAGGTCCTTGTTGTATGCAAGAGGAAGACCTTTTAGCGTTGCTAGAAATCCTGCAAGGTTACCGATAAGCCTTCCAGATTTCCCTCGGGCTAATTCTGCAATATCTGGATTTTTCTTCTGTGGCATCATTGAAGAACCTGTTGAGTAACTGTCAGAAAGCTCTACATATCCGAATTCTGTTGAAGACCAGAGAATTACTTCCTCCCCTATCCGCGAAAGGTGAACGCCGAGAAGTGCAAGCACGTATAGTGCATCTGCGACAAAATCTCTATCGGAAACGGCATCAATACTGTTGTCGAATACTCGAGAGAAATGGAGATCTTTCGCGACACTGTCGACATCTAGAGGTACCGATGACCCTGCCATTGCCCCTGCACCCAGAGGTGAAACGTCCATACGTGTGATCGCTTGTAAGAGTCTTTCGACGTCACGTGATATAGCCCATCCATGAGCCAAAAGGTGATGGCCTAGAGGGACGGGTTGTGCTTGCTGGAGGTGAGTGTATCCCGGCAGAACTGCCCCATCCACCTCAATCACTTTCTCAAGCAGGACCCTTTGAAGAGAAATAGCCATGCGAGCTACGTCCGTGAGCGCCTGTTTCGTCCATAGTCTTAAATCAGTAGCTACTTGATCGTTTCTGCTTCTTCCCGTATGTAGCCGTGCTCCTGAAGGCGTTATTTCTGTTATGCGCCGTTCGACATAGGTGTGCACATCTTCATCGGTTGGCAATACTTCAAAAGACCCGCTACGAATTTCTTCCTCGACCTGATCGAGGGCGAATAGGACTTCAGAGAGTTCTCCTTCTGAGTAGACGCCAATACTTTGTAGCATCTTCGCATGGGCCCGAGATCCTTCAATGTCTTGACTGAACAGCCGGATGTCATACGAAATACTATTGTTGAGCTGTTGTAATTCATCAGCTGACTGTTCAAGGAAACGTCCGTGCCAGAGTGATTTATTTTCGTTCTTGTCAGGGTTTTGGTTCATTTTCTGTTTTCCTTCTCTGAACTATCAATTTCCGATTCGCTTTGATGCCAATGTCCTCAGCCTTAAAGCATTTAATTTTATAAAACCACCTGCGTCAGCTTGATCGTAAACGCCTTCGTCATCTTCAAAAGTCGCAATTTTTTCATCGAAAAGTGACTCGTCGCTGCGTCGGCCTACAACTTCCACGTTTCCTTTGAAGAGCTTTAATCTAACGTCCCCGTTAACAAAGAGTTGACTATGGTCTATTGCGGCTTGAAGCATCTCACGCTCTGGGCTCCACCAGTAACCGTTATAAATGAGACTCGCATACCTTGGCATTAATTCATCCTTCAGATGGGCAACTTCTCTGTCTAACGTCAAGCTCTCTATAGCTCGGTGTGCTTTAAGCATGATTGTCCCGCCTGGAGTTTCATAAGCACCGCGCGATTTCATCCCTACAAAGCGATTTTCGACTATATCTAGCCTTCCAATACCATTCGATCCTCCGAGTTCATTGAGAGTAGAAAGGACTTGGGCGGGTGTCATCGGCTTCCCGTCAATAGCAACAATGTCACCACCTTTGTAGGTGATTTCTACAAATGTGGCTTCATTCGGCGCTGCTTCTGGGCTTACCGACCACCGCCACATCTCCTCTGGTGGCTGAACCCATGGATCTTCTAGAGGCCCTCCCTCATATGAAATATGGAGGAGGTTTGCATCCATCGAAAAAGGTGACTCTTTCCCTCTTTTCATTTCGATTGGTATGCCGTGCGTTTCGGCATAGGCCATAAGTGACTCGCGAGACCCGAGGTCCCATTCTCTCCATGGTGCGACGATTTTTATTGATGGATCCAAAGCATAGGCGCCTAGTTCGAATCGCACCTGGTCGTTGCCTTTTCCAGTGGCTCCGTGACTTATTGCATCCGCGTTGGTTTCTCTCGCTATTTCAACGAGTCGCTTTGCTATAAGGGGTCGGGCTATTGAAGTTCCAAGGAGATATTCGCCCTCGTAGATTGCATTCGCCCTGAACATCGGGAATACGAAGTCTCGAGCGAAATCTTCACACAAATCTTCGATATAGATTTCTTCCTCAGGATCTCCCATTTGGAGTTCTTTTGTTCTCGCAGGTTCAACTTCCTCACCTTGCCCTATATCTGCTGTAAAGGTGACGACTTCGCAATCGTAGGTGTCCTGAAGCCATTTCAGAATTATTGAAGTGTCAAGACCACCTGAGTAAGCCAATACAACTTTATTAATGCCTGGTTCTAGTTCCATGTTCTTATTCCAATCCTGCTGTTTTTCTGAGCGAATCCGCCACAGCGCTTCCGCTGCTTCCTTCATTCGTGATGATCATTATGGTGTCATCACCTGCGACTGTCCCCAGTATTGTGTCTACACCAGCCCTATCAATAGCCGAAGCAACAACATGTGCTGATCCTGGTGGTGTTCGCATTATTACGATATTCCCGGATGAGCTGACTTCGACGACCCATTCGCCTAGGACTCTCTTCAAATGATCCTCTGGAAGGTGCTGTTCTGATGGAAGTTCGGGGATTGCGTAAATGATCTTTCCGCCACTGCCCCGAACTGTGACAGAGCCCAGTTCATCCAAATCCTTTGAGACGGTCTTTTGGGTCGTTTCGATTCCTTCTGATCCGAGCAGTTCTACTAGTTGGGTTTGTGACCGAACAGATTGTTCAGCGAGTAGCTGCACGATGACTTGTTGGCGTTGTCTTTTGGTAGTCATTTTTGATTCCCTTCTTGAAATAGGTGCAATAGAAATCCCCTAGCAGCGTGCATTCGGTTTTCTGCCTGTTCCCATATTCTGCTTCTGGCACTATCAAGAACTGACCGTGACACTTCCTCACCTGGATGGGCAGGCAGGCAGTGCATGAAAATACTGCCTTCTTTTGTTAACTCAAACAATTTATCTTCAACTGTGTAGCCTTCGAAGTCCGCCAACCTTTTTACCCTTTCCTTTTCTTGCCCCATCGATGCCCAAACGTCGGTGTATACAACGTTTGCTCCTACCACAGCTTCTGAAGGGCTATGTGTAGAGGAAAGTAGCGTCCCGATCCCTCGAATTGCTTCTTCGTCGGATTTTGAGAAACCGTAACCATCGGGATGAGCGATACGGAATTCAATACCCATCAGACCACAGGCCATTGCAAGCGATCGCGCTACATTATTCGCATCACCTACATATGCGACAGCGCATCCCTCAAAAGTGCCAAATTCTTCCCAGATTGTTAATAAATCAGCAAGAGCCTGAAGAGGGTGTGATGAGTCTGAAAGCATATTCACGACTGGTACGGTCGATGCCCCCGCAAGCTTTTCAACAGTCGAATGAACGAAAACCCGTGCTCCAATTAACGCGTGGTAGCAGGATAGTGTCCTAGCTACATCTTCTGCACTTTCACGCTCCCCGATACCAACTTCATCGGGACGGATAGTAATTGGGTGGCCCCCTAGTTGGATAATTGCCATTTCCATGGAGTTCCGTGTCCGGTTTGATGGCTTCTCAAATAGAAGTGCGGCTCCTTTATTCCGAAGTACTTGATCGGGGTCCTCTACTTTTGACAGTTCAATTATTTTAGTTATTGCAGCAGAGGATAGATCATCGATCTCAAGAAGGTGGTTGGGCATGGAGAACTCCTTTCAGGATGCTCATGGCTTCATCTACGTGATCGTGTGAAGTTGATAGTGGCGGAGTAAGGCGAATAGCAGTAGAGGTAATGGGATTAACTAAGAGGCCATTCTGGGTAGCTTTCGCAGCAATATCTGCACTGATCTCCCCGTCCAACTCTGCTGCGAGCATCCCTCCCATCCCTCTTACGGAAAGGACTCTCGGGAGGTTTCCAAGTGCATCAGAGAGAACATCACCCAAGGTTGCTGCCTTCTGGGGGTAATTATCTCTTTCCATGATCTCAAGGACTTTTCTTGCGGCCGCAGTTCCGAGCGGGTTTCCGCCGTATGTACTTCCATGGTCACCAGCTTGGAATGCCGAAGCAATCTCAGCTCTTGCCCACACTGCTGCAATTGGGAAACCGTTACCAAGAGCTTTAGCGATACAGACAACGTCTGGTTCAACGCCGAAATGTTGAAAAGCAAACCATTTCCCTGTTCGACACAGGCCGCTTTGAACCTCATCAACCATGAAGAGGACTTTATTTTCTGAAGAGAGTTCTTGGACTCGAGACATGAACGCTTTATTACTTGGCCATACTCCACCTTCTCCTTGAACAGGCTCAACATGAATAGCGGCGGTTGAAGAGGACAATAGTTCCTCCAGCGAATCTGACTCATCTCTTTTGAAATGATGGAAGCCTGATGGCATGGGCTCAAAAGGTTCGTGCTTGTGAGGTTGACCGCATGCTGCAAGAGCTGCGAGTGTCCTCCCATGGAAGGAACCCATTGCTGTGAGAATCTCGTATTGATCGCTTCCTGTATATTTTCTCGCTAGTTTAAATGCAAGTTCATTTGCTTCTGCCCCTGAGTTACAAAAGAAAACCTGGCCGGAAGGAGAACCAGAATCTGACCCATAGGAACTTCCTGACCCTGTGATATGCCTATCGAGTTGGAGAGCAACGTGATGGGCGTGTTCGGTTGCCCAGTAGTTGGATACTTGAGTTAACGTCATTGCCTGCTCGGAAATAGCCTCTGCAACTTCTGGATTTGCATGACCGAGTGATTGAACAGCCAGACCACCAACAAAATCTAGATACCTTTTACCTTGTGAATCCCATAATTCAGTCCCCTGCCCACGCACGAACATGACTGAAGGCGCCCCATAGGTCGGCATTATTGGGCATCTCGCCTGTTCGGCGTCAGCCCCCATATTGATTGCGTGGTTAGACATCCTCTCCCCCTTTTTTAATCATGGTTCCGATTCCACTATCTGTGAACAGCTCTAAGAGGAGTACATGCGAGACGCGCCCATCAAGCAGATGAGCGGCTTTTGCGCCTTTTTCTAGAGCGTGGATACATGATTCGACTTTGGGAATCATCCCATCAGAGATGACTCCCTTCTCAAACATTGTGTGAAGTTCCTTGTCTTGAACCGAAGAAATAATTGAGGTTGGGTCATCTTTGTCAATTAGCAATCCGGGAACATCAGAAAGATATATTGCTTTTTCTGCAAGAAGTGCTCCTGCGAGAGCACCAGCAGCGGTATCTGCGTTGATATTGTATGCTTGGCCACCAGTATCCTGCCCAATGGTGGAAACTACCGGTACTTCCCCTTGCTGATGAAGGCGTGAAATAATATCAGGGTTTACGTTGGAGACTTCTCCAACAAATCCGAAACGTTTACCTTTGGGTATGACTGTGAGAAGGCCTCCTGTCTCTCCTGTTAGTGCTGTAGCTGATCCGCCATAAGCAGTTATTGTCTCAACTATTTTTTTCCCAACTTGATGAACAAGAACCTCTCGAACAGCAGTGAGCGTTTCAGCATCAGTGACACGAAGACCATCAATGAACGTGCTTTCTTTCCCAATTTCTTTTAGGTGCTGTCCAATCTGAGGTCCCCCGCCATGGACAACGACTGGCTGTATTCCGACCGACGCAAGGAGCACAATATCTTGGGCGAATTTTGAGAATAGTTCTTCATCGACGAGAGCGCTGCCCCCCATCTTCACAAGAATCACTTTTCCAGAAAATTGTTGTATGTACGGAATGGCTTCCACGAGCGCTTTTGCTCGAAGTTCTGGGCTAAATCCGATAGGCAAATCTGAAGACACTTCTTGAATTCTCGTCATGAGCGGTACCCAGCATTTATGTCGATGTAGCCGTGGGTAAGGTCACATGTCCAGACGGTGGAACTGCCATTCCCTACTCCAACGTCTACCTTGATAGAGATATCTTTACCCTCAAGATGTGCAGAAGCTCGCGACTCTTCATAGTTTGCTGACTGCATGCCGTCTTCGGCTATGAGTTCATCACCGATCCAAATTTTTAACCTATCCCGTTCCGCTAATTCCCCAGCCTTACCGACAGCCATAACGATCCTTCCCCAATTAGCGTCTTGGGCTGCGATTGCAGTTTTAACGAGCGGTGAATTCCCCACAGACTTTCCGATTTTTGTTGCGGCAGCATCATCTTCAGCTCCTGTCACGGTTATTTCGATAAATTTCGTAGCCCCCTCACCGTCTCTAACTATTTGATGGGCTAGCCCAAGCATGACGTCATCAAGAGCGTTCTGAAAGTCAAGCTGATGATCTTCGATAGCGTTACCAGACTCACCTGTAGCAAAAGTCAGAACCGTATCGCTTGTTGACGTGTCTGAATCAACAGTTATAGAGTTGAAACTTTTGTTAACTGACTGCTCAGTTAACAATTGCAAATCTCCATGGCTTATCTCCATATCTGTAAAAATAAAAGCAAGCATTGTTGCCATATTCGGAGCGATCATCCCACTTCCCTTGGCTATCCCGGCGATGTAGGACCCTGAATCTCCAACTTTGGAGTAGGAACCTTTAGGAAAGGTATCTGTAGTGCGAATTGCATTAGCTGCGGCTTGCCACATACTGGAATCGGGGGCCTCCAGTCTATCAACCAGAGTTGTCAGGTGTTCTGTTATAACGTTTGGGTGGAAAGGCTCTCCGATTACTCCAGTAGATGCCAAAAAGACCTCTTTGGCAGTTACAGAGAGTAGATCGGAAACAGCGTTTGTACAGCTATCGACTACATCGAAGCCAGCAGTACCAGTAAAGGCATTCGCATTGCCGGCGTTACATAGCAAAGCTCGGGCCGATCCTAGATGAATCCACTCTTTGCACCATTCGACCGGAGCAGACGGGCAAAGAGACTGAGTGAAGACGCCCGCAACAGTAGTTTTTGGTGAGAGGGTCGCGAGAAACAAATCGTCCCGTCCGCTGTACCGCATGCCAGATGAGGCTACGGCGAACTGCACTCCCCCTATAGGAGGGATGTCAGGGAACGATGATGGAGCTAGAGGAGAAGTAGGCATATCAGTCCTAGGGATACAGGCCAAGGGATGGAATCCCTAAAGTTTCAGGTAGGCCAAGGGCAAGATTTGCATTCTGGATTGCCATTCCCGATGCCCCTTTTACGAGATTATCAAGTGCCGAAATTGAAACAAGCATTTCTGTCCTTTCATCGACTCTGGCAGTCAGGTGTACAGTATTCGCGCCCAGAGTTGATTTGGTAGAAGGAGGCCTTTCATCCACGACGAAGAAAGGCTCCTTTTCGTAGAACCGACTAAGTTGGTTTAGGGCTTCTTCTGTAGTAATTCCAGATCTTGTCCGTCCGTAGCAAGTCGCTATTATTCCTCGATCAATTGGTGCGAGGTGAGGTGTGAAGAGAACTGAATTCGTTTCCCCTGCGAAAGTGGTTAGCGCTTGTTCAATTTCAGGTGTATGTCGATGTGTTATCAAACCATACGGGGTGATATTGCCGCTAACCGTACAGAACGTCGTATGCTCTTTCGGTGGCCTGCCAGCGCCACTTACACCCGTTATGAGATCGACAATTATTGCATCGTTCTGAATCGTGTTCGACTGAACGAATGGGGCAAGAGCAAAAATAGCAGCCGCTGCATTACATCCGGTTGCCGCTATGAGGGGGGCACCTTCGATTTCATTTCTAAATAGCTCAGGTAGTCCGTAGACAAATTCATCAAGTAATTCTGGGCAGGTGTGTTCTGATCCATACCACTGTTGGTAAAGAGAAGGATCCTTAAGCCGAAAGTCTGAACCCAAATCCACAATGTGGCCTACTCTGCCGTATATATCTGGGATGACGGTTTGGCTTACTCCGTGAGGCAGTGCACAGAAGACGAGGTCAAGGCCATCAACAATTTCGGGAGAAAACGAGTCGAAGTTTGCCTGCGGGTATGAAGTGGTAAGGCTTGGGTACAGGTCTCGTATAGCAGTACCTGCTTGGGTTTCACCAGTTGCGATTTTGAGGGTTAGTTCAGGGTGTTCGGCAACGAGTCGAAGTAACTCGGCGCCGGTATATCCCGAAGCTCCTATGATGCCTATATTTTTCATGTTCTCACTATACCAAAAATAGTATATTTATACTCATTTATGTATAAATATACTACAGTCGGAGTCTCGCTTCGGTCTTCTTCTCAACCAATTGAATGCATTTCAAGCGCAGAGCCGCTACCTCATCATCAGTAAGGGTTCGATCATCCGCTTGAAATCGGAGCCTATATGCAAGGCTGCGGTGCCCTTCTTCAATGGCATCACCGGAATAGGCGTCGAACAGTTTTACCTGTTGCAAAAGATCGCTTCCTGCCTTACGTAGACAGCCCAATATCGATGCTGAACTAACCGATTCAGGAACATCGAAGGCAAGATCCACATCGCTTGAAGGGTATTTTGAAACACTTCTGTAGCTTTTCTTTCCAAGCGGTCCAGATAAGACCTTTCCGAGATTCAACTCTAGCCATGAAACCCTTCCATTGACCCCATAGGACATCAGAACTCGAGGGTCTACTTCGCCTATGACGCCACACGACTGTCCTGCTACTAAGATCTCAGCTGCTCTCCCAGGGTGCATTCCTGGCAATTCGTCAGAAGCGAGTTGGAGATTAGGAAGCGCTAGCTCATTTCCCAATACGTATAGCAGGTCTACCATTTCAGAAACATGTACGTCTACGAGCGCCACAGAAAGATGTTCGCGCTCATCAGGGAGCACTCCATCAGATGAAGCCAAAAAGACGTGACCGATCTCGAAAAACCGGAGATCCTCTACCCTATGTGACTGATTAAATGCAATCACCTTTAGCTGCCCCGGTAAAAGTGAAGTGCGCAAAAGCGACTCTTCATGGACTAGGGGATTTGTGAGACTTATCGCTTCTTCAGCTAGTCCAGCTGAACGAAGATCCCCAGGGGCAAGGAAAGGCATAGGCATCGTCTCATCACATGCAGCCCCAACAAGTATTTCACGAACACGCCTTCGGTTTTTCTGATATTGGGTAAGAGCCCCCGGAGCAGTCCCTTTCGGAACTGAGCGCCGAATATTCTCATAACCGTACATCCTTGCTACTTCTTCTGAGATGTCGGTTTCGGTGATTGTATCCCATCTCCAAGTAGGTATTGTGACCGAAAGGTCACCCTTCTTAACCGAGACTTCAAATCCGATCGACTCCAAATGAGACTTCATATCTTTTGCTGATAAGTCAACTCCCAGTAGCCCATTAATTTTGCTTGCCCTTACCTTGATCGATTCACGAGAAGGCAAGTCTCCGGTATCTTGTTCGATTCCAGAGGCAATCTGTGCTCCCCCATCGGTAAGAAGGTTCCCGATACGACCTAACGCACGTTCAATATTGTCCCCGTAATCTGCACCTCGACGAAAACGCATCGACGCTTCACTCATGAGGTTTAATCTCTTGACGGTTCTGGAGATAGAAGGAGGGTCCCACCATGCAACTTCGACCAGCACATCAGTAGTGCTTGTAGAAATCTCTGTCGAAAGCCCGCCCATAACTCCAGCTATCCCTATTGCTTCCCCCCGAATATTGGCGATCACACCGTCTTCTGTGATCAGAGACCTCTCTTCGCCATCTAGGGTGGTAATAGCTTCCCCTTCACTTGCACGCCGAATAGCTAGGTGCCCTTCAGGGACTTTCGCAAGATCATAAGTATGGTTCGGTTGTCCAAGTTCAAGCATGACATAATTTGAAACATCCACAACGTTATTGATTGGCCTCATTCCAAGACTTATTAGCCTGTTTTGCATCCAACGTGGTGATTCACCAATTGACACACCTAAAGCCGCCCGCACTGCAAATCGCCCACATAATGTCGGGTCAATAATTTCAACAGATGACAGGTCAGAAAGTCTCGTACTTCCTTCGACAAATTCATACTCAGGGTATCCAAACGGAATTCCCAAAGATGCAGCGAGATCACGAGCAACACCGGACACGCTCATAGCATCAGGTCGATTAGCATTCACCTCAAGGTCCCATAAGATATCTCGTTGCATCCCCAACGCTTCCGTAATTGGGGCACCAGGAGAGGTCGCATCAGAATCTTCCGGAAGAATCATTATCCCGTCATGATCGTCGCCCAAACCAAGCTCAGCCGGCGAACAGCACATCCCATTCGACAGTTGACCACGGAGTTTCCTCTGTGAAATTTCTAGCCCATCAGGAAGGACGCTCCCGATTGTCGCAACAGGAACATGGTCACCAACCTGCATATTGAACGCACCACAACAAATTTGAGTGGCATTGCCATCCCCTAGGTCGACATCGACCAACTGGATCCTTTCCGCATCTGGATGGGGACGAAGGTCCAATATACGACCAACGACTACCCCGTCAAGGCCTTCTCCAAGCACCGACATTTCCTCCACTGCCAAACCCAGATGGCTCAATCGCTCCCCTAAAGAAATGGGGTCACCTTCAATCTCTGGAGCAAATTCCTTCAACCATGACAGTAGAACTTTCATAAAATCCCCTAAAACTGCCTTAGGAATCTGGCATCATTAACTACCAATTCACGAATATCATCAAGCTGAAACCTCATCGCAACGAGTCGATCAATTCCAAAGCCGAAAGCAAAACCCTGCCATTCTTCGGGGTCGATTCCACAATTCGAAAGCACATTAGGGTGAACCATTCCGCACCCGCCAAGTTCAAGCCAGCTTCCGTCAGGTCTGGAGATGTCAAATTCCGCTGATGGTTCAGTAAATGGAAAGTAGCTTGGCCGCAATCTCGACTTAACCTCGGACCCAAAAAAGGCTTGAACGAAAGAATCTATTGTTCCTGCTAGATCACCCATAGTGATTCCCTTATCAACGACAAGGCCTTCTATCTGGTTAAAGGCTGGAAGATGCGTGGCATCAGCACTGTCCGTTCGAAATGTTCGACCTGGAGCAACTACATATATAGGCGGTTGATGATTCTCCATTGTCCGGACCTGAACAGGTGACGTGTGAGATCGAAGCATAACCTCTTCAGGGGATCCTAAGTTAACGAAAATCGTATCGAAGTTTCCTCTTGCTGGGTGCCAATCTGGGATGTTAAGCGCCTCAAAGTTATACCAAGCAGTTTCAACCTCAGGCCCTTCTGCGACAGTAAAACCCATTCCAACAAAAACATCCTCCAGGTGATCGCGAGCTTGCGTAATAAGGTGCAAGTGCCCCCTCCGCAAGGTTTCAAGCCTCTCGGATAAGTCCAATCGTTCTGACTCGAACTGAAGATTCCATGCTTCTTCTTGAAGCGCCGCTTCACGTTGTTCGAAAACCTCTTCAATTAGGTTTAGCACTTCGTTTAATTCTTTTCCGGCTGCAGCCCGCTCAACTTCCTCAAGTTTCCCTAATCCTTTTTTGGCATCAGATAACAGGGATTTCTTTCCGAGGAATTTACTACGCGCTAAAGCTAGCTCATCAGCATTCTGAGATGATTCAGCAGCTCCCCGAGCTCCATCGATAAGTTTTTGGTATTCACTCATGATTTACCGTCTTTAAACGTCGCTAGTGTCATTGTCGCAGGTTGGTGATACATAATGCTGAGAATTAGAAGATAGGTTACCAATGCCTAGAATAATCGGATCAACAAGCTGACTGAGTGATGTCAAACATCATTGCGGTTCCTTTGTCGATGCACTTCGAATGACACGATTGCCAGTGCAACCGCTGCATTAAGAGATTCCACTCCAGCTTCCATAGGAATTGAAATTTGTGTCTCGAGCTCACCAACAATAGACCTATCCAAGCCCCTAACCTCATTTCCGACAAGCAGCGCTATCGGGTGATCAAAATTATATGTTGAGTAGTCAATCTGCCCCTCGCCAGCCAAACCCAATGGGGCGATCCCATTCTTTTCACAACTTCTAAGGAGGTCGGCTATACCTATAGATCGAATCACAGGAATTCTGAATATCCCCCCAGCTGAAGCTCGAACAACTTTAGGGTTATACACATCAACAGAACCGTGAGAGAAAATTACAGCGTCAGCGCCAGAAGCTGCTGCAGTGCGAATAATCGTCCCTGCATTCCCTGGGTCATTAATTTCAACTCCAATAACTAAAAAACTTGGGGAGAACTCCAAAATATCATCCAACGAATACTCAACCATCGGTACAGTCGCGACAACTGACTGCGGATTCTGAGTAGACGCCACTGATCTCAGCACCTTCTCCTCCATCTCCCAGACCGTCGAGCCCTCAGATACGAGTGCACTGACATCAGAAGTCATGTCGGTGTCGTTCTCTGCAACGAAAATATCAATAGGGGTATTCCCCGTCAGCGCAGCCTCGCGCAACAGTCCTCTGCCCTCAATAACATAGACCTGCATTTCGTCACGGTATGAACCACGTCGTATGAGTTTGCGTAACTCTCGGACTCTTCGGTTGCTCTTGGATACAGCGACCATTTCTCTTGCTAGCCTTTTTTAGTTAGCATTTGCCTTATTTGCTATCTCGACCAATTCAGCAAAAGCAGCTGGGTCATGGATAGCAAGGTCAGAGAGATTTTTGCGATCCACTTCTACTTCGGCACTCTTTAAGCCGCTAATAAACCGGCTATAAGTAGTTCCATGCTGACGACATGCCGCATTAATACGCTGGATCCACAATTTTCTAAATTCGCCTTTCCTTGCACGACGGTCACGAAAAGCATAATTGCCACTATGCATAACCTGCTCATTAGCCGCACGAAATGTTCTACTTTTGTTGCCGTAGTATCCCTTAGCCTTACCCAGTACCTGACGACGGCGTTTCTTTCTATTTACTGAAGTTTTTGTTCTTGCCATTTCTCTTCTCCTATGCCACTGATGGACGGACTCCGATCTAATTTGAGATCAAAGGTATTACTAAATTCCTAAGTTTCGACGGACAGCGGGAGCATCGGCCTTACTTACTTCCCCCGGCCTTCTAGCTTGTCGCTTACGCTTTGGCGATTTAGCTTCAGCCAAGTGGTTACGGTGCATCCGGCCTCGCTTAAGCTTACCCTTCGACGTTTTTTTGAACCTTTTAGCTGAACTCTTATGAGTTTTCATTTTTGACATATTCTCTCCATTGAATTCTGAGGTAAACTTATTTACCTACGGCAATCTGGCGATTTATTTCTTATCTGATCAATTAACTTCGCTCGGGAGCCTACGACGTGGCTTAAGTCATTCTCGGTCTTGGCCGCCCTCTTGTTGCTTGTTCTTCTCCTTGCGAAGGTTAGCAATTGCCTTTTTATCTGGGCCAAGGACCATAGTCATGTTTCTGCCATCAAGCTCTGGGTAAGCCTCGAGAATAGCGATATCTTCCATGAGCTCGGCCACGTCATCGAGAATCTTTCTTCCTAATTCTGGATGTTGAACTTCTCGACCTCGAAACATTATCGTCAATTTCACCTTGTGCCCATCTTCCAGAAATTTCCGAACTTTGCTTGTTTTCGTATTGAAATCACCTTTGGCAATTTTGGGTCGGTATTTAAGCTCTTTTACTACGATATTTGTGCTTTTCTTTCGGGAGTCTTTTGCCCTTTGAGCTGCCTCATACTTGTATTTTCCGTAATCCATGATCCTGCAAACCGGAGGATTTGCATTCTCTGCCACTTCTACTAGATCGAGTTCCAGGTCTCGGGCTTTTTCTAGAGCCTCACCAATTGGCGTTATACCTATTTGCTCTCCTTCTGGAGAAACAAGTCGAACTTCACTTGCGCGTATCGACTCATTGATGCGAGGCTCTGTGTTCCCAGCTATGTCAAGCTCCTGATCAAGTTAAATCTCCTTTAATTAAAATTTTACTGAACCACTGTCTCATAGTGATCTCTGAAATACTAAACGGTGGGGCTAAGAAAATCAGCACCCACCGTACTTGCCTTAAGGCGACGACTTGTGTTGCACCTATGCTGCGCAAATCAGAGGATCCCTCTGACCTCATCTTTTGATGATGCAGGTAGGTGACTGCCTCTCGACAGTACTTTCTTGAACCCAAAATTACATTTTGAGACAAGACCAGAGTACCAGCGAAACTTTCAGATCAGGCATCTATCTATATAGAGTTCATATAAGACTATTCAAGGAGAGCAGATGAGTATTTGGACGCCACATGGAGAACACGATGTTCCCAGAGATGAAAACAGCGGTAGCCAACCCCAAGGGGAAGTAGGCGGGCCCCCTGGATTTGATGATCTAAGCCCAGAGGAGCAGGAACAAGCCCGTATCATGGCGGCAGAGCTAGCCGAGGTGAGGAAGCGACTATCCGAAACCCCGGCAGAGGATATTATCGCAAATCATGCAATGGGCATATACGAATTGGCAGCAATTCACTTATCGGGCCAGCCACCATCTATAGATGAGGCAAAGGTCGCTATTGACGCCATGAGTGTCTTATTGTCGGGCCTTGAAGGGCGCCTCGGAGAGAATGAGAATGTACTCCGAGAGGCCCTGCAACAAATCCAGATTGCCTTTGTGCAGATATCTCAACAAGAGGACATCAGAGATGAGCCCCAGCCAGAGGAAGAAACCGACGGCATATAAATTCAACAAGTACTTATTGAGATAAAGGTAAAATTTGAAGGACTATGGAAACAGAGGAAGCAACCGCCAACGTTAACGGAATTGAAGTTTGTTATTCGGTAAATGGCGCCATAGATGGAGATCCGCTTCTCCTCATTATGGGCCTTGGAGCGCAGTTGATCGCCTGGCCGATCGAATTCGTCGAAACCTTAGCCGATGAAGGTTTCAGAGTTATCCGTTTTGATAACCGTGATAGCGGTTTATCCACAAAGACTATTGGGAAACCACCCGAAGCCCTTGACCTACTTGCGAAGGCATTAAATGGAGAAGAAGTTGAATCATTCTATTCCTTATCGGATATGGCTAATGACGCTATCGCGCTTTTGGATTTTCTAGGTTATGAGTCAGCTCATATTGTCGGAGTATCAATGGGCGGAATGATAGCCCAGACCTTAGCGATAGAACATCCGAACTATGCGCGGTCTCTCACTAGCATCGGTTCGGTAACTGGCGCTCCCGAACTCTTTACACCAACCGAAGAAGCGCTAGAAGCTATCATTGGAGATACTCCAGAGACCAGAGAAGAAATTATCAGGGCTAACGTTATTGGCTCTCGTGCGCTCGCCGGACCACTTTGGGACGAAGAATATGCCACTTTGTTGGCAGAGAGGAACTACGATCGGAGTTTCTTCCCTGAAGGCGTCGGCTTTCAGATTGGGGCTATTGCAATGAGCGGTGACCGAACGACCAGACTTACCACCCTGAAGCTACCAACGCTGGTAATTCATGGATCTGTTGATCCACTGCTCCCCCTCCACTGCGGAGTCGCGACAGCTGAAGCGATACCAAACTCTGAGCTATTGGTGTATGACGATATGGGACATGATTTACCTTCGGTTTATTGGCCAGAAATTTCAGAAAGAATTCGGCTTCTGGCCAACCGCACCTAGAAACTTCTTGATATACCCCTTTTGATCAAACTAGGACGTGCATATGCTTGAAGTCTTTCCTACGATCTAAATATGGCTTCTGAAATTGATTACAACCCATTTGCGGCTAATACGCTGGACGACCCCTTCAGCGAATACGAAAAATTGCGTCAAAAGTGCCCAGTCCACAAGTTTGATGATTTCTCACACCCTCTTTTCACAGTTACCCGCTATGAGGATGTTGTCCAGCTCTTGACAAATATTGAAATGTGGTCGAGCCACTACGGTCAGATGCCACGCTACTCTGTCCAGGGCTGCTTGTTCAGTGACCCCCCTCAACATACTTGGTACCGGAAACTCATCCAAAAGAGTTTCGCCCCTCGACATGTCGCTGATATGGAAGGTGAAATATCTGCTCTAGTCGATCAGCTACTTGATGAAATGGAAAGTGAGAAGCGCTCAGATCTTCATGATGCATTGGCTTGCCCGTTACCGGTTCTAGTTATCGCAAAGATCTTAGGTGTCCCCACGAAAGATATTGACCAATTTAAGGCTTGGAGCGATCAACAACTTGCTAAGGCGGGCGCCCCGGATATGGAAGGCCCAAAAGCGGCACGACAAGCCATGGAAGAGTACCTGTTGCAGCAAATTGAGAATCGAAGGCAAACCTTAATAGATAATGGCTTCCCCCCAGAAACTGCTGATCAGAGCGTCGTTGAAACTGTGCTTCCAGATGATGTGATAACTGGAACCCTCATAGCGGAAGTAGATGGAAGAAAACTCAACGACAGTGAGCGTTTGGTTATGTTAAATCAGCTTCTCGTCGGCGGAAACGAAACGACGACTTCACTTATCACAAATATTTTCTTCAGACTTTTAGAGACGCCGGAGCTGTATCGCAAAGTCCAAGACGACCCTTCTCTTGATGCGATTGCGATAGAGGAAAGTCTTCGAATGGACTCTCCTGTTCTTGGCCTCTACAGGACAAATACTGAAGAAACTGTTTTCAATGGCGTTTCAATGCCTGAACGGTCAAAAGTAATGGCTACATTCGGTGCAGCAAACCGTGACCCTGAGGTTTTTGACGACCCTAACAGGTTTCGGCTTGATCGGAGTCCTGAGGAACTGAGAAAGCACGTTGCGTTCGGCCTCGGGCACCATTTCTGTCCCGGAGCTCAACTTTCAAGGCTTGAAGCGAAGATTGCTCTTCGGGCTGTAGCGGAGCGATTTCCAAATTTACGGCTGGATGGCAAACCGGAAAGAATTGAACCTTTCCTCCTTTGGGGAAAAAGAACTCTTCCGGTTCGTTGGGACTAGGGCACAATTTTTGAGATTGGTAGCTCGATAATGTCAGTCGCTCCAGCGCTTCTTAGATCTGGTATAAGAATGTTGATTTGATCTTTCTCCACAACTGTTTCAACAGCAAAGCCATCACCAGTAGATAGTTCGTTTACCGTGGGTGATTTCATCGAAGGCAGTCTACCGATCACTTCGTCAAGGTTTTCAGATAGAACGTTCATCTTAACCATAACTTTTCCTCTAGCATCGAGAACTCCCTGGAGCAGAGTACGAATCTGATCCATAGCTTTGCGTTTGTCTTGATCGGCAAAGGACGCTGGATTAGCAATAAGTTCTGTATGACTTGTAAGTATTGTGTCTAATATCTTTAGGCCAGCGGCTTTGAGCGCTCTGCCTGTCTCAGTGATATCGACAACAGCATCTACGATCTCAGGAACTTTTGCTTCCGTAGCCCCATAGGACAGTTGAATGTCTGCGTTCACCCCCTGAGACATAAAATAATTTGAGGTAAGCGTCGGATACTCTGTACTTACTTTGACTCCTTCCGGAAGGTCACTAACTTCACTCCAAGGGCTTTCACTCGGGACCGCTACAACGATTCGAACTGGACGTTCAGTATTTTTGCTGTATCGCAGTTGGCCAAGAGACTCTACTTCGCTTTGAGTTTCTTCGATCCAATCCCGGCCCGTAATTCCGAGATCAAAAAGACCATCAGCCACATATCGGCCGATCTCTTGTGGGCGAAGAATCCTAACTGATTCGACTCTCGGGTCGTTAATTGTCCCTTTATAGTCAACATCCGACCCTCTGCTTACTAAGAGGCCAGCAGAAGCGAATAATTCCATAGTCGATTTTTCTAAAGAGCCTTTCGGCAATACCAGTCGAAGCATGTATCTAACCGTAGCGTCTATCTCATCATGAGTTGGTCTATTTACTTAACTTTGGCCTAACCGTTACGTGAAAATCATTTCCGAGCTGTGAAAGTTCAACTATCTCACCTCTCCATAGATCTTTCATACTCAAAGACCCTTCACCAGAAAGCATCGGCACTGCGTCATCTCCTCCAAAAAAGGCAGCAGCGAAGAAAATTTCGTATCTATCTACACAACCTGAGTCGTGAAACCTGCTGATAGTTTTTCCGCCACCTTCAACTAATAACTGCAGGATTCCTCTTTTGCCTAACTCTTCTAGTACATCTTCGATTTCTCCGCTTAGCTCGATACATGGGTGCACCAAAGCGTTATCAGGGGCTTGGCCCAGAACTATTCGCTCCGGATCAAGATTGATATCTGGGCCTGCTTCGTGAGTCCAGTCTCGGACAGTTAATCTGGGGTTGTCCAACCGAACGGTTTCTGCCCCAACGCAGACAGCATCAGAATATGCACGTAATTTATGCCCAGCTTCTCGAGCAGCAGGGCCAGTTATCCATTGACTACTTCCGTCTGGCGCCGCAATTCGACCATCTAGGGTCATTGCGATCTTTACGACAACATATGGGCGTCCTGTTTTTCTATGGTGGATGTACGGAAGCAACTGGGATCTTACTTCTGCTTCTTTCACTCCGACTTCAACTTCAACTCCGCTCGCTTTGAGATGTGCGATACCTTGTCCATTCACTTTCTCATCTGGATCAACAATGCCAATCACAACCCGTTCTACTCCAGCTTTTATTAATGCTTCTGAACAGGGTGGCGTATTCCCAGTATGAGAGCAAGGTTCAAGGGTGGTATATAGAGTAGATCCACGAGAATGGCTACCTGCTTCTAGCAGACAGTTCACTTCTGCATGTCCTGCACCCACTGGCATTGTCCAACCATCGAATACCTCCCCATCAGGAGCTACCAGCACTGATCCAACCCATGGGTTCGGAGACGAAAGCAGACGCGCCTTTTCAGCGTTTCGCATCGCCCTCTCCATCATTAGCTCATCACTTGGTTTGCTGGCAGACATCAGTTGCCAGACTGTGTCGGATGTGGGTCTTTGTTGTCTTGAAGGAGCCGGACAGCATGATCGATGATGTCAAGAACAGCTTCTAAGCACTCGACGCTCCCTTTAGCCGAACCAGGGACATTTAAGATAAGGCTTGAACCCAAGGTCCCAGCAACAGCACGAGACAGCCTTCCGAGCGGATTAGTTAACCGCATCGCTTCTGCAAGACCTGGAGCTTCACGCTCGATGACTTTGAGTGTTCCTTCGGGAGTTTGATCTCGTGGGCCAAATCCTGTTCCACCAGTAGTGACAATCAGCCCATGGAAATCCTTGGAAAGGTCGAGAAGGCCAGCGGCCACTGACTGTGAACCATCTTTCACTACTGCTCTTTTCTTCACAACCCAACCTGAATCTTCAAGAAGTTTCTGAAGATTTCCCCCAGAGATATCTTCACGTTCGCCTATAGCTACCCCATCAGAAACAGTAAGTATCTTTGCTTCAAGTGCCAGTGAGTCTTCCATAACCAAATTCTACTGTATTTAGTTAATTCTCCGATAAGTTCGGAGGTCGTTATTGAATCTTCCATTTGAACATGTACATTCCATCGGTCCCATGGTCTTGTGGCAACAACAGTCCACCGTCACCATTTTTTCGCCAACGAGGATCATCAAGTGGAATAGCAGAGATCCCATGAGTTCTTTCTGTGAATCGTGATACCACTTCCGATGTTTCGGCTCTGGTTACTGTACAAACGCTGTAAATGAGTTCGCCACCAGATTTGACCAAATCTTTCGCCGCACATAAAAGCTCAAGCTGTAGCACAGCTAAATTGTCGACATCAGCTTGATTGATTCTCCATCGTGCGTCAGCCCTACGGTGAAGAACCCCTATCCCCGAACATGGAGCATCTACTAAAACTTTGTCAAAAGCTCGCTGGGCGAAGCAAGGTTGAGTTCCATCAGCCGTTACCTGCAGGATCTGGCGAGTGTTCAGACGCTCTATGTTCTGCGCTATAAGTCGACTTCTCGATTGATGAAGGTCAACAGCTACTACGAGCGCCTCCTTTGATGCCATTGCTGTCGCTTTCCCACCAGGTGCAGCGCACATATCAAGAATCAGATCCTTGGCCTGGATATCGATATTCTGTACTACCCATTGTGAAGAAAGATCCTGCATGTACCCGTCATCACGTTCATTTACTAGAGGAGATTTGTTCATCTGCTCAAGCATTGCTTGCCCTTCAGCGTCTCCATACTCTGCTTCAACAAGGTTAATAATCCAATCTGGGTAACTAAGTCGAACACCTTCGTTGGGCCATTCGACTGGAAGTTCTTCAGCAACTTTTCTTAGCACTGCATTAACAACTCCCTTATTCTTTTTCGAACTGGCTTCAACCGTCGTACTAACAGCTGCATGGGGAGGGATTCGGGTGTAAAGCAGTTGGTAAGTCCCAACTCGAAGAGATGCCCGTAAAGCCGGCGGGGGAGATTTCATGAGATACCGGTCTACAACCCAGTCTAAAGCCCGTTGCATTCTTGTAGCCCCGTAAACGATCTCAGTAACTAGATTTCTGTCGCGTTGGTCTGCATTTGCTTTCTTAAGCGCATTTGAGAGGACGATATTTGCATAGCCTTCGGATTCGTCAATACGATTAATACAGCTAATAGCTAGCTTTCTAGCTTCAACACCACCCTGTGAAACTGTAGGCGGCTTATTCATGTCCGAGATATCCGCCGGCGTCAACTGGTAGGCCATTAATCCAGTCCTTGACTGGCATTTGTTTTCTCCCCTCAGGCTGAACTTCAAGTAGTTCAATAGCCCCTTCGCCGGCCCCCACTAGAGATCCTTCACGCTCACCAATCCGCAAGTTGTCTGAGGTTCCTATTTTTGCTTCATGTATTCGTAAACGGCTTCCGGAAACAGTCGTCCAAGCCCGTCCGATACGGATTGACCTCAGTATTTCCTCGGATGAAAGTCCCCAATCTATTTCAAGTTCCGCATTCGTAAGTTTATGAGCGTAGGAAGGTTCACCAGTTTGCTGAACAGGATCCCCAAGGCCTTCTTTAAGAGACTGAAGGAGCAAGGCGGTCCCCTCAGTTATGCATTTTATCTGGAGATCTTTAAGTGTTTCGTGAGAGCCGATTGGAATCTCAATCGAACTATATATCCCGCCAGTGTCTAGAGTTTCTTCGACTGCCATAATGCAAACGCCGGTTTTGGTATCACCTGCCAGAATTGCTCTTTCCAAAGGGGCAGCCCCTCTCCACCGCGGCAATAAAGAAAAATGGAGATTAATGATAAGAACATGATCTAGAACGTCTTTGGGAATCAACTTCCCGAAAGCCACCACAATAGCGAGGTCTACATCAATTGATTTTAGATCATCAATGTCAGTGGAGATATTTAGTCCTAGGCGTTCAGCTTCGCGCTTGACTGGGCTGGGGGAAGTAGACGAGCCTCTCCCCCTTCTCTTGTCTTTGCCAGTAATTACAAGAGGCACTTCATAGCCTGCTTCTACCAGTTCGGACAATGGCACGGCAGCGATTTCTGGAGTTCCGATATACGCAACACGCTGAATAGCCATGCCAGAATTGGTCACGGAAACTGTATCTTTCTAGGCCCCTCTGGACCAGTGTTTCCCTGTCGCATAATCATCTGTCGAAGAATTTTTTTTGCTTCTTTTCTCTGTTCTTCGTCGAGATAGTCGAGAAGGAGTTTTCCGTCTAGATGATCCATTTCGTGCTGATATAACCTTGATTCAAGTTCATCAGCTTCTATAGAAATCTCTTCACCATTCAAGCCATAACCGATGATATGTATCATCTTGGGGCGAACGATATTCCATGACATTCCAGGAACGCTAAGACACCCTTCGTCATATTCCCATTCGCCTTCGCTTTCTACTATTTCAGGATTGATCAGCACCTTAGGCCCGTCGCCGTAATCATAAACGAAAAATCTTTTGCTGACGCCTACTTGAGGAGCTGCTAAGCCAATACCTGGAGCTTCATACATCGATTCGAGCATCCGGCCACATAGATCGGCTAACGTTCCATCGATATCTTGCACTTCCTCAGCGACCCTCTTTAGTACAGGGTCACCAAACACTCGAATTGGTAAAGATTCCATTCTCTTAGGATATAGCAGCACAGAAGGGTTCGAAGCATGTAGCGTTTCTTACATGGATTCCCAGTCACACTATTTCGATGAAGAACCTAAAAGTCTGTCTGAAACTTCCACAGTAGATTTGACCCTTCCGGACCTAACGGCAACTTTAGTTACAGACAGAGGTGTCTTTTCTTCGGGCAGAATTGACCCAGGCACAAAGTACCTTCTTCAAAGCGCACCGACACCTGAGGGAACAGTAGAAACAGCGTTAGACCTTGGATGCGGTTATGGGCCAATCGCTCGAACTCTTGTCCATCGATTTCCTAAAGCCAAGATATGGGCAACTGACGTCAATTCGCGTGCCCGCTTATTAACCGAAAAAAACGTAGGTGGCCTTGGAGTAAATGTTGAGCACCCAGACAACATTGATGAAAATATTCGTTTTGACTTGATTTGGTCAAACCCCCCGATCCGTATCGGAAAGGCAAAACTTTACGAGATGTTAGAGATATGGTTACAAAGATTATCGGATGATGGAGAGGCTATTTTGGTTGTGCAGAAACATTTGGGAGCTGACAGTCTGGCAAAATGGCTAGCCACAGTGCCGTTTCGAGTTGATAGGTTATCGAGCAAATCTGGATATCGACTACTTAAGGTCACAGTGAAATGAACGAAAATCTGTCAGGTACTGAGCTAAAAAGACTCCATCGAGAATGGCGAAAAAAAACTCGGGGCAAGATAGCGATCATCATCAATGGAGTTCAAGGCCCCTATAACATAGGATCAATTCTTAGGACAGCAGCGGCAGAGCGTGTCGAGAGAATTTGGTTCACTTCAAATGCGACAACACCTCAAAATCCTAAAGTAGGGAAAACTGCATTGGGCTCTGAACGATACCTAGACTGGAAAGCTGTTGACTCTCCATTTGAAGCTATCAACGAGGCCCGGTCCGAAGGGTACACTATTATCGGCCTTGAACTTTCAAGTGGTGCACAACCAATATACGAAACTGACCTTACAGGAGATATCTGCTTTGTCGTTGGCCATGAGGATCGGGGGATAGAAACAAAGGTGCTTGCAGAATGCGACTCTTCTACTTTTATTCCTCAATTAGGGAAGATTGGCTCCTTAAACGTTGCAGTTGCCGCTTCAATCGCCATTTATGAAATTCGTCGACAAGCCTGGATCCAGCACGAGCAGTAACGGCTAAAACCTTACAGGATCGATAGCGACTCTAAGGCGTTTCTTTGGTCGCGGAATCTCCGAAATATTTTTCGAGAGGCTCTCGACACTAGAACACTTTACAAGCCAAGCCCCATCATTTGGCCCAAGAACCTCAAGGCCGCTCTGGACGTCCAGCTGCTCTATAAATTCGTCAGAACCTGGACCAGAAACCACGGCTATGTGGCCAAATGGAGGATATTTAGTGATCTCTCTCCTTTGCGACTCTTTATCGCTCCATACGTCAATACCACCATCAGAAAACACATCAAAGAAAGTATGGTTAGGTTTCCGAGTTTGCAAAATGACAGTACCGGAGCTCTGACTTTTCCGGTTGACCAATCGGAGTGCCCTAATTAATTTTGTTAATGCCTGCTCTTCGCAGCGGTACCGTTTTGCAAGGAGCTCTTGATCAAAATCAGCGAAGACAACCAAATCAGCCCAATCAACTCGATGCAATACAGCTTCGGTCCCCAAATATATTCTTGACCTTACGAAATCAATTGAAGAAGTCTCCTTCGTAATCTGAGTCACTGGTTCTTTCATGAGTGCCTCCAATTCCTCCCCTGCCCTCGAAACACCTATTCGAAGATTTTTCATACTCGTTGATAAGCAACCTGAACATATAACTGGTCGTGAATGTCCAAATCTCGTGCATTCGATAAGACCTTCCTCTAATTGCAACATGGCGCTTCCACAGTCCGTACAAGTCACCAGTTCGTCACATTGCCTGCAGGCGAGAAGACGAGATCTTCCTGAACGGTTTAAAACAACAACAGACCTTCCAGCGGATTTCAAAGCATATACTGTTGACCTCGGCCACAACCCCCCAATAGCCGAATTATCTTCGCGAGGATCGGTGATTCGAATCCCAGACCATACTTCCCTTTTGTCGCTCTTCTGATCGCTAATTATTCGAGTTCGGTGACGCACTTCTACGGTTGGAATTGGGGAAGTGAAGACACATGGAAGGCCTTGTCTTTTTGCACGCTCTAGAACAACCTCTCTAGCATGCCAAGTCGGTGCTGCTTCTTCTTGGAATGATTCATCGTGTTCATCAATCATCAAAATGGCTGCAAGATTTTTTATCGAAGCAAAGGCTGCGGATCGATTACCAACTATCGTCCCTCCAGAAACGCCAATAACCCAATCTTTACTATATTCCCCCACGTTAACCCCCATACGTCTTAAACGATTAGCAACTACTCGCACATCTGAAGCTGATGGAAGCAAAATTAAAGCATTGCCAAGCGCTACTGCTGCACATATATACGGCCACCGATCTCCTGTTGGTGGGATACGAACAACCGATGGACCGCCTTCGAATGCGGCCACGACTAACTTATCTTTCGGTGTCTCGATTTGTTTTGATGGCCTACTCGGAGGGATCGCCTTAATCATTCTTTGAGGACTTGCTGTCTTCATAAAACGAGAAACGGGCCCTTGCCAACGGTTTGCTGCCCAACGAACTACCTCTACTACTTCCTTAGAAGGCCCGTGACTGCTGAATTTTTTCAGCGGCTGCAGCTCAACGGTAGTTTCGGTCTCTGGATTGATCTCACTAATCCAACCCCCTATCGAGCGATTGCGAAATTGAATCCTGACTAGTGACCCGACACTAAGTTGTGATGCCAATCCGGATTCAATCCAATCTTCGGGAACTAGGTAGTCAAATTCTTTTGATACTGCTGGAAGATCAGGAATAACTCGAACATTTTTGGGAACAACTCGCTTTTCGTTTTCCATTGAACCTACTTTTCCAACTTATGGCAGGATGCAGGAAATCGAATAACCTTAGAGCCCTAAAGCATTCTTAATATCTGAGACCTTATTAAGATACTCCCACGTAAACTGCTCATCATCCCGGCCAAAGTGGCCATATGCTGCTGTCGACGCATATATAGGGCGACAAAGATCTAAATCATGGACGATAGCTGCAGGACGGAGATCAAAAATTTCCGCTACCGCTGTCTCAATAGCATCTGGATCTACCTTCTCTGTCCCGAATGTTTCCACCAATATGGACATAGGCCTTGCTACGCCAATGGCGTATGCGACTTGGACTTCGCAACGGTCTGCTGCTCCAGCAGCAACAATATTTTTGGCTATCCATCTGGTTGCGTACGCTGCGCTTCTATCTACTTTTGAAGGGTCTTTCCCTGAGAAAGCGCCTCCGCCGTGTCTGGCCATTCCTCCATATGTATCAACGATTATTTTTCTGCCAGTGAGGCCAGCATCTGCGACAGGTCCACCCTTTACAAATCGTCCAGTCGGGTTGATAAATGTGTTGTAGTCATCGTCTTTAAACTGTTCCGGAATAATCGGACGAATGACATGTTCGAGAATATCGGGGGTTATTTGATGTTTCGTGTCTATACCCTCATTGTGGTGTGCTGAAACGACTACATTTTCTAATCGAACTGGAGTCCCATCCTTATATTCGATAGTTACTTGAGTTTTTCCATCTGGGCGCAAATAGGGGATCGCCCCACTGCGTCGGATTTCCGTGAGGCGATATGCCATTTTATGGGCGAGATCTATGGGCATAGGCATGAAACTATCTGTCTCATTCGTGGCATACCCGAACATTAATCCTTGATCCCCAGCACCTGTTGTGTCCCATTCATCTGTTATTTGACCTGACCGAGCCTCCTGTGACGATCCTACCCCTTGTGCAATATCCCCCGACTGCTCTTCTAGCGCAACCATGACACCACATGTAGAACCGTCAAATCCTAAGGCTGGGTTGTCATATCCGATACGGCAGATTGTCTCTCGCACAATTCCAGGTATATCGACATATGCCTCTTCAGTGCTGATCTCCCCTGTCACAATTGCTATCCCAGTTGTAACCAAAGTCTCACAAGCAACACGCGATTTAGGGTCAGAAGCCAGAAGCGCATCAAGAATGGAATCGGATATTTGATCCGCCATTTTGTCTGGATGGCCTTCGGTGACCGACTCGGATGTAAAGGCAAATGATGATGACATATTTTTAAACTCAAACTCGTAGGTTAGGGATACTATCGGTTTTTATTATTCCGTAATTCAAGTATTGCATCAAGAATCTTATCTGCTACAACTCGTTTACTGGAAAAAGGCACCGTGCTTTGATCTTCGTTCGATATCAGAAGGACTTCATTAGTGTCATATGAGAATCCTGTATTTGGAGCTGAAACATCATTTGCGACTATCAGGTCCAAGTTTTTTCTTTCCAATTTATCTATTGCATTCTTCTCTAGATCGTCAGTCTCTGCAGCGAATCCTACGACAATCTGGTTGGGTGACTTACCCTTACCAAGGTCAACGAGAAAATCATGAGTTGGTTCAATATCTAAGCTAATTACCTGTTCTGATTTTTTTATCTTTCTATCTTCCGGCATTGATGGCTGGAAGTCCGCTACAGCCGCGGCCATGATGATCACATCGTAATTATCTGCGCATGACATCACTACAGACCGAAGATCATTTGCTGTCTCAGCACATAAGACATCCACTCCAACAGGAGCTTCTCGTTCAACCGTGGTAACTAAAGTAACAGCAGCACCTCGAGCAACTGCAGCTTCAGCGAGCGCGTATCCCTGTTTCCCAGATGACCTGTTCGTTATAAAGCGCACAGGGTCAATAGGCTCTCTTGTCCCACCTGCCGTAACGAGAATTTTCAATTCTTCCAGGTCATTAAAAGTCACTGTTCGCTCAACAGCAGAGAAAATTGCATTCGTAGAAGCTAACCTTCCTTTCCCAATGTCGCCACCAGCAAGTTTTCCATCTTCAGGAGCAACGATAGTGACACCTCGGCTTTGAAGTGTTCGAATGTTCTCTTGGACTGCTGGATGTTCCCACATTTCAGTGTGCATGGCAGGACACAGAACAACTGGTGCCCGTGAAGCTAGAAGCGTGGCGGTTAATAAGTCATTGGAAATTCCTGCCGCGTATGTCCCTATAAGTCTCGCTGTAGCAGGAGCGATTAGGACTACGTCTGCTTCCTGCCCGAGCGTTGTATGAGGTATGGGGTCCTCATCATCCCAAAGAGATGACTTAACGGGTTCGCTTGCGAGGGCACTTAAGGTTGCTTCACCAAGAAATCTTTTTGCACCTGAAGTCATTATGGGAACTACATGAGCACCATTGTCAATCAACCGACGGCAGACTTCGACAGCCTTGTACGCTGCGATACCGCCGGTGACTCCCAGAACGACTTTTTTGCCAGAAACCATATTTACCCTTCTGGCTATTCATCCTCAGGAGATTTAGTAACTTCTTCCAGATAGGATTCAGCTGATATTGGCTCTCTTGCTTCTCCGGCAACAACCTTGCCAGCAATTATTTCTTCAAAAGCTATCGTAAGTGGCTTACTTGAAACTGACGCGACTTGAGGGGGGATAGACGCTCCTTGTCCCTCACCTAGCTGATACATGTATGCGTTGATTTGTCGGGCACGTTTGGCCCCTAGAGTAACAAGTCGAAACTTTGATCCTTCTTTCCCTTCTTCGGCAGAGCGTTCAAGAAGTCCTTCTATTTCTGGCGAAATCATTGATTCGTTTTCGGTAGTCATTTTTCTCTCCATATTGATTTCTGAGCAGCAGGATTATCAGTCTATCCTGTCTTTAAGCGCCTTTGGTCAGTTACGACAACCTTTCCAACTAGACGCCTTATTCTCCGGAGCGATTCGACATAATTATTGAAGAAATTTCAGAAACCGCCCTATCAAGATCATCATTTACTACGACAATAGCACCTAGATTCTTAGCGTCATTTCGCTCTCGCTCTCCTTCTCGAATACGACGCTCGATTTCTTTTTCGCTGTCACCTCTCCCACGAAGACGCTCTGCTTGATCTTGAAGCGTCGGAGCGTCAACAAATATCATTAAGAAATCGAGGCCTCTTTCAGTTACTGATTTTGCCCCTTGTACATCTATCTCAAGAAGAACATCGAAACCTTCAGGTGGGTTTGGCCATGGGGTTCCATAGAAGTTGTTGTGAAACTCTGCCCATTCAAGAAAAACATCTTCGTCGATTGCTTTTTTGAATTCTTCATGCGTAACGAACACATACGATTCTTCTTCCTCCCCTTCTCTTCGAGGGCGAGTCGTCCAACTTTTTGAAAGCCAGAGATTCGCGTGTTTCTCAACAAGTACCTCGGCGATCGTCCCCTTGCCGACCCCTCCGGGACCGGAAACAACAATCAGCATGATGAAGTATCAGTCGAACTCAGCTAAAAGTGCCGCTCGTTGCTGATCTCCTAGGCCACGCAAACGTCTACTTTCTGCGATTCCTATACTTTCCATGAGTCTCCTAGCTTTTACTTTGCCAATTTTTGGCATTGACTCGAGGATTGCAAGGACTTTTGTTCTGCTGACAATTTCATTCTGATCTGAAATGTCTAAAACTTGCCTCAATGTAAGAGAACCCATCTTGATGCGCGATTTCAATTCTGCGCGTACTCGACGGGCCTCAGCAGCTTTCTCAAGAGCGGCTTTACGCTGTGCGTCTGTGAGTTTTGGTGGGGATGCCATAGCTAAAGAATAGTTCTGAGTAGGCAGTTAGTGGTGTATTTCGTCTAAAGAGATGATCAAGAATCAGCGATTTCCACGTGAATTGCTTCAGCAGCCTCAGTTGGATTTTCTGCCAAAGTAACAGCTCTACCTATAACTAGAAGGCCGGCACCTTCATCGAGGGCTTTCGATGGAGTGGACACTTTTTTTTGATCATGGGCCTGTACTCCTGATGGGCGAATCCCAGGAACAACTGCTAATAAGTCAGGCGCTCGTCTCGAAACAACTGGTAAATCGTGTGCTGAACATACCAATCCGAGACAACCGGAATTTTTGGCGATATCAATCCGCTGTTCCATCAACTCTTCTTCAGAACTCGGGTCACTAGTGAGAATTGTCACACCCAGCGCAGTTGGAGACCCAATCCCTGCATTTCGTGCCCCCTCAAGAAGCCCTTCAACACCAGCTTCCATCATTTCATGTCCTCCAGCAGTGTGCAGCGTCAGATAATTAACTCCGAGAGAACCTAATACCTTTGATGCTCTATGGACTGTATTTGGGATGTCATGCAATTTTAAGTCGAGAAAGATCTTGTAACCCATCTGTTGAAAGGTTCCGATTACTTCTGGCCCTGCAGCACTATAAAGTTCAAGTCCGATTTTTAGAACTGCGAAATATGGCTGCAACTCTCTTGCTAGACGAACTCCTACTACTAGATCATCGACATCCAGTGCAAGTGCGAGCTTCGTTCTGGCATCATCATCTACATTTTCAGTTCTTTCCATATTCGTCTATTCCCTTTCTCATTTCGTCAAGTCGTCGCGTATTTGGCTTTTCCCAACTATCGATCCGATTTCTTTAATAGCATTCCGCTCGCACCAACGGTGAAGACCCTTGATGACTTTTTTCGATACCCGTGGATTGGCAAAATTCGCTGTTCCAATCTGAATTGCGTCAGCTCCTGCCATCATAAATTCTAATGCGTGCTTGTAGGTAGCTATGCCGCCGACGCCGATAATCGGAATCTGAGGAAGCGCAGACCGCACATCGAAAACTGAACGAACCGCTACAGGCCTGATCGCTGGACCGCTGAGGCCTCCTCCCCCCGCCCCTAGAACCGGTCTTCCCGTTTCAATATCTATGGCCATACCTAAAAGTGTGTTCGCAATAGTAAGGGCATCTGCTCCCCCGTCTACCGCTGCCTTAGCGATGCTTACTAAATCTGAGGTATTTGGGCTTAATTTTGCCCATCTCGGACGACCCACGTTGTTGGTCGCTTCCATAACACCCTTTGTCATGCTTGACGAGTGAGAAAAGATTTCTCCGCGGTCTTCAACGTTAGGGCATGAGACATTGACTTCAACTGCAATAACTTCATCCGGTAGGCCCCTACAGAATTCTGCTGCTTCTTTGTAGTCTTGAGTAGTTCTGCCCCAGATGCTAACTATTATGGCTGCTCCTGATTCGATCAAAGAGGGAAGTTCATTCGCTGCCCAATTTTCCAAACCTGGCCCTTGCAACCCAACACTATTTATCATTCCTGCAGGAGTTTGATGAACACGCGGAGCAGCATTGCCTTCCCATGGGAAAGTAGCAAGACTCTTAACAACCACCGCACCCAGCTCGCTCACATCGAAAAATGAACTGAATTCAGACCCATACCCAGCCGTTCCCGAAGCGAGCATCACGGGATTTTTCAGACACAAGTCACCAACTCTTGTTTCTAGTGGTGGGCCATGGGAACGAGAAAGCATATTTAGATTTCCAATTGCTGCTGCGCTGCAGCATTTTTATGAAAATATTGAAGAGGTCGTACTCCTAGCGTATAACTTCGCCAATCGACAAGGCCCTTTGCTAACGCCAGACCTGCAGATGCTGTGGTTAGGAGAGGAATTCCTTGTTCTGCAGCAGCTTTGCGAATATGATCTCCATCTGCGCGAGGACCCCTACCGCGCGGGGAATTTATCACTAGACGAATCTTCCCTGACTCGATCAATTCTACGGCTGTTGTCCCTTCCTTCTCACCAATTTTGGCAATAACATCGACTACTTCAATACTCGCTGCATTTAATGCAGCTGCTGTGCCACGAGTAGCCGCGATACTGAAACCGAGTTTGCTGAGGATCGAAGCAGTTTCAATACCTATTTCTTTGTCTCTATCTGCTAAGGATAGAAAGACTGTTCCCGTCTCGGGAAGAGCCATGCCGGCAGCTATCTGACTTTTTGCAAATGCCAAACCGGGAGTTATATCTATACCCATTACTTCTCCTGTTGAACGCATCTCAGGCCCAAGAATTGCATCAGTTTCTGGGAACCTGTTGAATGGCAAAACCGCTTCCTTCACCGATATGTGATCACCTATAGCTTTAGCTTCTAATCCACCATTTTCTCTAAGATCCGCAAGTGATTCTCCCAGCATTACTCTTGAAGCAACCTTGACTAAAGGCACTCCGATGGCCTTAGAAACGAAGGGGACAGTTCTCGATGCCCTCGGATTCGCCTCAATGACAAAGACCGTTTCCGACTCTCCTACTTTTTTCACAACGTATTGGATATTTATTAGACCAATGACATCTAACCTTTCCGCAATTCGATTCGTGTACTCTTCTAAAGTTGCAAGTGTCGTAACGCTGAGATTTTGCGGAGGGAGCATGCAAGCGCTGTCGCCAGAGTGCACACCTGCTTCTTCGACATGCTCCATTATTCCACCGATGAATATCTGCCCTTCTTTATCTCGAATCGCATCTACATCAACTTCTGTAGCATCTTCCAAGAATCGATCTATGAGTACAGGGCGCTCCGCAGACAATCCGCCTTCACGCCCTAAGCTCCCCTGTTGCGTTAGTTCTTTCATAGCCTCATTTAGTTGTTCATCGTCATACACAATGCTCATAGCCCGACCTCCAAGGACATATGAAGGGCGAATAAGCACTGGATACCCGACGCGCTCAACTATTGATAGGGCTTCTTCCAAACTTACAGCTGTTCCTCCGGGTGGCTGTGGAATCTCCAGCTGTGAGCAGACGGCATTCCAACGTTCACGATCTTCGGCTAAGTCAATTGAATCCGGAGAGGTGCCTGCAATTATGTCCGAAGGTAACGTGTTAGCAAGTTTCAGAGGGGTTTGTCCTCCAAGGCCAACGATCACTCCAGCTATTCCGGGACCATTCGCGCGTCTTGCTGACTCCGTTTCTACTTCGAGAATATTTCTAACGTCCTCTTCGGTTAATGGTTCAAAAAACAATCGGTCGCTTGTATCGTAATCTGTCGAAACTGTTTCAGGATTACAGTTAACCATGATGGTTTCATAGCCTATTTCTCTCAGGGCAAAGCTTGCATGAACACAACAGTAATCAAATTCGATCCCTTGCCCGATTCGATTTGGCCCAGAACCGAGGATAATGACTTTTGGCTTGTCGGAGGCAGCAACCTCATTATCATCATCATAGGTTGAATAGTGATAGGGAGTTTCAGCTTCAAACTCTGCGCTACACGTATCAACTGTTTTGAAGACTGGGAGTACCTCAAGTTCGATGCGTTTGTTCCTAACCGCCTCCTCTTGTTCATTCCATAAGTAGGCTAATTGATGATCGCTATATCCCAGACGTTTGGCTCGGCGCATTGATAGGCCAGTAATGCTCTCTAAGTTTTGTTCTTCAAGAGACAATCGCTCTTCTATGACAATAAGCATCTGGTCTAGAAACCAAGGATCGATTCCTGTTGTATCATGAATCGTTTCAATTGAAATACCCCTATAGAGTAACTCTCCTACTTCAAATATTCTTGTTGGTGTCCCAACTGCAACCCTTTTGAGTAGTTCCTCGTCGCTCACGTCTTTGAAGTTTTCTTCACCACTATCGGCATTTAGGCCGTATCTTCCGAGTTCCAGTGAACGAATTGCTTTCTGAAGCGACTCAGGGAACGTTCTTCCTATGGACATTACTTCACCCACTGATTGCATTTGCGTCCCTAGAACAGCTGGCGTGCCAGGAAATTTCTCAAAAGCCCACCTAGGTATTTTTGTTACGACATAATCAATCGTCGGTTCGAAACTTGCAGGTGTCTTTTTGGTTATGTCGTTAGGTATCTCGTCAAGCGTGTATCCAATAGCCAGCTTTGTTGCGATCTTTGCTATGGGAAATCCAGTAGCCTTAGATGCTAAGGCGGAGGACCTACTGACTCGGGGATTCATCTCGATTATAACGAAATCACCGCTAGTAGGATCGACAGCAAATTGGACATTCGAACCACCCGTTTCGACACCCACTCTTCTCATACACGCAAAGGCGGCGTTTCGGAGAATTTGGTATTCAACATCCGATAATGTTTGGGTTGGGGCGACTGTTATCGAATCTCCAGTGTGAACACCCATCGGATCTAGGTTCTCTATAGAACAGACGACCACACAATTGTCTGCCTTGTCTCTCATTACTTCAAGCTCATACTCTTTCCATCCTTTAATGGACTGCTCTATGAGAATCTCATGAATAGGGCTAGCTGCAAGACCATTGGACGCTAATTTAGTGAACTCTTCGAGAGTTTCGGCGATACCTGTTCCTTTGCCGCCGAGAATATAGGCGGGCCTCACAATCACTGGAAGGCCGATTTCTTCTATGATATTTTCCGCATCATCCATGGAATGCGCGACTCCACTGTGTGGAACTGGAAGTCCGATTTCTATCATGGCATCTTTAAATCTGGCCCTATCTTCTGCTGTAGCAATAGCTTCAGCATCTGCCCCGATAAGTTCAACTCCATTTGCCTCTAAAACTCCAAGTTCAACTAGTTCCATAGCTAGATTGAGAGCTGTCTGCCCACCAAGAGTCGGCAGGAGGGCATCAGGCTTTTCCTCTTCAATAATCTTTGTCAATACTTCTGCCGTTAACGGCTCTATATAAGTTGCGTCTGCGAAGTCTGGGTCGGTCATGATCGTTGCAGGGTTCGAATTTGCGAGTACGACTGTGTAGCCTTCTTCGCGAAGGACACGGCACGCTTGGGTTCCCGAATAATCAAACTCGCATGCTTGCCCAATTACGATAGGCCCCGATCCTATAAGAAGGATTTTCTCTATATCAGTTCTCTTAGGCATTTTGACCACCGTTTACTTTGTCCATCAATTGATCAAATTCTGAAAATAAATAAGCGCTGTCATGAGGCCCAGGTCCTGCTTCTGGGTGGTGCTGAACACTAAAGGCATTTGCTTCGTCGATAGATAATCCCTGGCATACACCATCATTGAGATTCACATGAGTTACTGAAGCTTTCCCGTTAAGGGAGTAAGCATCCACAGCAAAATTGTGATTTTGGCTGGTTATTTCGATTTCTCCAGAGACCATATTTTTTACAGGATGGTTTGCTCCATGATGTCCAAATGGCATTTTCACTGTGCTCGCACCAATAGCCCTGCCCAAAAGTTGATGGCCAAGACAAATTCCAAAAATTGGTACCTTCCCTAGTAAATTTGCAATCGTCTCAGGAGCGTTCTTGACAGAAGCAGGATCCCCAGGTCCGTTAGAGAGAAAAACCCCATCCGGCTTATAGGAAAGCACGTCTTCGGCTGAGGTCGATGCAGGAACGACCTGCACATCTCCGATCATCGAGAGATGCTTGATTATTGTTCTCTTTATCCCAAAATCTAATGCAACTATTTTTTTGTTATTTGCTACGCTTTGCTTCACTGCAGGAACAAAATATGGCTCTGAGCAAGTAACTTCGGCAACAAGATCAGTGTTGCTAGTCCCTGGCTCCTTTTGGGCCGCCGCGAGCAAAGTTTTCTCGTCGGCTGTTCCAAAAGCTCCAGGCATAGCCCCAGCTTCGCGGATGTGCCTTGTTAGCCGTCTCGTGTCGACTCCACATATTCCTGAGACTTTTGACCTAGTTAGAAACGTATTGAGGCTTGTATCTGATCGCCAGTTACTATATCGCCTTGCTAAATCTTTAATGATTATTCCCCTGCAATAAGGTTTATCACTTTCGAAATCTTCAGCATTTATTCCGTAATTCCCGATATGAGGATATGTGAAAGTAATAATCTGACCTGCGTAAGATGGATCCGTAATTACCTCTTGGTATCCAGTTAAAGCTGTATTAAAGACAACTTCTCCGCTCGCATATCCCAGTTCTGGTTCATTTCCAATCAACTCCCCTTCGAAGAGCGTCCCGTCTTGTAGAACGAGTGCCGCTTGTTTTATCTCTGCCATTGATTCCCTTCGCTATATTTGTACTTCGCCATTTGAAACAACTACATTTCCATTAACCAAGGTGTCCTTTATCTTTCCAGTCAGTTGACACCCGTCGAAAGGGCTATCCATGTTTTTGATAGCAACTTCAGAAACACTCGGACTCCATTGTTTGTTTTCATCGACCACAATTAGGTTTCCTGGTCGTCCTTCCGAAAGCACTCCTCCATGAGTTGCTTCGAGGCCTGCTATCTCCGCCGGAACCCACGACATGGCAGAGAGGATTTCACTAAGTGGTGCATTTAATTCGGTTGCTGATACAGCAAATGCTGTTTCGAGTCCGATCGTTCCGTAAGGTGCTTCTTCAAAAGGAAGATCAATGAGATGCCGAGGTTTAGGAGAGTGTGATGTCGCTATTGCATCTACCTGACCACTCAATATCAACTCTTTAATCCCCTCTGTTTCTTTCTTTGTTCTCAATGGTGGAGCAACCTTGTATACCGTCCTGTAACTTCTTACTTCCTCATCCGTCAATGCAAGGTGGTGTGGGGAAACTTCACATGTAATTGAAACACCGTCCGTCTTTGCCGCAGAAATTATCTCAATAGCTTTAGGAGATGAAATCTGCTGAAGATGTAATCTTGCGCCGGTAAGTTGAGCCATTCTCACGAATTGGTATGTAAGGATTTCTTCCTCCTCGATGGCAATTCCTTGAATGCCTAGGTCTGAGGAAACTACCCCCTCATGCATATGGCCTATTCCATCAATAAACGGTGTAAGGCCTATAGTGGCATCAAATTTAGTGCCATATTCCATTGCCCGTCGGAGTAAAGAGGCGTTCAAGCTGGAGAAATTAGAATGTACAAAAAAGCGAATACCCAAGCTAGCCATTTCGCCGATGGGCGATAATGCCTCACCCAAGCCATCCACAGTTAGTGAACCTGAGAATTCGATATGGCAGAGAGCTTCGCTGCGGAGACTTTGCATCTCTTTTACCGCTGCAGCAGAGTCTATTGTTGGGGAAGTATGCGGCATAAGCATAACGGCTGTATACCCTCCAAGAACTGCGCTTCTCGTTCCCGACGAAATAGTTTCGATCTCTTCATCTCCAGGCTGACAGAAATGTGAATTTAAATCAACCAATCCTGAGGTGACAATGCAACCGGTTGCATCGATTACTTCTCCCCCAGCTATATCTTCACCAATCTGTGCGATATTTCCATCGGCGCCTATAGCAATATCTGCTTTTTTAGAACCTGTTTTGTCAAGGACCGTTCCGCCTTTGATAACAACCTCAGTCATTGTCTTCATCCTCACTATTGAGTCCGGCCAGAGCTATTCCCGAACCAAGAATGTGATAAAGAACTGCCATTCTCACAATTACACCATTTCCCACTTGGTTTGTGATCACCGCGTTTGGAAGATTAGGGACGTTGTCTGAAATTTCGACACCCCGATTCATCGGCCCAGGGTGCATCACTAATGCGGTTTTCTGCAATTGTTTAGATCGATCGAAGGTGAGTCCATACAGATTTGTATACTCACGAAGCGAAGGAACTAGCGACTCTTCTTGACGTTCAAGCTGCATACGAAGGAGATAAATCACATCAGCTTCCTTGATAGCTACATCCAAATCAGGGATGATATCAACTGGCCAATTTTCAATTGACGAGGGCAAGAGAGTAGGTGGGGCGACAAGAGCAACGCTGGCGCCAAGCGCACTAAACGCCTTTACATTCGAACGCGCAACTCGGGAGTGCTTTATATCGCCAACAATGATAATTCGCTTTCCAGCTATACTTCCGAGTTGCTGTGTGATGGTATAACAATCAGCTAGTGACTGCGTAGGGTGTTCATGAGCTCCATCGCCAGCATTAATGATCGAAGCATCCGTCCATTGGGTCAGCATCCATGGAACTCCTACAGACTTGTGGCGGACCACAATAGCTTCAACACCCATCGCAGAGATTGTTTCGACTGTGTCTCGAAGGCTTTCGCCTTTTTTCACAGAAGAAGAGGAAACACTAAAGTTCATGACGTCAGCCGATAGTCGCTTGGCTGCTTTTTCAAAGCTGAGGCGAGTTCGAGTTGAGTCATCAAAAAATAGGTTTGCGACTGTTTTACCTCGGAGCGCAGGAACTTTTGGTATTCTGCGATTGCTTACTTCGAGAAAGTGGTTGCTTAGTTCTAGAATTTCTAGAATCCCATCTTTTCCAAGATCTTCAACGCCTCTGACATGTTTGGCTGGAGTCATTGGTCGGACTCCTTGTATTCTCCAATTTGGACACTATCTTCTCGGACGTCAACAAGTTCATCTCTTCGAGTAGGAATATTTTTTCCCACAAAGTCCGGGCGAATCGGAAGCTCCCGATGCCCTCGGTCAACCATCACCGCAAGTTGCACAGAAGCTGGCCGGCCAAAATCTGTGACAGCATCCAAAGCTGCTCGAATAGTTCTTCCAGTAAATAGAACATCATCTACGAGAACAACTGTCTTAGCGCTCAAATCGAAAGGGATTTCTGTTGGTTCCCGAGGAGAGACTGGTCGGAGTCCAATATCGTCTCTATAGAAAGCAACATCAAGGTAGCCGACTGGAATATTCGACCCTTCAATCTCAGCAAGGTTCGCCGCTAATTTTCTTGCTAGTGGGACTCCTCCGGTTTGCAGCCCGATGAGGGCTACGTCCGACACACCCTGGTTATGCTCGAGGATTTCATGTGCCATACGCCATAAAGCTCGACGAACATCATCTGCGTCCATGACTTCCGATCGGGAAACAAAAACGCCCCGCACATGGGGCGTTAATCCGTCTTCGTCTACAGCCATCTCGGCACCTTTCACCGTTCGAGCCTCACGGGACTCGATTTACGGTCTTTGACACGGTATCACCCCGGTATGGATTTGCGCGCGCTTTCTTTATTTTTTTATTTTTTACGTTTCTTCCATACTTCTATATAGGTTCCTCAGGACGGTGCCTCAGACAAGCTTCTGCTAAAACACCGTTGATAAATGGACCGGACGAATCTGTAGAATATTTAGCTGCCAACTCTACTGCTTCACTAACAATAACTGGTGCGGGAATTTTGGGGTTTGAAATAATCTCGCACATAGCCATTCGAAGGATCGATAAATCAACAGCAGCCATTCTCTCTAGCTCCCATTTCTGGCTTATCCCAGATATTTCCGCATCAACTCTTTCGATGTGACTAACTAGCTGGTCAAATATAGATAGTGCATAGCCATCAAGAGCTAAAGGGCGAGATTCCACAATATTTTGCAGATCTACCTGTTTTAGCTCAGCTTCATATAGCAAATTCAGAATGGTTTCTCTGCCTTCACGGCGCTTTGCGATATATTCGGGAGTTCCTTCAGGTAGCTCGTTTGTAGCTGTTGAACCCATTTGCTCCTCCTTCCTCAGAAGAGAATGCTCATGCTCTACTAATGTAACTTCCTGTTCTGGTATCGACTTTGACGGCTTCTCCTATTTCAAGAAATAAGGGAACCTGTATTGTCAAGCCAGTCTCTAATGTTGCAGGTTTTGTAGCACCTGAGACTCGATCTCCTTGCATCCCTGGTTCAGTTTCCGTAATTACGAGTTCCACAGATGCAGTTAGTTCGGTACTTACGATTTCGTCTCCATACATAAGTAGGACAGCCGAGGATCCTTCGACCACATAATTAGCTGTCTCGCCAAGAGTCTCAATGTCGACATTGAGTTGTTCGTAAGTTTCATTATCCATAAATACAAACCCCTCACCGTCCCGATA
>PBIQ01000040.1 GCA_002720485.1 Acidimicrobiaceae bacterium
ACCTTCTCGGAGGGTCAATGGATACCGGCCTTCGGCGCACACATGAGAGAGAGCTTGTAGCCGCCTATCAAGCCCGCCTCGCAGATAATGGAGTTGAGGACTACTCATTTGAAAAGACGTGGGAAGATTATGGATTCGCTCACCTTCTTGGAGGACTCGCTACATCCATTTTCGCTGGGGGTACTTTGGACCTCAGCAATGAGCGCGGTGTTGGGCTGATTACCATGATGGCCAATCGGCATGTAACAGCAGCTTTAGATCATGGTGGATTCAAAGACCTCTCTTAAAAGATTGGACAAAGTGAAAACTAGTCGCAGGCCAACACACTGGTATTAGTGAGATAGTCCCAGACTCCGATACCAAGATTCACTACCTTGTATTGGTTGGTGATTATGGTATAGAAACCCCAGTACTGGTCCTCGATCATTTGATGCCCAATAAGCTCTTGGAAGTCCTCTTGATCCGGAGTGATATACGATCCTGCAGGTATTACGGTATCCGTGTCCTCTGGAAAGGTTGAAGGATCTCCATCCCATGTTCTTAAGTTGCTTTCAGTAAAGGTCACTTCGGCAGGAAATTCCTTTCTCCATTCTTGAGTGTCGAAATCGTATTGATTCCCTATACCCCATCCGTCTAACTGTGGCGGGTCTCCATCAGATACACCCTCAGTGGCTCCTGTTTTGATAAATCGGGCGTACACCGCACCCCAGAAAACATCTTTATATTCTGCATTGCAGACTTCGTTCCAATCAGTCTCACTATCTGGTGTTCCAAGGCCAGATATCAGAGTGGCGAGCGCTTCTTCATATGGCGTCCCATCTTCAAATGGCATTCTTGATGAAACTCCGCACAAGTCTTCTCCGACAGTAAGATCACAGATCGCAGCATAACTTATTGGAAGGCCCCTTTCTTCTAACGCAGCAAGGTGCGCCTCTCGAGTTCCCATCCCATACCAGCCATCAGCTTCAATTTCTAAAAGTTCTTGCAGCGCAATCGTGGCTTCGCTTCTCGATGGGTCAAGCCATGCATAGTCACCCAGGAGAATCAGTGACTCTGGGTCATCTGGAAGAGGCGTGGGCTCCACAACTACCTCTTCTTCATCAGTATTGTCGTCTTCTTCTTCAGTCGCTGCTTCTGGTGGAGTATCCTCAGATCCTTCCGGTTCTGTATCTTCGGTTCCGGTCTCTTCTACAGCCACCGGAATTGATGAAGGACTGTCATCGTCATCGCACCCTTTGACGAACAGTATTGCGACAAGGACAGCAATAATTGCTATAAGAATGCCAATAACAGCGTTACGTTGTCGGAGGCCTCGAGTATTAGATGCGAAAATATTTTCTGACTCTCCACTTTCGAAAAATTCTGACATGGAAACTCCCGTCGATCAAGCTAACAAAAGTCTTTCACAGGTTTTATCTAATTACAAACAGGCCTCTGTCGCGGACAAGTAAGAAATATCGTTTAAGATAACCAAGCAATAAGACAGGAGAGAAGATTATGGATTTGTTTGAGGCGATGAGTACATGTCGGGCTATGCGTTACTTGAAATCGGATCCTGTGGACCCTGATTTGATTAACAAGGTTGTTACAGCTGCGACATGGGCTCCCAGCCCTGGGAATTCTCAAGGACGAGATTTTCTCATAGTGTCGGATGATGCCAAAAAGAAGAAGGTCGGCGATGCGATTGAAACAGCTATGACAAGCAGAGTTGCGGCTATGGAGCGCCCTGACAAAACCCATAGGCTTATGCTCGACGGGACAGAACATCTCGTTGCGACATTGAAGAATTGCCCTGTTCTCATCTTCATTTGTGGTAAAAAGATCTACCCAGCTCAGGCTCCTCGAGAGTCATTTATTTGGTCATCGATCTATCCTGCAGCCCAGAATTTAATACTCGCAGCAAGAGCTTTGGGCCTTGGTACTGTTTTTACGACTTTCCAAGGGGCAGCGGAGACTACTATCCGAGAATCTCTTTCAATACCCGACGATGTGTATATTGGCTGCATGATTCCGTTGGGGTGGCCGGATAAGAAATTCGGTCCATTAAATCGGGAACCGCTGGAGAAAGTTATGCATCATAACCAATGGGAAGGAGACTTGAGAACTTACCCGCCGGCGTGATGCTTCGGTGCCAATGAGCTCCACATTTTTGCGAGTTCTGGATCTCCGAAGATTTCTATATCCTCCGGTTCCCTCCCCCAAAGGTACAAAAGAAGACTTAGAGCACTCCCCCTTACCGCTACGTCACCCTTTTCATGAGCACGCTTAACCAAAAGCTCTGAGTCCACAGTTTCAAGTAGCCACTCGCCTTCCCCATCGGTTCTGTGAAGGTGAATGGACCCATCTGGGTAACTGAATCCCTTCCTTGATGTCGCCAGCTGCAAGGAGACATCGATATATTCATCTACTCCGTCGCAAGCAATGTCACCGTCTATGGAGATGTGCTCGTTTTCTACCGTTTCAGCATCCCTCATACGCAAAAGCGATTCGTGTGCCATTCGCCGAATGTAGAACCCAACATTTTTTTCTTTCCCCCAAGTCCATACTGGATGACTCGCTTCACTCCTTTCTAGAGTCTCTAGAAGTGAAGAAAAGTTACCTTTAGCCCAGTTAAAGACATCACCTTCCGGAGAGCTACTGAAAAGATCTGAGGGGCGCTCGGTCGAGCCGGAAGAGATGATGCTTTCAACAGTGGCATACACTGTCCCAACATGACTGACCAGATCTTTCATATTCCAGCCGGGGCAGACTGCTATTTCAGCTTCTTGATTGGCACTAGCTACGGTAAACAGTCGTGTACCAAAAGTCTGGAAAGAAAGATTCAGAGATTGCAAATCCATGCTTCACGCTCCTAATTCGGACTTAATACCTTCTGCTAATGCTTCAACGTCTTCTTCTTGTGTAGAGAAACTTGTCATCCATCTAACCTCATTCTCACCTTCCCATGTGTAAAAGGGCGACCATTCCTGCAGTTTAGGGATAGATTCTTTTGGTAAAGTTGCAAAGACAGCGTTGGCTTGAGTTGGTTGTGTAATTGTCACTCCGTCAATAGTTGAGATTTTTTCTGCAAGAAGACTAGCCATATCGTTTGCATGGCGGGCATAGTCCAGCCAACGGTCATCTTCTAGCATTGCGAGAAATTGTGCCGCTATAAACCGCATCTTTGATGGGAGCTGGGCTGACTGCTTTTGGAGATATTCAACCGCTTCGGATAACTCAGGGTCAAAGACAATAATGGCCTCCCCATATACCATTCCATTCTTCGTTCCCCCGAAGCTCAAAATATCTATACCTACTTCGGTAGTAAATTCAGCAATATCACAGCCTAGAGAGACCGCTGCGTTCGCTATTCGTGCTCCGTCCATATGAACGCGAAGGCCCGACTCATGAGCTGCATTAGATATATTCTTAAGTTCTTCTACGGAGTAGACGGTACCGTATTCAGTTGACTGGGTTACAGAAACAGCACCAGGTTGCACATGGTGGACGATCCCGAGAACACGTAACTGATCTAGAACTTGATCTACTGTAAGCTTCGCATTTGGGCTTGGAATGTCAATTAATTTGCTGCCGAGGAATCTTTCAGGAGCTCCGCATTCATCAACGTTTATATGTGATGAATGAGTACATATAACACCTTGCCAAGGGCTAATTAAAGCTTGAAGGCCTACAATATTCGCACCAGTTCCGCCCCATGCAAGGAACGTTGAAACTTCCTTCCCAAAAAGGGTGTTCATGGCGACTCTTAGGTCACTTGTGTACTTATCATCGCCGTAAGCAATGCTATAGCCTTCATTCACATCGGAGAGAGCTTGGAGAACTTCTGGCGATGCGCCTGAAGCATTATCACTTGCAAATGTACATTTGGGAGGTTCTGGAAGCATACAAAAACCCTATCGGCATGATCCATGATGAACGACCACTTGGGTAACAGATACCTGCGAATCTTTAAATAATCTAACCGTTTGAAGGAGTTTCTTTACTTTGTTAACTAACGTATTAGGGGGGTCGAGCTCTATGGATGCATATTGCAGAGTAATTCAATAGCCTTACACTATGCACACAGGAAGAAATGACACCGCTAAAAGGAGCTTGACTAGAAAAGTTATTTCGCAAACTATTGACAGCAGCGATAGCAGTGCTGGATTCATTCTTGAAGACGACTTCGAAGGTTTCTCTCAGGTCGATGATGTCTTCTGCAGGTCACACTACGATCCAGTGGTAAAGAGTCCGGAGACGCAACGCTTTTACGAAATGTATAGACGCCCGCTTTCTGGATGGCGGGGAGCTGAAGGCTACGGTCAACATGACTATGCCCTAAGAAATGCATCCTGGCATGTTGCGGATATCTTCGCCGAAATGCATGAGGTAAATGACAGGCGCGATGGCTTTCTTGATCCTCTTTCCTTGCTTCGAGAGGGGTCAGATAGAGAAATCGCCTTCACCTCACCGGAAGAAGCTTCAAGCGTTGTTAAGCAGGCCGCCCACGCTGTTGGAGCAGACTTGGTGGGTATAGCGGAGTACGACAGCAGATGGACTTACACTGAGCGTTTTTCGATGAGTAACCTCGACGGAAAACCTAATCCGATGCCAGAAGGCGTGAAGCACGTAATAGTTATCGGACAAGCTATGGATAAAGAACTCGTAGATACTGCGCCATCCGCATTATAAGGTTCTGCAACGGGTATGGGGTACTCTCTGGATGCTCTTGTGCTACTTACGGTCTCACAATTTATTCGTAATCTCGGATACCAAGCTATTCCGACTATGAACGACACTGCTCTGGCAATCCCATATGCCGTGAAGGCTGGATTGGGAGAATATGGCAAACATGGCCTTGTAATCACTCCAGAATTTGGTTCAAGCGTACGATTTGGAAAAATCTTTACAGACTTACCGCTTACTATTGACTCCCCTATTAAGTTCGGCGTAGAGGAGATGTGCAACATTTGTGATGCGTGCTCTAAGGCCTGTCCAAGCCGTGCGATTCCCAACAACGAACCTTCACTGGTGACATTTAATGTGTCCAACATTTCCGGAGTTAAGAAGTGGACAATAGATGGGGAACGATGCTTTTCCTATTGGGCAAAAATTAATACCGATTGTGCTGTATGCATTCGCGTCTGCCCTTTCACTCGCGACTACACCAGATTTCTGAACAGGAGATGGCTTCAATTGGCTAATTCTCGCTTTCGTAGAGTTGCCCTCTATCTTGACAGTAAACAGAAACGTGGCAGAAGAGTAGCAAGTAGAAAATGGTGGGTTCTCAAAGATTCTTAAACATCGAGAAAGCGGTATGCGGCTATAGCGGACCCAACTGAACCCACCAGTGCTCCTACTAGGAAGAGCAGCCCGCCTATTCCCCAAACTTCTCCGCTGCCCACGGCGAAACTTTGCAAAATGTTTAGAACGTTTTCGCTAGCTAGCCACTCCTCGAATGCCCGATTCGCACCATATACAGATGCAGTCCCTAAAGCTGCGCCCACCAGACCCTGGAATGTGCCCTCAAGCATAAAGGGAACAAGAATAAAGGAATTTGACGCGCCTACGAGTTTCATGACCTCAATTTCTCGACGTCGAGCAAAAATAGCCATTCGAATAGTGTTCAGAATAAGCAGGAGCCCTGTCCCTAGAAGAATTACTCCTGCGCCAAGAACTATCCAACGAATCACATCTGTTGCTTTTTCGATTTTTTGGATCTCGTCCGTTGCACGAACAACTTTTTTTACCCCTGGTTTCGTTTCAAAACCCGACGCTACGATCTCTATAGCCGCTGCGCTCAGCTGCTTAGGGATTATTCGATAAGAAGGCGGGATTATCTCTTTGGTAACTAACTGAGTGATTTCAGGATTTTCAGGGAAAAAATCTTCATTGAATTCCCTGTAAGACTCTTCCTGGTTCACGAACCTGTAGCTTTCAATTGCGGCGGATCTTTCAATTTCTTCTTGGACAAGGCCTAGCTGGCTATCTGTGATGTCAGGTTCAAGAAACACGATGAACTCGACACCGTCCTGCCATCTATCCGTAGCGTTTGAGACCCCCCGCTGCAAAAGAAGAGCTATCCCTAAAAGGCTTAGCGATACTGCAACAGTAAGAATGGACGCAAGGGTAAGCGTTAAATTCCTCCGAAGGTTTCGAAGTGTTTCTCGTGCCATGTAATCTAATCTCATTACTTGGCTTCTTTCTTACTCATAGACACCTCGTGCTTGATCACGAACTATCTCACCGTTGTTCAGCTCTATAACTCTTCGCCTCATCGTGTCGACAATTCCACGGTCATGAGTTGCCATCACAACAGTGGTTCCGATCTCATTGATTCTCTCAAGTAATCTCATGATCCCAACCGAAGTAGCTGGATCTAGATTTCCGGTAGGCTCGTCTGCTAAAAGTATCAACGGTCGATTCACAAAAGCACGTGCTATAGAGACTCGCTGCTGTTCACCACCGGACAGTTCATGAGGGAAGCGGTTCATCTTCGTCTGAAGACCTACAAGATCTAGAATCGCAGGAACTTGCGTTTTAATGACATGCCGTGGCCGACCGATTACCTCTAAAGCAAAAGCTACATTTTGTGAGACTGTCTTGTTTGGAAGCAGCTTAAAGTCTTGGAAAATACTTCCAATCTGTCTTCTCATCTGCGGAACTCTCCATCTACGAAGACGTGCGATGTCTTTCCCAGCAACAAAGATCTTCCCATTATCGGGCTCCTCTTCCTTATTTAGCAAGCGCAAAAAAGTGGACTTTCCTGACCCAGACTGTCCTACGAGAAATACAAACTCACCCTTTTGTATATCGCAGGAGGCTTGGTGAAGCGCAAGTACTTCGCCCTTGTATACCTTTGTAACTGATTCGAGTTTGATCATATTATTTGCATTCAGCTCTTCTCTTGTGACTAGCGTAGCAGCACCCTACATTAAATCTAAGGCAGCTGACGCATTGACTAGAGGTCGGGTTTTCCAGAGCGCAACCACCTGAGATATGCTTCCATAAAGCCGTTGATCCCTCCATCAAGTACTGAATCAACTGCACCAACTTCGAAGTTTGTTCGGAGATCTTTGACCATCTGATATGGCTGCATTACATAAGAACGTATTTGACTTCCGAATCCTACGTTTAAATTTTCCCCGCTGATATCCGCTATATCTTGCTCACGTTGCTTTCGTTGAAGGTCAAGTAGCCGAGCAGCTAGCATTTGTAAGCATCTGTCTTTGTTCTGATGTTGACTGCGTTCATTTTGGCAGGAAACTACTATCCCAGTTGGAAGATGCGTGATCCGAACTGCCGAGTCAGTGACATTCACATGTTGGCCCCCTGCCCCAGAAGAACGGTAGGTATCAATACGGATTTCTGTCTCATCGATCGTGACCTCATCTGAAACTTCCTCAAAAAAAGGAACAATGTGCATTGAGGCGAAGGACGTATGACGATTTGCCTGCTTATTAAATGGCGAAATACGGACAAGACGATGAACCCCATGCTCTGATTGAAGTTTCCCATAGGCCCGCCGTCCGCGGATAATAAACTCTGCGGAAGAAATCCCAGCTTCAGTTCCGGCCGAAACAGAAGTTATTTCCATCACATAGCCTTGTTGCTCAGACCACCGCTGGTACATGCGAAATAGCATCTCTGCCCAGTCCTGAGCTTCGGTCCCTCCCTCACCTGATTGAATGTGGCATACGGCATCGCTCTCGTCATAATCTCCTGTGAAAAGAGAACGTAGCTCTAATTCGTCTAAAGCTGTCGCGACACTGTGGAGCAACGCTGCTGACTCTTCCTTGAGGCCAGGGTCGGGTTCTTCTTCCAAGAGTTCAAGAAAGGTTTCTACTTCTTCCAATTGGGTAGTTAAATCGCTATGGAGATTTATATCTTCAGTGATTTCAGCAAGTTCTTGGCTAACTTTTCTAGCTCTTTCAGCATCATCCCAGAGATCTGGTTGGGCAACTATATCCTCAAGCTCTAATTTGCGGTCACTCAGCTCATCTAGTTTTAGGTATTGTTCAGCGTCCTTTAGCCGTTGTCGAAGGACATCCAGTTCAGTGTTTGTTTCAGACATAGATAATAGGTGCTAGCGCTATAGGACCTATATTACTTCGATTACTTCCCGTGGCACTGTTTAAACTTTTTCCCTGAGCCGCATGGGCAAGGCTCATTTCTGCCCGTTTTTTCAAAGTCGCTTTTTACGATTGTCGATTGCTTCGCAGTGGAGTTCTCCTTCACTTCACGGGCCGGCACTTCTGCCTTATTGTCAACACCAGATTTTTGTTGTGTCAAAGTCGCAATTGCCCCAGCTGCTATCTCATCGGTTCCTGAATAAGAAACGTCACTTGCTTGTTTTTCAAGAGAGCTGCTTTGTTCACCTTCTGGCTCGCTGTCAATCTGAATATGCGTAATGTATTTGACGAAATCTTTTCCTACAGAGTCCATCAATGTGCCGAACATCTCAAATCCTTCTCGTTGCCATTCGGTAAGCGGGTCTTTCTGGCCCATCGCCCTAAGATGAATCCCTTCCTTGAGGTAATCCATCGCATAGAGGTGCTCGCGCCAACGCTGATCAAGAATACGAAGCATTATTTGGCCCTCTACTTTGCGCATAACTTCAGATCCAATTTGATTTTCTCGGTCTTCGCAATATGAAAGCACTTCCTCCATTGCCAATTCGTAAATCTCGTTAGAGTCAGTAACCGCTTGAAATGATTTTGGTGTGAATTCGTTAGGCCAAAGATTCCCAAGCCCTGCAACTAGCGCATCAAGGTCCCACTCTTCCTTATGCTCTGAATCGCAATATGAGGAAATAATTTCGTCTATTTCCAAAGCTAAAAATTCTGATGTCTCATCCCTCAATTCATCACCATTGAGTATTTCGTTTCGCCGTGCGTAAACAACTTTGCGTTGCTCGTTCATGACTTCGTCATATTTGAGCACGTTTTTTCTTGTTTCTGCATTGCGTTGCTCTACCGTATTCTGTGCACGCTCGATAGCTTTGGTTACCATTTTGTCACCAATGGGGACATCGTCCGGAAGGGCTTTTTTCATAACCCACTCCATAGCTCCTGTAGCAAATAACCTCATTAGCTCATCTTCAAGCGACAAATAGAACCGGCTTTCTCCTGGGTCTCCTTGCCTTCCAGACCGTCCTCTTAATTGGTTATCTATTCGGCGACTGTCATGTCGTTCAGTACCTAAGACATATAGGCCACCAGCTTCTTTTACGGTTTCCCCTTCTTCTGCACAGATTGGTTCATATTTACTCAGAAGCTCCTCGTATCTCTTAGAGCCTGCTTCCTCATCGAGTTTAAGCCCTTCAGCCATCACATCACGTTCTGCTAAGCCTTCCGGATTTCCTCCGAGGATTATGTCAACACCTCTACCCGCCATGTTTGTTGCGACTGTAACAGCACCTATTCGTCCGGCTTGAGCAACAACATCTGCTTCTCGAGCGTGAAGTTTTGCATTAAGCACAGAATGCGAAATTCCTCGCTTATCAAGCAGGTCAGAAACAAGTTCCGATTTTTCTACAGAGATCGTTCCGACGAGGACAGGTTGGCCTTTTTTATTCCGCTCGACAATATCTTCGACGACAGCACCGTATTTACCTTTCTCAGACCTGTAAATAAAGTCAACTGCATCATCTCTTATTACCGGTTTATTGGTTGGTATCGGCACAACATGAAGGCCATAAGTGTTGAAAAACTCAGCAGCTTCTGTTTCAGCTGTACCTGTCATTCCAGCTAATTTGTCGTAGAGTCGGAAATAGTTCTGAAGAGTTATCGTTGCAAGAGTCTGATTCTCTTCCTTAATGGTAACTCCCTCTTTGGCTTCAACTGCTTGGTGGAGCCCATCACTCCAACGGCGGCCATCAAGAATTCTGCCTGTGAATTCGTCTACTATCTTGACTTCCCCATTCGAGAGGATGTAATCCTTATCTCTGTGAAATAGCTCTTTCGCTTTGAGAGCGACCTGAAATTGGTGAACGAAATCAGCGGATACAGCATCATAGAGGTTCTCTATATTTAGCGCTCTCTCAACAGCGTGCACACCTTCTTCAGTAGGAGCAACTGTTCTTTTTTCTTCGTCTACTTCGTAATGCCGATCGCGTTGAAGGTTTTGTACTATCGATGCGAATTTGTAATACGTCTGCGCCGCATCTGCCAGCTTTCCACTAATTATCAATGGTGTCCGCGCTTCATCTATGAGAATGCTATCTATCTCATCCACGATGCAATAGTTATGGCCTCTTTGGACTTTCTTTGAAAGTTCCATGGCCATGTTGTCTCGAAGATAGTCAAAACCTAATTCGTTGTTAGTGCCATAGGTAACATCGGCATCATACTGTAATTTCTTATAGGAACTATCTCTATTCCCAGGAACCACTAGACCGACTTCGAGCCCTAGCCATTTGTATATTTCTCCCATCCACTCTGAGTCGCGGGCTGCCAAATAATCATTTACTGTGACAACGTGAACCCCCTTCCCAGATAAAGCGTTGAGATATATGGGCAGGGTCGAAGTTAGAGTCTTTCCTTCTCCAGTTCTCATCTCCGCAACCCACCCGAAATGGAGGGCGGCTCCACCCACTAACTGAACGTCATAGTGTCGCTGTCCAATCACCCGCCATGCGGCTTCTCGGACTACTGCAAATGCCTCAATAAGGAGATCGCTTATACCTTCACCGCGCTCTATTCGCTGTTTAAATTCTCCAGTTTTAGCTTGCAGATCAGTATCACTTAATGCCTTCATGTCAGATTCAAGTTCGGAAATATCAGGAACCAAAGCTTCCAAAGCCTTCAGCTTTTTCCCTTCACCGGAACGAAGGACTTTTTTCAAGGGATTTACACTCATTATTTGTGAATCCTATCTTCCTATCATCTCGAAACGATATTCCTATCAAACACCTATAGTGAATTCTAGTATCTGTAGTGATCAGGTTTAAATGGGCCTTCTTTGGGAACCCCGAGATAATCTGCTTGCTCCTGAGAGAGTTCCGTCAGACGAACCCCAAGCGACTCCAAGTGGAGTCTTGCGACTTTTTCGTCTAATGATTTCGGCATTGTAATGACCTGATTGCTGTAATTTTGTGCATTCGCGTACAAGTCAATTTGCGCCATCACCTGATTGGTAAAGCTACAGCTCATAACAAAACTTGGGTGGCCCGTAGCGTTTCCAAGGTTGAGCAGTCTGCCCTCAGAAAGAATAATCACTGAATGACCATCTGGAAAGACATACTCATCAACTTGAGGCTTAATATTGATCCGCTGAACATCTGACATCTCATGAAGTCCAGCCATGTCTATCTCATTATCAAAGTGGCCGATATTGCCCACTATCGCCTGATGCTTCATTCTTGCCATATGGCTTGAGGAAATAATTCCCTTATTCCCAGTCGCCGTGATAAAAATATCGGCTGTTTCCATCACGTCCTCTAGCCTGACTACTTCGTATCCCTCCATTGCAGCTTGCAGAGCGCAAATTGGGTCAATCTCAGTCACAACCACACGAGCTCCTTGCCCTGCAAGTGATGCAGCACAACCTTTACCAACATCTCCAAACCCAAGCACACAGGCGACTTTACCCCCAATCATCATGTCCGTAGCTCGATTAATTCCATCAACTAGGGAATGCCGGCAGCCATAAAGATTATCAAATTTAGATTTTGTCACGGCATCATTCACATTGATCGCAGGGAAAAGCAACGACCCTTCATCTTGCATCTGGTATAGACGATGGACTCCCGTGGTCTTCTCTTCAGAAACTCCCATGTTTTCTGAAGCAACAGCTGCCCAATCTATAGAGCTCTCTTGCTGAATTACTTCAAGCCTTTTTAGGAATACGTCCCACTCTTCAGAGTCATCACTTCCAGCCGAGGGAACGGCGCCCTCCTTAAGATATTCAAGGCCTTTGTGGACCATCATGGTGGCATCACCGCCATCATCAAGAATGAGATTTGGCCCTTTCCCATCAGGCCAGTTAAAGAGTTGTTGTGTTGCCCACCAATACTCTTCTAGAGTCTCCCCTTTCCAAGCAAAAACAGGTACTCCTTTGGGGTTCTCTTCGGTCCCTTCAGGTCCGACCACAACGGCTGCCGCAGCATGGTCTTGTGTGGAGAAAATATTACATGACACCCAACGAACTTGAGCCCCTAATACGGTAAGTGTCTCAATCAATACAGCCGTCTGAATGGTCATATGCAGAGAGCCAGCTATTCGAGCGCCTTTAAGAGGCTGAGAGTCGGCATATTCAGCTCTAAGTGCCATCAACCCAGGCATTTCGTTCTCTGCGAGCCGAATCTCTTTACGCCCGAAACTCGACAATGTTAAATCAGCGACTTTGAAGTCATCTACTGTCATGGAACCCCTTTCAAGTTCTTACTGCTCACCGGCTGAGGTCCTCTGACACCACTGTCAGCCGCTTGTAGTGTACACCTATACAGAAAGGCATCGCTACAGCTCCTATCTCTATCTGCAACGTTGAGCTCCTACTCTACGCCTTTCTTAGAAGAGAGTCTTTGGTGTTCTTCGTCAGAAACATGCTGAGACTCATCGATTAGAAGGACAGGAATTCCGCTTTCTATTGCAAAAACACGGCGGAGTCTTGGGTTATACAGAATGTCCTCATCCTCGAAGTACCATAGAGGCCCTTTGTCTTCAGGACATGCCAGAATATCTAGGAGTCTTTGGTCTAACGTCATGGTGAAATTCTACATCATTAATCATCTCTGACCTCAGAAACGACAAACTCTTCGAGATGACCACAGATATTTTTCATCTCTCTTTCCATAATTTCTACATCTACTGCTTCTAGATTTAACCTGAGCAGGGGTTCAGTATTCGAGGGGCGGAGATTAAACCACCATTCTTTCGAGCTAACTGTGAGGCCGTCCAAATAGTCATGTTCATATTCAGAGAAAATACCGCTAATGCTCTGAATAACATTCAGGGGATCACTGACATGGAAATTCAATTCGCCAGTGGATGAGTAGGAATCATAATCTTTTCGAAGTGAAGACAATGGAGCTTTCTTTATACACATTTCTTGCAATACAAGTAAAGCTGCTATCAACCCTGAATCTGCTCGGTAGTTATCTCGAAAGTAATAATGACCAGAATGCTCTCCCGCAAAAGCTGCTTCCGTCTCTGCCATTAACTGCTTAATGTAAGAATGGCCAACTCTGCTTCGGAGAGCTTGACCACCATATCTCTTGATTGTTTCTGGTACTGATCGGGAACATATGAGGTTATGAATGATCGTAGACCCTGGTTCTCTTCCAAGAATGTTTTGTGCAACAAGCGCTGTTGTAGTCGAACCAGATAACGGCTGGCCTGTCTCATCTACTAAGAAAACACGGTCGGCGTCACCATCAAAAGCAAGACCAATATCTGCATTCATTGCTAGAACTCTCTCTTGTAGGTCGACAAGGTTATCTGGGTTCAATGGGTCTGCGGGATGGTTAGGAAAAGTCCCGTCAAGTTCTCCAAACATAAGGTCTAGTTTGAATGGCAACTTTTCGAAAACCGCTGGAACTACAAGACCGCCCATGCCATTAGCAACATCAGCAACAACATTTAGGGAAAGTAGCGACTCCTCATCGACAAAGTTCAGAACATGGGAAACAAAATCATCAAGAACACTCATAGAGCTAACTGTGCCTTTCGGCAAAGTATGCGCCCCAGTGTCTAGCATCCGATTTTGAATATCAAAGAGGCCTGATTCAGCACCAATTGGCCCAGCACCCGCTCTACAAAGCTTAATCCCGTTATATTCAGATGGATTATGCGATGCAGTAAAGATAGCCGCAGGAGAGTCATGAAATCCAGCTGCAAAATACAACATATCAGTGGAGCACAAACCCAGTTCCACAGCATTCACACCAACAGATATCACCCCTTCGATAAATGCGGGGACTAGTTCCTCTGCTGATGGACGCATATCGTGCCCAATAAGAATTCTTTCAAGATTGGTGTCCTCTTCAACCATTAGGGATGCAAATGCTTTCCCTATCTTGTAACAGACCTGCGGGTGTATCTCGTCTCCAACAATGCCGCGGATGTCATATGACTTAAACAATCCGACAGAATCTTCCATACTGAAAAGGTACTGCGATCTACCCTATTTGCAAGGATCTAGTACTTTTGTTCATATCAGTAAATTTATGAGCGTCACGCCATTAAACCCTGCATGCGCCCATATGGCCGGAGCAAGCCTTCCTGTCCTCTCATAAAGGATATTGAATAACAGGCCGACTCCAAATAGTGCTGGAATCAGAATCCACTGGAAGTGAACAATAGAGAAAATCGCTGATGCAATGATCGCAGAAACCCAAATACAGTTTCTAGGAGCTAAATTTAACCTCTTTCGCAATGTGCCATATAGAAGTCCGCGGAAAAATAACTCTTCTGATATTGGAGTAAAAATTCCAACAAATACGATAAGGGCCAAAACCCCCACAGGAGACGTCGAGCGGTCGGTTAATTCCTCTGCTATTTTCCTCACGTCCTCGATGTCTTTATCAAACAGCCAGAGAACGGGATAAGTAAGCGCTGGAACAAGAAGGAACTGTGCAGCAACCCCAACTGAAATTCCAAGAAAAGCATCGTTGCGCTTCACTCCGAAGAGAAAGTCCTTTACTACCCCTCCCCCCCGATATGACGCCGCCAAAACAGCTGCAAGCAACATGGAAGCCTGCAACGGGAAATTAGCTACTGATACAAGCCATAGTGGATATTCAGCAAAGTTCTCATACCCGCCTATGCCCTGAACTAGAACATAGGCGAACGCTGCAAGGATATGTCCGAAGACAAGGCCCAGTAACACTTCTAAAAAACCCCACCTGCGCCACTCGTTCTCTATCTTTCCAGCTTTGGGAAATCCATAACTACTTCCGCAATTTTCAGATCCACTATTTATCATTTCACTCACAGAACAGATCGTAACTCCCTAAACCGGACATGAATAACTATTCGAAAGAAGAACTAGATAAGTTTCCTTCCACTCACACCGAGGATTTACTTACAGACGCGATTCAACCGGAGATAATACCACTACGATGTAACTATGAATGAGGAAACACCTCCGGCTCCGCCAGACCCGAACCAGCAGCAGAATCATCAGGATCCTGATGCCAAACCCAACCCGTGGGGAAAGAGAATTGGCTATCTGTTCGCTATCGCCCTTTTAGTAGCCTTGTTTTATCCAAATCTTTTTGGATCCGATGATGGAAACGAAATCCCTTTTCAAGACTTCCGAGAAAAAGTTATCGCGGGAGAAATCGCTGATGCGGAATTCAATAACAACAACGGAAAAATTAAAGCAACCACGCTTGATAATGAATCGATCAAATCTTCAGGGCCTATTGAACTTTCCAGTGAGGATGCGGATCTGTTCTTAGGGAATATCCCTGCTTTTGAATACAATACTCCTGGATCAAATATCTGGACTGGCTTCATTATCCCAGTCCTTGGACCTCTTGCTCTCATTCTCCTATTTTTCTATTGGCTTCAGCGAAGAGCTCAAGGTCAAATGGGAAATATTATGTCGATCGGCCGGTCGAAAGCGAAGGCATACACCACTGAGAGACCATCTACAACTTTTGAAGATGTAGCTGGCTATGAGGGCGTAAAGCAAGAAATTGAAGAAGTAGTCGACTTCCTTAGAGATTCCGAAAAATTCGCGGCTATCGGCGCCCGTATCCCAAAGGGCGTTCTTCTGGTTGGACCCCCAGGCACTGGGAAAACTCTTATAGCTAGGGCCGTAGCCGGAGAAGCAGGCGTACCATTTCTGTCTGTGACTGGCAGTGACTTCATGGAAATGTTTGTGGGAGTTGGCGCCAGCCGAGTACGAGATCTTTTCCAAACAGCGCGAAAGATGGGGAAAGCAATAATCTTTATTGATGAAATAGACTCGATAGGTCGTAAACGTGGAGCTGGTTTAGGTGGTGGACACGATGAGCGAGAGCAAACACTAAATCAAATGCTCGCAGAAATGGACGGGTTTGAGGCCACAGAAGGGATCGTGATGATGGCAGCAACAAACAGGCCAGATATTCTCGACCCCGCTCTCCTCCGCCCCGGGAGATTTGATAGGCAAGTAATCGTTTCTCTCCCGGAGCTTGAAGATAGAAAGAAAATCCTTGATGTTCATGTTAAAGGGAAGCAAATGGAGGATGGGACAGACCTGACTGTACTTGCCCGTGGAACACCTGGAATGAGTGGTGCCGACTTGGCGAATCTTGTGAACGAAGCAGCTTTGATAGCTGTCCGCGATGGTGACGAAGCGGTGACAAGCGATCACCTTGAAAGGGCTCGAGATAGAGTTCTTATGGGGCAAACGCGTGAAGCAACTATCTTAAACAAAGAAGAGCGAGAACGAGTCGCATACCATGAAAGCGGTCATGCACTAGCTGCTGTTCTACTTCCCAACGCTGACCCATTACACAAGGTTTCAATTATTCCTAGAGGAATGGCACTTGGGGTAACGATGACTCTTCCAGAAGAGGATCGCTACCTCCTTAAGAAAAGTTATGTAGAAGATGAATTGGTCAAGATGCTCGGTGGCCGAATGGCCGAAGAGATAGTTTATGGAGAAGTATCTAGCGGCGCTGCTGATGATCTAGCACGAGCTACTGAGATGGCCAGAAAAATGGTTCGAGAATGGGGAATGAGTGACCGAGTAGGTCCAATGGCTTGGAGATCCCATGAACAGGTCTTCCTAGGAGAAGACATGGGCAGAGGTCGCGACTACAGCGATGAGATGGCAAATCTAATTGATTCTGAAATCGAGGAAATCCTTCGACATGCTGAAGATCGATGCCGAACCCTCATGAATGAGAACCGAACAAAGCTTGATAGCCTCGCTAATGCCCTGCTAAAGCATGAAACAGTTGACTCTGATGAAGTCATGCAGATCTTAGATGAAGGAGAATTGGCGTCCGAACAAGAGTTAACTGAATCCGACAACTCATCTGGCACAAAAGCAGCTGAAATACCAGCTTTACAGAGTTACACCAGTCCAACAGAATCTAACGAAACTCCTTAAAGAAACCCTACACTCTTCGAACCCAGATGCTATTTAACCTATTTTTGGCTCTTCTTCTCGGTGGTTTCGCAACGCTGATCGCATATCTGGTTAACAAAAGACGGGACGACAGCCCTTCAGTCCCCAAAAGCTCACTTCCAGTCCAAATCGACCGTAGCGATTTCGAAAACCCGAATAGAACATGGCTTTTGGTTTTCTTCTCCTCTGACACCTGCGACTCGTGTATAACAGTGAGAGATCTCATTTACGGCATGCCCCTCAACTCGGTTCATTTCCAAGAGGTAAGTTTCCCAAACGAGGAGCGCCTTCATCTTCGATACGGAATTGACTCTGTCCCGATTGTCCTAATCGCAGATTTTGAGGGCGTTGTTATCTGGTCCTATGCAGGAGTCCCCTCGGCTGAGCTGCTAGGCGATGCGATTTCAAACCTGTAAAAGGTCAAACACGGATCTTATTTTCTGAATTAACCGTTATGTACCTATTTCCTTTTCAGGCACTTCTTGTAAAGGAATATCCGGCTCATTTGCTGCAGAAGATTGAGGCGTAACCCGTGTCCAATAGCCACCCTGTTCCGACCCGATGTACCTCTCTACAAGAACTGGCTCAGAAGAAACTATCTCGATGATAGAATTTGTGGGAACGCCGAACTGCTCAAGATTGATTACCTTCCGAGAAACTGAAGAGATTTCAAACGGAAGAGATTCGTATACCCCCCCATCGCTAAATGCAAGTAGCCTAAGTTGAGTTAAGCGATCATCTGACGTATGAGAGATTGCGACTAATTCATTACCTCCTGTCGAAATGAAAGTATGGGAATTAGCTTCAACATCAATTCCAAAACCTGATCCGGTCATCTGAGGAAAAGAACCATCAGAAAGGACAAAACGCTCTGAAACAATAGGTGGCCCAGCGATTACTCGTGCGACAATCCAATGCGGAACCCCTGAAGGTATTCGAGACCCCAAGTCATATGCATTCCTTGAGATGCTGAGAGCATCTTCGCCTCCTAAAACTACCGTTTCAGTGCTTCCTGGGCTTACTTTCAAACTCACTGGTTCGATGAAAGAAGAACCTTTGAAGTCAGGATATATCTCCAAATCGACACTGACTTCTTCTACTTCCGAAGGGTTATATACCTGAATTGCTGATAGAGCAGACCCATCGATCCCCCCAGGGAAAACCCAGACTGGGGCTAAACTTGGTGATCCACCTTCAAGACTCAAGCCGTTCGGAGAAAATTCATCGCCCAAGATTAAGAGGCGCTCAGCGACCACTCGCCCACTTCTAGCATTGATCTTTGCACTTACGACGTCTGACAACGTTACTGCACCTGTAATGTCTACCGGCAACAACGATTTCGGTGGAATCACAAGACCACTAAATGCATCAGGCCGACGAACTCGGCCATCCGCTACAAAGGTCACATCAATAACAGCACTATCAGCAAAGGGATTGAAGACCGATATGATCTCACGAGCTTGACTTCGAGTTGTCCCAGAAGCAAAATACCATTCTTCAGACGCATCAGACTGGCAGTTCGATTGAGACTCCCCTGTGCCCCCGACTACACGATGCTCAGCTATCAGGTCACCTACATTTGATTCAAGCATTACAGACGCAAACTCTCCTGCTACGTTCGGAAGGTCAGCGACGGTAACTGTCTCCACTGACATCGGAGGAATTTCAATACTGGTTCGGATTGTTTCGATCTGGACTACTTCCGGAGCTCCGCTCTTAATATCTCGACCATCTCCTACGGAGCTTCTTTGCGGTGCTAGAACCGGCGTAACAGTTAGCGCTACCTCAGCTGTTTTAGCTGACTTGTTTCCGATAATTATCTGATGATCTGCAATGCCAGCTCCACCAACAGTCCCTGAGATGCAGTACCATATCGAAACCAAATCAGACTCTGACCCCATAGCTGAACTGATGACACGCCCCAAGTTTGCCGATTCTTCCAATGGGCTTTCAGATGTGTTCGAAATCACTCCGCCAAAAATGAGTGCGGTAAATACGACCAGCGCAGGCCACCGAGTCACTTTCATAGCAATGACCTTTGATATCCGACACTCATCCTAAGGAATCCCACAAGCACTAAAGTCCAGAGCAACACTTGGAGAAGAATTACAATTTTGTGGCTTGATGAAGTGTGATGACGTAACTCAACAGATCCCGACTTGCCGGGAGAAAACCCCGTAGCCCACTCGAGAGCAACGCTTTCTCTTACTTCTACTCCATCAACCGAAAGCTCCCATGAACTTTCAAACGGAACTGCAGCAAATATTTCCACGCTATCTTCGACATACCCTTCGAATGATAAGACAGGGGGGCCATAGGAAGGAAGCCCAATTCCAGTGTTCGGTAGCGGATCAGAAGCAAAGGACCTAAGCGTCTTTCCAATCGTCTCCCCTGAAGGCATAGCTGCAGCAACTGGAATTGCCGAAACGTTTCGGTACCGAATCACGTCAGGAGAAACTTCTATCCTCACGAGGTCGAGTTGACGCCCCAACGCCGCTTCAACTGATGCGGGGATCGGCTGAATCTGCCCTTCGGAAGGGAGAGGAGATGAGCGGCCGACGAGAACGATATCATGGATTCCAAATGGGGCAAGAAGACGGCCTAGTTTTACGGTTCCGCCATTAAGCGCTAAGTACATGGCCTCCTCAAGCAAAGGATCTCCGACGCTCTCTCCACTATCCCAGCGGTCTAAAAATGAGGATTCCAAACCAGCACTAACTGAGAGAGTTAGATCTTCACTGAATGGCACACCAGAAGCAGCCAGCAAATCATCATGGCCTATCCACAATACACGCCCATCATAATCTACTTCCTTCTCTTGAAGCCTAAGAACTTGATTGAGTTCATCATTAGGCATACCCCAATCCCCTGAAAATGAATTCCCCATTACAGGCAATACCGACAATGTGAATGCGAGCAATGCACTAATTGGAACTAGCTGCCGCCATCCAAAACGATACGTCTGCAGATCGCGCTGCAGCGCCCCTACCCCCATAGCAGCAGAAACTGCTACCCCGAGTGAGGCTGGAGCCAAAAGGACCTCTGATCGAGGTAATGGAATGTCAAGGAACTCATTCTTGTCAGCCCAGAGTACAGAGACACCCCCTAAGTACAGAACCCAACTTCGGATGGCCCAAGCCCAACGTTCGCCTTTCGCTAGCAGCAGGGGAACAACCGCCATTGCAAGAAAGCCCCATCCAAATAGCGAATTCCCGGCATTACCTGCCTGTAATCGAAGAAAATCAGAAAGGCCACCAGAAGTATCCGATAAAGGACGTGTCCCTACAAACCATTCCCATGATGGGTCAAACACAACGCTATCCATGAGCCATGCAAGATTAAGTGCAATTGCGATAATGCCACCGAAGCAAAAAACTCCAACTAATCGGAAAAACCCGGACGGCCATCCCGCTAATAACGAGCCCACAAAAATAGCAACGACAACAGCTAAAATTTAAACTCCAGCAAAAGGAACAAACGCAATCATAAAACCTGAAAGAATTCCGATCCCCAAAGCCTCTCGAAGCCAATTGGATGGCAAAACGCTCCTTCCTCTCGTTCCTCCAATTGACCCAAATGGCGAGAGGTTTCCTGCTTGAGCTAAATATGAGAGCAGCCAAGGAAGCACCCCATATAAAATAAGTGCACTCCACGACCCAGAACGTAAAGCATTGTATGGCACGGGGGAAGCAAAATAGATTGAAACACCGGCGACCTTAATCCATGGAGAATTAAATGGTTTAAGGAAATGCCAAACTCCAGCTACTCCTATCGGAATCATGCCAAGCGTAAGGACGAGTCTAAGAAAGCCCATTGACCCAAAGGTAAAAACCCCCAGCAGGCCTGTTATTCCTAATGCAGTTGGATTTGTTGCCTCATGACCTAATCCGGTTATCCACCAATTAGAAAATAAGAGCGAAAAGCACTCCTGGATAGTCAGATCAAATGGGACTAGATCTCCAATAACAGGGACTTTCCGAGTGATCAGGTGCCGGCTACCAAATAGGAAAATAAGTATCGCTAACACCATAAACACTGCTGAAACCTTTGATGGGCCCTCACGGACAGTCTGCACAAATCGTTTAAATCGATCTTGGGCCATTCCCGAAGGCCTAGCTTGATCGTCTGACTGGTCCTTGAAGAGTCCTTTAACTAAGGCATAGCCCTGAGTTTGCAAAGACCGGATATCTGCATCAGGAAGACGACGAACAACTTTTAACTTCTTCCTTCTCATAAAAAGGCTCCGAGGTCGAGAAAGATTCCATATCCACGAGCCGATCAGCAATCGGGCACGACCTAGGTCACCTATCAATAGTGAACCCAGAGATCTCAAAACAGAAAGCAAAAAAGCCTGCGGGAGAATGATCAAAGAATGGAAGAAGCCATAGTTACTTAGAATCACCCGAAGGCGATGACGATCCTGTAATTTTTCCTCTTCTCCATCTGAACGATACTTACCTCTTTCTTCTCGATGGCGAGCTAGCGCTAGAGGAACGGTTATGACTCTTGCTCCAGCTAAGTGCGCTTTCCAACATAAATCGAGATCTTCTCCAACCATCCCCATTTCTTCATCGAATCCTGATACAGCCCGGAATAAATCGGCACGAACAAGAGCAACTGTAGAAGAAACCACAAAAACATCCGAAACCGAATCATGTTGCTCTTGATCAAGTTCTCCTGATTCGATTCTTGGGATCAGAAACCCAAGTTTGTCGACAGAGAACCCAATATCGAGTAATTCATCAGGCCGGTCCCAATTAACTATTTTTGGACCTACGATGCCGGCATTTGACCTTAACGACTCCTCGACCATTAATCTCAACGCATCTGGAGCGAGCGCAACATCATGATGACAGAATAAGAAATACGCTGAGCTTCTCTCAAGATCCAGAACTGAATTCAAGTTTCGGCCATAACCGTGTTCCGAATCCACAGTGATCACTTCGGCTTCAGGCAAACTTTCGAAAACGAAATTACGCATCGTGCTCTCTTCGCCTGTTGTAAGAACAATTACGTTAAAGTCTGGATAATCCTGAATTGCAAAGGAGGTGAGCACATCCCCAAACCATTCATCTGGATTGTGAGCGACAACAACGATGTCAACTGGCGGATATGCAACAGCATTATTTGCTGATTTGTCATCTGTCGAAAGAGAATCATCCACAGTGGCGAAGGTTAATCGCCAAAACGAAGTTCGGCATGTACCCTGACGCACATACAAGAAATTTCTTGAAAAAATTCCTTAATTAAATCGAATTTCCTCTAAAAAGTACATTTTTTCGATATAGATCCCAAATTTAGATGGAGTACAATTCATCTGTGGCTTATTTGTTGAAGAAAAAGTGATAGCGCTAATTACCGGAGGCTCCGGATTTGTAGGAAGACATCTCGCTGATCACCTGTCTGATTGTGGTGATGAAGTTATAACCACTGATATATCTGATGGAGGGCCAGACCTGCTTGACCAAGATGCAATATCTGAGTTATTCCTTGCTGTAAGACCTGATGTTGTTTATCACCTAGCTGGGCAAGCCGACGTTGGTGCTTCTTGGGAGAACCCTAGAAAAACTTTTCGAATTAACGCCGAAGGGACACTCAATGTTCTAACGGCTTGTCGCCAAGCAAGTGTTAAGAAAGTTCTGACTGTTTCTAGCGCAGAGGTCTACGGCAAGGTCAATAGTGAGGAGTTGCCGGTAAAAGAGACTTTCCCTCTAGCGCCAGCATCACCATACGCAGTAAGTAAAGCTGCAGCAGAAACTATTAGCATCTTTGAGGCTTCACGAGGGCTGAACGTTATGTGCGCTCGTTCGTTTAACCATTTCGGGCCTGGGCAGAGTGCACATTTTGTTGCTTCGGCTTTAGCACTTCGAATTTTGCAGGCAAAAAAAGATGGTGAGGCTGCAATACCAACAGGAAGACTTGACACTAGACGAGACTTTACAGACGTTCGCGATGTGGTTCGTGCCTATCGATCAATTATCTGCAATGGAACTCCGGGTGAATCGTACAATGTGTGCTCAGGTCAAGACAGAACTATAGGAGAACTTGCTGAGGCGCTTATGGCTGCTTCAGAATGTTCAATCGACCTAGTTCCTGATGCTTCCTTACAACGCCCCTCCGATCTTCCAGCACTGAGAGGTGACAATACTAAAATTAGGTCCCATACTGGCTGGGAGCCAATAGTGAAATTCGAGAAAACAGTTAAAGATATCATTGACTCAACTCAATCCTTGATTAATTGAACAGTTAGGAATAACCGATGCCAAGAGCACTTATAACAGGAATCACAGGTCAGGATGGATCCTATCTCGCTGAGTCACTATTGGATAAGGGGTACGATGTCATCGGAATGGTGCGAAGGAGCAGCACAGTCAATTACGAACGCATAGCCCACATTCAAGGTGCTATTCAATTCGTCAACGGAGATCTTTTAGACCAGATATCACTAATTGACGCTATTAAGGAGCACAATCCCGACGAGGTGTATAACCTCGCTGCGCAATCTTTCGTTCAAACATCTTTTGGGCAACCTGTCCTTACTGGCGAAACCACCGCATTAAGTGTCACGAGAATACTTGATGCAATTCGAAACGTAGATCCTTCTACTCGTTTCTATCAAGCAAGCTCTAGCGAAATGTTCGGGAAAGTAGCAGAAGTACCCCAGAATGAGAAGTCTCCTTTCTACCCAAGAAGCCCTTATGGAGTAGCGAAGGTCTATGGCCACTGGATTACTGTTAACTATCGTGAAAGCTACAACTTGCATGCTTCCAGCGGCATTCTGTTTAACCACGAAAGTCCGCGGCGCGGATTAGAGTTTGTAACACGGAAAATTAGCTACGGAGCTGCTTCAATTAAGTTGGGACTCGAGACCAAGCTTGCTCTTGGCAATCTTGACTCTAAGAGAGATTGGGGTTTCGCTGGAGATTATGTAGAAGCCATGTGGCTGATGCTGCAGGAAGACTCTCCTGACGATTATGTAATCTGCACTGGGGAAACCCACAGTGTAAGAGAATTCTGTGAAGTAGCGTTCAGCCATCTAGGTTTAAGTTACGAAGACCACGTGGAAGTTGATGAGAAATTCTTTCGACCCGCTGAGGTTGATCTGCTTGTAGGAGACTATTCAAAAGCTTCCGACAAACTTAAGTGGGCGCCAAAAACGACCTTTGAGGGACTTGTTACAATGATGGTTGACGCGGACATGGCCCTTCTCGAGGGAAGGCTCAAAGGACTAGCGTGAAACCATCTACAACAGCAAAGATAGTTGTCTTGTCTGGCGGGGTCGGTGCAGCGAAACTTTTAAACGGATTACAAAAGGTAATCGCCCCTACAGATATAACAGCGATTGTTAACGTTGCAGATGACACTCGAATCCATGGACTAAACATATCCCCTGATCTAGATACCATTACCTACACTCTTGCGGGAGAAATAGATCCTAAGAAAGGATGGGGACTGAAAAATGAGAGTTGGAATGCGATCAAGATGGTCTCTCGTTATGGGGGTGTTGACTGGTTTCAGCTAGGAGATAAAGATCTTGGTACACATATGTATAGGACCCACCGCATACTCCAAGGACACTCTTTGACCACTGTTACGCAGGAAATAGCCAGAAGCTTGAAAGTTGGAGTTACAATCCTGCCGGTAAGCGACAACCCCATCAACACATTTGTCTCAACCACTACCCTAGGGGAAATAGCATTCCAAGAATATTTTGTCCGACATCAACACAATCTAGAGATCAAAGATGTGACCTTCAAGGGAATCGAGGAGGCTAGACCAGGTCCAAATGTGATCGATGAGATTACGTCTGCTTCAGTGATAATAATTGCCCCATCTAACCCGATAGTTTCAATTGGGCCGATCCTTGCAGTACCGGGAATATCTGAGGCGCTTCAAACAAAGAAAGCGAGCACAGTCGCTGTTTCGGGAATTATTAACGGGAAAGCCCTCAAAGGACCGGCAGGCAGAATGCTCCTCGAACTAGGGCATGAAGTATCCCCCACTGGGGTTGCAAGAATTTATAAGGATGTGGCCTCTAAATTCGTCTTGGATAATGAAGATACTCAATATAAAACTGAGATTGAAAAACTTGGATTTACATGTTTAGCAACAGATACTGTTATACCTAGTCAGAAGAAATCCGCAGCATTATGTTCGACGATACTCTCTACATTCTTTCCGGAGGTGCTTAAAAAATGAACCTCGAAATTCTCCCGATTCATGGGCTTCCAAAAATACAACCAGGGGATGACCTTATCGCTATGCTTGGAGACTGTGGAGAAATCAAGTCTTTCGACATTCTTATTGTCACACAGAAGATCATTTCAAAAGCCGAGAATCAGCTTGTAGAAATTGATCCAAACGACCCACTTAGCCATAAACCCCTTGTCGAAAGAGAGTCTGTACGAATCCTCCGGAGAAGAGGGGAGCTAATTATCAGCGAAACAAAGCACGGATTTGTGTGCGCCAATGCAGGTATTGATCTTTCCAATGTTGAAAAAGGGCAAGCAGCTCTTCTACCCGAAGACAGTGACCGGTCAGCTCAAAGGCTACGGGATGGCCTCAAAGGACGATACGGACTTGAAGTAGCTATCATCATTTCAGACACATTTGGTAGGCCATGGCGACGAGGATTAACCGACGTCGCAATAGGGTCAGCCGGCATTACCCCGATTCTTGATCTTCGAGGAGAACCTGATGCCTTAGGGAGGGAAATGCAGGTAACTGAAGTTGCCTTAGTAGATGAACTTGCTAGCGCTGCCGAACTTGTAATGGGGAAGTCGGCAGGTATTCCAGTAGCAATTGTCAGAGGGGGAGATCCTGACTGGTTTGGGGAAGGCAGTGTAAAGAAAGATCTACTTCGGGATCCAAAAGATGATCTATTTCGGTAGCCAACTACTCAATTCCTAGCTCCTTGTTGATTCTGGTACTTGAGTCCTTCTTTGTCGAGCCCCCGACCCCGAACACCAGCTCAATACTGTGCTCTTTACACACCTCTCCTTCGGGTATGTCTGATAGCTGATTTCGGTCTCCGCCATTAGCAAATATCAAATGAAAGTCTTGGTTTGTGCTTGCGATCTCCGCAATGGTTTTTTTAACGGATGAATCTTCATCGATAGCGATATAAGCCTCATCTACTATCGAGAGAGCTTTTACGATTCGTAACCTATCCCCCTCAGGAATAATGACCTTCCCCTTCTTCTTCTGTTGCTGAAAATCATTATTAACGATAACTACTAGGCGATGCCCTAAAGCCGCACCGGCTTCCAAATAATCTAGATGACCACAATGCAACGGACTGAAATATCCACTAACTATTACGAGAGTCTCACTTTTCATCTAAAGCACCTGCGATGAATCTGGCCAAACACGGAAGTATCGGTGACCGGATTGATTATTCTTCGGTTCCAAAGTCTTGCGGACCAGGAATATCCGACGTATTCGGTCGTGTAATAACATCTCTGGACTGACCGGTAACTCCTTCAAGAGTCTCTATTCTGTCAGGCATTGGGATGTTGAAACCCAAGGGCGCTCTTGCGATAGTGAACGCTTCAATATCAGCTAGGAATCGAACGTCGCCTAAATCCTCAGTATAAATTTCTTCCGGTTCCCCACCTTCAAAAGCATTCGCCCACCTTACAACTTGGATAACTGCTTCCTCTCCTCCACAATCAACTCCAGCTTCTAAGGACTGATCGCCTGGTAAAACTATTGCTTTTTCAGTTACCTCTGCCCCCATCGCATTTAAAAACACGCTTAAACGTGCTTGCTTTCCGGTGACTGAAGACGTGAATGGATGAATGTGAATTATCCCATCCTGATGTGAATGGATCCCCTCAGGGTCGTACTCGCTTTGGAAGACAGGGAGAAAGGAGTCCGAGACACAATCATAAACTCCATATGCTGCGTGCCAATGGTCTTGAAGAGTAGGAGTAACTTCAGCATCACGGGTAGCCCGAGCGAAAATAACAAGAAACAAACCTAATATGATCACAAGAGCCACTGCGGAAGGGAATCCTAAAGCCCGACGTTCGCTCGGGCCAGAAGTAGCTCCGGCACGTTCAGCGCGTGCAATCTTTTTTGCAGATGATGCCTTACCCATGTCTCAATACGGTAGTGGACCAAGAGGAGAATATGGCACACCAATGGGGGGTTCTTTGAAAAAAAACATAAAAGAAGAGAATTTTTCTTGCTTTTTGACTAATTCGAGCTAACAACCGCGTATCTGCCCAGCTCTTTCTAGCGCAGCTTGGATTTCTTCTTCCTTATCATCACTGGTTTCTGTGAAGACAACAAGGCTCTGATCATTTAAGACCCTGCTTGAAAGGCTAACGGAGTCATCGAATTGAACGATGCCCGACTGAGCTTCTGAGGCTTGAGGACCCGCTAAGGCCTCCACACCGATTTGATTCGATAGGCCTAATGTGATTTCATCCTCTGAGCCGTAGGCTATTGGAGTCTCCGAGACTCCAGAGTAATCCCTCCCGAAAATCATCTCTACCCCTCTCCCAGTTTGGATATCTCGTTCAATAAGTTCAGCTCCAGAAATGAGATAAGACTGGAGAAGTTTCGCTGAATCCTCTTGAGACGAGTCATAGTAAATAGTTGTTCTCTCGAAATCAAACGACTGAGCATTACCGGTCTCTGCAATGCGAAAGCCAGCAGCAACCAGGTCGTTTGAGATGCGCTTTGCCTGTCCAGTAATTCCAGTTCCATTGAGAAGAATTATCCCAAAACTTTTCTCCGTTTGGTCCCCTCGAAAAACGTCAAGAACGATCTGGGCCTCTGATTCAATAAGGCGAAGAATCGAATATGGACCATCCCAATCAAAAACTGTCGGAAGGGTATACCGATTGAGATCATTAGCATCAAAACTCCTGAACCTGTTTGCTAAATCGATCATGTCTTCAGGAGTCATACGGTCGTCTAAGGTCAGATAGCCCCCTCTGAAGACATCCTCAATAACGCTTCTTATTTTCCCTGGGTCCCTAAATCCTGAGTCAAACGCTTGTTGCAGAGCAAGGATTAGAAAGTCCTGTTGACGGTCCATCCGGTCAAGATCACTTAGCGTATCAACCTCCCGCCACTCACCTAGCACATAGGCCTCCATGGTTCGGCTTCTGACTATGCCTAATCCCTGCTGTGGAGTAAGCGATATGCAGCCAGTTTCCTCAATAGACAACTGAGCTTTTTTATCTTTGATGGGGAACTCAATGAAGAGATCCAATCCACCAAGTATTTCAAAAAGTTCTAGAAAACCATTGAAGTCAACTTGTATAACGTAATGAATCGGAACCGCAAAATAATCCTTGACTGTCTGGACCAAAGTTTGTGGGCCGGTGAATGCTAGAAGGCTATTGATCTTTTGATGTTCGCCCCCATAGCCTGAAATCGGAACCCAGAGATCTCTGGGGATAGAAACAACAGACACATTCGTGTTTTCTGATTGCCCTTCAGAAGAACTTCCGGTATCTAGCCGAAGAATAATCAGAGTATCTGTTAAGAGCTGAGCTGTTGACCGTGTTTGACGTAATCGGTGCCCTTCAGGAAGAGAAGCTACGGAATCAGTACCAATTAGAAAAAAATTACTGTTTCCCGCTCGAGTTTTTCTCCTGCAACATCGACTTCACCATCATCAGGAGTTTCAGGAAGTGAAGTTGAACTTTCTGTTGCTTCTTGCGTCAGAATATTTCCATAAGCTGTTCGTGGAATACTGCTGACAGTGTCCTTTGCGTAGGCTAGAAGCGCTGCCGACAAGGAAGAGCCGAAAAATGCGATAATGAGAAATAGGACGCAGATCCTCTGGGTCCAAGTTCTTCGCGGACGTGGTCGACGTTCTGTAGCCATTGAGTAAACGTAGCCTCTTTCATCCGCTTATTAATTGCACCTCAGCTAGTTTATAGGAGTCGAAGGGAAATCAAGTCTCCTGAAGTCACTTCAAATGTTGCCCCTTCGTTATCTTCAAGCAGAAGAGAACCTGACTTGGTAATATCTATCGCTATTCCCTCCAGAGCAGTCCTCTCAGTTGTAACTCGCACATGTTGTCCAATTGTCTCAGATAATGATCTGTAAGTATCCCAGAAACTTGAGTTTCTAAAATCTATATCTCCGAGCGATGAAAGGATAGTCTCGGCGAGATGAACTCGGTCTGGAGGTTCTCCTAAATCTGATAGTGAGACAACTCTTCTTTCGGGGACAGAGTCTCTAAGACTACTTGGATGAACATTAATACCTAATCCAACAACAACGGAAGCACTGTTCCGAACCAACTTCGACTGAGCGAGTACTCCCGCTAGTTTTGCCTGCTCTCCATCTGGTGGAGTACTGACTACTATGTCGTTTGGCCATTTGATTCTCGCCTGTTCAAACCCGAGAGAATGCAGGGCTGTGCATGTTGCTACTGAAAGTCCAGAAGCGAAGACCCCCAAATTGATCTTCTCAGTATCAGCTAGAAAGCCCACAGACATTAGAAGCGAGGAATTAGGTTCAGCGACCCACTTACGATCTCGTCTCCCTTTCCCTGATGTTTGAAAATCAGCGATTACAACCATTCGATCAATATCTGCTGATCCAGTTTTCTCTAAAAGGTCAGTATTTGTGGATCCTGTCTGCTTAACCCATGAAATCTGCCCAAAACCCTTATTTTTCAAGGTTTTTGTTAAATAGGCGACCCGCAAGCCAACTGAATCTTTTTCGGTGGCTTTTGTGTTATCCGTTTCTTTCGAGTTCATATTCTGTAACGTTAGACGAGTGTTTACAAAAGTGCTCGTTGCTAACCGAGGAGAAATTGCAGTTCGAGTAATTCGCGCCTGCCGTGAACTCGGTATTCAGTCGGTTGCTATCTACTCTGACCTTGACAGAAACTCCCTCCATACTCGATTAGCTGATGAAGCTTATGCCCTTGGTGGAAGCACTGCAGCAGAGAGCTACTTAGATATCCCTAAAATACTTCAGATTATCGAAACGTCAGGCGCTGACGCTGTTCATCCCGGATATGGGTTTTTCTCAGAAAACGCCGAATTCGCCGAGCAAATAACTGAAAGAGGAATTACATTCATCGGACCTCCACCAGATGCAATTCGTATCATGGGCGACAAAATTAGTGCGAGGCGGGCTGCAGAGAAGGTCGGCGTAAGCGGCGTACCGGGAACAACTGATTTTATTGAAGACAGTTCTGAAGTGGTCGAATTCGCTAAAGAACACGGCTACCCAATAGCGATTAAAGCAGCATATGGCGGTGGCGGTCGAGGAATGAAGGTAGTCCATGGGGAGGAAGAAATTCAGGGGGCAATCGATTCCGCTCAACGAGAAGCAGTGGCTTACTTCGGAAGAGGCGAATTGTATATGGAGCGTTATCTGACGAAGCCTAGACACATTGAGGTCCAAGTTCTCGCAGACTCTCATGGGAAAACACTGCATCTGGGAACTCGAGATTGCTCTGCCCAACGGCGTCACCAAAAATTAATCGAGGAGGCGCCAGCTTCTGGGATTGATCCTGCCATTCTTCAGGAAATGGGAGAAGCCGCCGTTGCAGTTGCAGAAGGATGCAACTACGTAAATGCCGGAACAGTAGAATTCCTATACGAAAATGAAGCCTTCTACTATCTCGAAATGAACACAAGGCTACAAGTCGAACACCCAGTAACTGAGATGGTCACTGGCATCGATCTAGTTCGCCAGCAGCTACTTATAGCACAAGGCGAAAAACTCCAATTCTCTCAAGAAGATATAGAAATAAACGGCCACGCTATCGAAGTCCGCATCAATGCAGAGAATCCGGCAGGCGGCGCCTTTCTCCCTAGCCCAGGAAAACTCATGAAGTTCAAAGTCCCTGCTGGTTTTGGGACACGGTGGGATGGAGGCTACGAAGAAGGAGATGAGATCAGTCAATTCTATGACAACCTCATAGGGAAACTTGTTTGTTGGGGTGAAGATCGAGACATTGCCACAGCGAGGACAGTAAGAGCTCTAGACGAATTCGAGATCCATGGACTTCATACGACTATTCCTGCTGATCGGGCAATTCTCACACACTCAGATTTCGCAAACTTGGAACATTCAACCAAATGGGTCGAGGAAGAATTGGACCTTTCGGCGCTTCCAAGCTTAGATTCAGCAGACTTGGCTGACGAGGCAGGGTTAACCGAACGGTCTGCAGTCATAGAAGTAGAAGGTAAGCAATTTAACGTTTCTATGTGGACCCCCGATAGCTCAAAAGGAACCAGACGGAGAGCTACAGCGGCTTCAGGAAGCTCAGGTGGTGGCGATGGGAAAATTTCAGTTCCGATGCAAGGTACCATCGTTAAAGTTGCTGTCCAAGTAGGTGACGAGGTTGCTCCGGGAGACGTCCTGATGGTGCTTGAAGCGATGAAAATGGAAAATAATGTGACAAGTGACGTCGCAGGGAAAGTAGCGGAAATACTTACTGATGCTGGGGATTCTGTTGGGGCAGGAGATGTGGTTCTAATAATCGATATCGATTAGCCATAAAGAAAAGCTGTTCCATTGATTGATAAAGAACGCTTTGTAACCATGCTCGATTCAAATGGCCCTAAACTTAAAGAACTTGACTGATCAGAGCAAATGACTATGACGACTAAAAAACCAGATGCTGGCCTTACCAGTCCATCTTCGCTCGGAGAAGACAATCCTCACCGACCTAGGCGATCTAGGAGAATACGAGCTCTAGTTTACGCTGACTTTCTAGTTCTAGTAACAGTGCTATTCGCCTCAGTTCTAATTAGGTTTGGGACTGACTGGCCTAAAAGTTTTTCAACTTACCTTATTGGATTTCTTATCGCTTCAGCACTCCACATGCTTGTTTATTATTTCGGCGAATTATACGATGCAGCTCCTCGAATAGGAGCAAAACTCTGGCTCCCCAGAGTCACTGCACTAACTTCGATCGCTATCCTTCTTGAAGCAACTATTGTCCTTATCACTGACTACTATCTGATGCCTAGAGGCAACCTATTACTCCTATGGGGATTCGGGTCACTCGGAATCACTTTCAATAGATGGCTTTCAGGCAGGATAAGGGTGCGACGTTATGGAACGCCAAGAGTTCTCTTAGTCGGTTCCTATTCAGACATTACTCTGGGGAAAGAACACATCAAGGAATGCGGGTCCAAGCTAATAGTTGTGGGTGAGATAAATTCAATTGATGAGCTTTCCCACGAAATTGAATCAAAGCAAGCTACTGACGTGTTGTTGTTAACAAGTGGGCTTCTTAGCAAAATCTACCCGAAACCGCTTGAAGATCTAGAGATGAGAAGGGTCGGAGTGTTTCAACAGATTCTTCCTTCAGATACGCTTCTGGGGCTTCGAAGGAGTATCCAAATAGCCGGAATGCCTTTTACGGCACTTAGAGCTCATACTCTATCTACCTCTAGATCCCACTTTAAGACTTTCACCGAATGTCTCTATCTCGTTGTTCTGCTTATTCCGATATTGATTCTTACTTTGTTCGCTGCAGCATATATCCGGATAGTTGCTGGTCAGGAAATCATCCTAAAGCAAGAGCGTGTTGGAAAATTTGGTTCTACCTTTAATATGCTGAAGTTCAGGACTATGCACCACAACGCTGAAGACCAGACCGGCACAGTAAAGGCGCAAAAAGATGACCACAGAATCATCACTGGCCTAAAGTGGGTCCGAAGGTCTAGGCTCGATGAACTTCCGCAGTTTATAAACGTACTTAGGGGAGAAATGTCCATTATTGGACCAAGGCCTGAGCGCCCTGACTTCACAAACGAATATGAGGGTCTAATCCCTGGATATGGGAGAAGACACGATATTCCTCCAGGTATAACAGGTTTAGCCCAAGTTTCTGGCCACTACCACACTGACCCAAGTTACAAACTAGGACACGATCTCCAATATCTAGTGAACTGGTCACCGATACTCGATTTACAGATCCTGATACGAACCGTATGGGTGATTTTTATTGGACGAACTTGATCAAGCTATGGATCAGCAACCTTCAGTAAGCGTAATCATTCCAGTCAGAGACAATGGAGAACACTTACGTGCGAGCGTTGACTCAGTCTTAAATCAAACATACGCAGCGGTGGATGAAATCATCTTAGGAGTTGCTCCTTCAACTGATGCAACAGAAAAAATATCGAAAGAGCTTGAAGTCGCAAATCCCCGAATAAAGGTCGTGTCTAACCCTTCTGGAAAAACTGCAAGCGCACTGAACGCTGCCGCTTCGCTAGCTTCCGGAGACTTTCTTGTGCGAGTTGATGCCCATTGTGAACTCGAAGAAAGCTACATTCAGGAAGCAATCCAAACGATCAGACGGACAGGAGCAGCAAACGTAGGCGGAATACAAAAAGCCGAAGGTGAATCCCGAGTGGAGCGATCTATAGCGATGGGAATGACCTCAAGATTTGGAGTCGGAAATTCCAAATTCCACTACGGCGGGAAAGAGGGCCCAACTGACACCGTGTACCTTGGCGTTTATGAGAAGAAAGCTTTCCGTGAACTTGGCGGGTTTAACTAAACATTGATTCGAAACCAGGATTATGAACTGAATATACGCATTCGCGAAAGTGGCCGTCTTGTTTGGTTTAATCCAAACCTTGTTGTGCGTTATAAGCCTAGACCCTCATTACGTGCTTTATTCCGCCAGTATTTTCAATATGGTCAATGGAAACGGGCGGTATTGAAGCTTCACCCTACATCAATCAAAATAAGACAGGTCCTTCCACCAGCCTTGATCATCGGGATTATTTTGGGCATAACGCTAGCTGCTTCCCTCACCTTATGGGGGCTAATTCTCCCCGGCTGCTACTTGACAGGTGTCTTAATAGCCTCTCTTATACAGAAATCTAGTAATTCTGTCGAAAAGATTATCTTGATGCTGGTATTCCCAACTATGCATATTGCTTGGGGTTTGGGCTTCCTAATTGGATCCTCGATAAGGAAACCAAACAAGGTGAACAAAGGTATCAGCCCGAACTTCTAGAGAAATTCTCACGAACCTAAGCATTGGCTTGAATCTAGAGTAAATTTCAGTAATGATTAATATGGGCGGTGGACAGTGGAGCACCATGCCTATACCCAGATTTTTCACCAAAACATCA